>NZ_JBLUPY010000013.1:0-116550 GCF_048068215.1 Pseudomonas sp. NY15372
AGGTCATCGTCAAGATTCATTTCGCAAAACCCCTATCTGCGCGAGCAGGTAGGGGTTTTGTCTTTCCGGGTCTGATAACCGCGCCCGGGGTCTACGGCCGCTGCGCGCCCGATTCGCGGCACAAGGCCGCTCCTACAAAGGGCGTATGCCTGTTCCCTACGTGATATCGTTCCCTCTCAGCCATCAGCGCCTGCCAGAGACCTCCCGATGCTCAACACCGCCCATCTTCACCCCGGCTTCATGGTCGTTCATGGCAACCGCCTGGACGACCTGCGCAGCCTGGTAGTGAGCTGGATGCGTCGCTACCCCTTGGCGCCGCTGGAAAACGAGATCGCCCTGGTACAGAGCAACGGCATCGCCCAATGGCTCAAGCTGGCTCTGGCCGAAGACCCGCAGGATGACGACCAAGGTGGCTGCGGCATCGCCGCCGCGATCGACGTGCAACTGCCGGGCAGCTTCATGTGGCAGCTCTACCGCCGGGTGTTGGGTCGCGACGAAATCCCCGAGGTCTCGCTGCTGGACAAAGCGCCGCTGACCTGGCGCCTGATGCGCCTGCTGCCTGCGTTGATCGAACGGGAGCACTTCGAGCCTCTGCGCCGCTTTCTGACCGATGACAGCGACTTGCGCAAGCGTTACCAACTGGCCGAGCGCCTGGCCGATCTGTTCGACCAATACCAGGTCTACCGCGCCGACTGGCTCAAGGACTGGGCTGCGGGTGGCCATGTACTCAACAGCGCGCGGGGCGAGCGCAAGCCCCTGGCAGCAGGCAACCGTTGGCAGGCCGAATTGTGGCGAGCATTGCTCGAGGACGTAGGCGAGCAGGGCATGGCCCAGAGCCGCGCCGGTGTCCATCAGCGCTTCATCGAACGTATCAATCGACTCGAACACGCCCCCGCGGGCTTGCCGAAGCGGGTGATCGTCTTCGGTATTTCGTCTCTCCCGGCCCAGGCGCTGGAGGCCTTGGCCGGCCTGGCGCGCTTCAGCCAGGTGTTGCTGTGCGTGCACAACCCCTGTCGCCATCACTGGGCCGATATCGTTGCCGACAAGGACCTGCTACGGCACCAATACAAGCGCCAGCAGCGCAAGCAAGGCATGCCCCTGGACCTGGACGACGAGTCCCTGCACCAGCACGCCCACCCACTGCTGGCCGCCTGGGGCAAGCAAGGCCGTGACTACATCAACCTGCTCGACAGCTACGACGACCCTGGCAGCTACCGCGGTGTGTTCAGCGATGGCCGCATCGACCTATTCCAAGAGGCGACGCCCGACAACCTGCTGCGCCAGTTGCAAGACGACATCCTCGAACTGCGCCCCTTGGCCGAAACCCGCGAGCTGTGGCCTGCAGTGGACCCCGCCAAGGATCGCTCCGTGCGTTTCCATGTGGCCCACAGCCCGCAGCGCGAAGTGGAGATCCTCCACGACCAACTGCTCGCCCGCTTCAGTGCCGACCCCACGCTGCGCCCACGGGATATCATCGTCATGCTCCCGGCGATCGACGATTACGCACCGCATATCCGTGCCGTCTTCGGCCAGCTCGAGCGCAGCGACCCGCGCTACATTCCGTTCACCCTCACCGATCAAGGCCAGCGTGGCCGCGAGCCGTTGCTGATCGCCCTGGAACACCTGCTCAAGCTGCCCGAAAGCCGCTTCGCCGTGAGTGAAGTGCTCGACCTACTGGACGTGCCCGCCGTACGCGCCCGCTTCGCCATTCAGGAAAGCGACCTGCCAACCCTGCACCGCTGGATCGAGGGCGCCGGCATCCGTTGGGGCCTGAGTGCCGAGCAGCGCGCCACCCTGGGCCTGCCCACGGGGCTCGAGCAAAACAGCTGGCGGTTTGGCCTGCGGCGTATGCTGCTCGGTTACGCCGTAGGTGTCGGTGAAGGCTGCGATGGCATCGAGCCCTATGACGAGATCGGCGGCCTCGACGCCGCGCTGATCGGCCCGCTGGTGGCCC
Source organism: Pseudomonas sp. NY15372 (assembly GCF_048068215.1). Taxonomy (NCBI): domain Bacteria; kingdom Pseudomonadati; phylum Pseudomonadota; class Gammaproteobacteria; order Pseudomonadales; family Pseudomonadaceae; genus Pseudomonas; species Pseudomonas sp. NY15372. Next base: position 1,955 of record NZ_JBLUPY010000013.1, read on the forward strand.
TGCTCGATGCTCTCGACGTGGCTTGCCAGGCGCTTTCGCAGCCTGCCAGCGCAACCGAGTGGGGCGAGCGGCTGCAAGCGTTGCTGCGGGTATTCTTCCTGGCCGAGGACGAGCACGACGAGTTCTTGCTGATGCAACTGCAGGACCTGCGTGACACCTGGCTCGCCACGTGCGAAACCGTCGGGCTGCAAGACCCGTTGCCGCTCACCGTGGTCCGCGAGGCATGGCTCTCGGGCCTGGACCAAGGCAAGTTGTCCCAGCGCTTCCTGGCCGGCTCGGTGAACTTCTGCACCCTCATGCCCATGCGCGCCATCCCGTTCCGGGTGGTATGCCTGCTGGGCATGAACGACGGCGACTACCCCCGCGCGCAAGCGCCGCTGGACTTCGACCTGATGGCCAGCGATTACCGCCCAGGCGACCGCTCTCGCCGCGAAGATGACCGCTACCTGTTGCTCGAAGCCCTGCTCTCGGCGCGTGACCAGCTCTACATCAGTTGGGTTGGCCGTAGCATCCGCGACAACAGCGAGCGCCCTGCGTCGGTACTGATCGGCCAATTGCGCGACCACCTCGCTGCCGGCTGGACCCTGGCCGGCGCCAAACCCGGGGCCCATGAAAACCCTGGCGAGCAATTGCTGCACGCCCTGACCCAGGACCACCCGCTACAGCCTTTCAGCCCACGTTACTTTCAAAAAGGCAGCGCACTGTTCAGCTATGCCCACGAATGGCAGGTCGTGCACCAGGCAACGGATCCGGCCCCGGCCAGCGACGAACCCCTGCCGCCCTACAAAGATGAAGAGGCGCTGAACCTCACCCAACTGCAGGACTTCCTTCGCCACCCCGTGCGGCATTTCTTCAGCCAGCGTCTGAAGGTGTTCTTCGAGGCCCTGGAAACACCGACGCCGGACGAAGAGCCCTTCGTCCTCGATGCCCTACAACGCTACAGCCTCAGTGAAACCCTGCTGGGCGCTGCACTGGCCGACCCGGATAATGCCGAACAGGCGCTGCAAGGCCAGGCGCGCCGCCTGCAAGCCTGCGGCCTGCTGCCCCTGGCCGGTTTTGGTGAACTGCTCCAGGCCGAGCTGATCCAGCCTTTGCCTGACTTGCTGCAACGCCACCGGTATTTGCTCCAGCGCTGGCCCACCGTGGTCGAGGGCGCCCTGCCGATCCACTTCGAAAGGGGCGAGCAGCGTCTGGAAGGCTGGTTGGGGCGGGTCTACCAGGCCCAGGACCAGAGCCTGCTGAGCATCGCCACCGTGCCCAACACCCTGGGCGCAGGGCGCAACAGCGTCAAATGGCACCGCCTGGTGCCCAGCTGGGTCATGCACCTGGCCGCCTGCGCTGCCGGCTACCCTTTGCACAGCGCCATGGTCGCCAGCGACCGGACCCTGCTGCTCGACCCACTGCCCCAGGCCCAGGCCTCGGAGCTGCTGGCCGATCTGCTGATCGCCCGCCAGGCTGGGATGAACGCACCCTTGCCCGTGGCCGCCAAGACTGCCTTCGCCTGGCTGGAGCAAAGCGACCCGGACAAGGCCCTGGCTGCCGCTGCCCGTGCCTATGAAGGCGACGGCCAGAACACCTTCGGCGAGCGCAGCGAAAGCCTGGCCCTGGCCCGCCAGTTCCGTGATTTCGCCGCGCTCTGCGCCGACGAGACCTTCGAGGGCTGGTGCGAAGCCCTGTACCGCCCCCTGTTCGCCGCGCCCTGGCAAACCCTGGGCGCCCCGGAGAATGCCGCATGACCCAGGCCCGCCCCTTGGCCCTGAGCTTTCCGCTGCACGGCAGCCAGTTGATCGAAGCCAGCGCCGGCACCGGCAAGACGTTCACTATTTCGGCGCTGTACCTGCGCCTGATCCTCGGCCATGGCGGCGAACAAGGCTTTGGGCGCGAGCTGCTGCCGCCGCAGATCCTCGTGGTGACCTTCACCGACGCGGCTACCAAAGAACTGCGCGAGCGTATCCGCGCACGTCTGGCCGAGGCCGCACGTTTCTTCCGCGGTGAACTGACCGAGGCCGACCCACTGCTGCACCTGCTGCGCGACGACTACCCCGTCGAACACTGGCCGCGTTGCGCCAGCCGCCTGGAGGTCGCGGTGCAGTGGATGGACGAGGCCGCTGTGTCGACCATCCACGGTTGGTGCCAGCGCATGCTGCGCGAGCACGCCTTCGACAGCGGCAGCCTGTTCACCCAGAGCCTGGAGACCGACCACAGCGACCTGCTGGGCCAAGTCATGCGCGACTATTGGCGGCGCTTCTGCTACGGCATGCAAGGCGAGGCCCTGGCTTGGGTGCGCAGCCAATGGGCCAGCCCGGACGCCTTGCTGCCGCGCATCCGCCCGCTGTTCGGCCGGGTGCGCGGTGTGCAGGACGATGAGCAGCCCCAGGCGCTGATCGAGGCCACCCTGCGCGAACGCGCCGCGCAGCTCTGCCAGCTCAAGGCGCCCTGGGGGCAATGGGCCGACGAGCTGCAGCAGATCTGCCGCGATGCCGTGGCCGGTAAGCTGGCCGATGGTCGCAAGCTGCAAGCGCGGTTCTTCGAGCCCTGGTTCGACAAGCTGCGGGCCTGGGCCGGCGACGACCAGGTACTGGAACTGGACCTGGGCACCGGCTTCACCCGCCTGACCCCCGCCGGCATGGCCGAGGCCTGGAAGTCCGGCACGCCGCCGGACCACCCTGCGCTGCTGGCCATGGAGAACCTGCGCGAACAACTGCAGGCACTGCCCAGCCCCGATGCACGCCTGCTCGAGCATGCCGCTGCCTGGGTGTCGGCGCGTTTCGAAGTGGAAAAGCGCCGGCGCGCCGAGATGGGGTTCGACGACATGCTGCTGCGCCTGGAACATGCCCTGGCCAGTGAGTCCGGCGAGCGCCTGGCCGGTCTCATCCGTGACCAGTTCCCGGTGGCCCTGATCGATGAGTTCCAAGACACCGACCCGGTTCAGTACGGCATCTTCGAACGTATCTACCGGATCAGTGAAAACCGCCGGGAAACCGGCCTGTTCATGATCGGCGACCCCAAGCAGGCGATCTACGCCTTCCGCGGCGCTGACATCTTCACCTACCTGGCTGCCCGACGCGCCACCCTGGGCCGGCTGCACAGCCTGGACACCAACTACCGCTCCAGCCAGGCCATGGTGGCCGCGGTCAACCGGGTATTCCTCCAGGCAGAAGCTCGCCCACAAGGGCGCGGTGCGTTCCTGTTCCGCGAGGCAGGTGACAACCCGCTGCCCTTCGTCGAGGTCCGTGCCAAGGGGCGCGGCGAGCAGTTGCTGGTCGACGGCCAGCCCTGCGCCGCGTTGCAATGCTGGCAGTTGCAGAGTGAAGAACCGGTCTCCAACACGCTCTACCGCCAGCAGCTCGCCGCTAGCTGTGCCAGCCACATCGTCGGCTTGCTCAATGGCGGCCAGCACGGCGTGACCGGTTTTCGTGACGCCCAAGGTATGCTGCGACCGTGCCAGCCATCGGACATCGCCATTCTCGTGCGCGATGGCCGCGAAGCCCAGCTGGTTCGTGCCGAGCTGGCCGCCCGCGAGGTGCGCAGCGTGTACCTCTCGGACAAGGACTCGGTGTTTGCCGCCCAGGAGGCCCATGACCTGTTGGTCTGGCTCAAGGCCTGTGCCGAACCCGACTCCGAGCGTCTGCTCAAAGGCGCCCTGGCCAGCCTCACCCTCGAGCTGCCCCTGGCCGAGCTGGAGCGCCTGAACCAGGACGAGCGGGTCTGGGAAGGCTGGGTCATGCGTTTTCGCCTGTACCGCGACACCTGGCAGCGCCAGGGTGTACTGCCCATGCTGCGCCGCCTGCTGCACGACTTCCAGCTGCCGCGCACGCTCATGGGCCGTAGCGACGGCGAGCGGGTGCTCACCAACCTGTTGCACCTGGCCGAGCTGTTGCAACAGGCCGCTAGCGAACTCGACGGCGAACAGGCGCTGATCCGCCACTTGGCCGAACACCTGGCCAACGCCGGCCAGGCAGGCGAGGAGCAGATTCTGCGCCTGGAAAGCGACGAGCAACTGGTCAAGGTGGTGACCATCCACAAGTCCAAGGGCTTGGAATACCCCCTGGTCTATCTGCCTTTCATCTGCACCAGCAAACCGGTGGACGGGCAGCGCCTGCCGCTGACCTGGCATGACAGTCAAGGCCAGGCCCACCTGACGCTGACGCCGAACGAAGCGCAAATCGCCCGTGCCGACGACGAACGCCTGGCCGAAGACCTGCGCTTGCTCTACGTCGCCCTGACCCGTGCCCAGTACGCCTGCTGGCTGGGCATCGCCGACCTCAAGCGCGGCAGCCAGAAGACCTCCCAGTTGCATCGCTCGGCCCTGGGCTACCTGCTGGGTGGCGGCTTGCCGCTGCCAGCGTCGAGCCAGTTGGCCGACTGGCTGCAGGCTTTGCAGGCAGGTAGCGGCGACATCGCCTGCCCTGGCCTGCCCGAGGCCAACGAGCACACCTACCATGCCCCGCGGGATACGCGCGAACTGCTGCCCGCGCGCAAGCCGCGTCGGGCTGCCGCCGAACACTGGTGGATCGCCTCCTACAGCGCCTTGCGCGTGGGCGACCAGACCCTCGGGGCCGACAGTTCCCAAGCCCAGCAACTGCTGGACGATGAACAGGCCGATACCCAGCTGCTGCGCGAAGTCCCGGCCGAAGGGGGTGACATCCACCGCTTCCCGCGCGGCCCGAACCCGGGCACCTTCCTCCATGGCCTGCTCGAATGGGCTGGGCGCGAAGGCTTCGCCGACGTCAGTGCCCAGCCCGAACTGATCAGGCGTACCGTCGGCGAGCGCTGCAACCGCCGCGATTGGACCGGCTGGATCCCGACCTTGGAGCAATGGCTCGGCCAGTTGCTCACCGAGCCGCTGCCCTTGCAGCCCGAGGGCCCGACCCTGACCCTCGCGCACCTGCATCAGTACCAGATCGAGATGGAGTTCTGGTTCGCCAGCCATCAGGTGGATGCCGTGCGCCTGGATCAGCTGGTGGCGCGTCATACCCACGGCAATGCCGCACGCCCGGCAGCCCTGCCGACCCTGCTCAACGGCATGTTCAAAGGCTTCATCGACCTGGCGTTCGAGCTGGACGGGCGTTACTACGTGGCTGACTACAAGTCCAACTGGCTGGGCCCCGACGCCCAGGCCTACAACGCCCTGGCCATGGAACAGGCGATCCTCGAGCACCGCTATGATCTGCAATACGTGCTCTACCTGCTGGCCTTGCACCGCCAGCTGCGCGCGCGCCTGCCTGACTACGACTATGACCGGCATGTCGGCGGCGCGGTGTTCATCTTTCTGCGTGGCGTCGGCAGCGCCGGCCATGGTTTGTATTTCGCCAAGCCGCCGCGCGGCCTTATCGAACAACTCGATGCGCTGTTCCGTGGCGCCCACGAACCTGAACAGCAAGACCTGTTTGCCGGAGCCGCGCCATGAGCCGACGCCTCGATGACCTGTTGCCCACGCCGCTGCACGCCGAACAGTTGGTGGCCCTGGCGCCTCTGCACGAAAGCCGCGACCTGCTGGTGCTGCTCGACCGCTGGGTCGAGCGTGACTGGCTGAGGGCGCTGGACCGCGCGTTCGTCAAATTCCTCGAGGAGCGGGCCCCGGGCAGCGACCCCTTGCTGCTGCTGGCGGCAGCCCTGGCCAGCCACCAGCTCGGCCACGGCCACGTCTGCCTCGACCTGGAGCAGACCCTGGCCGAGCCGGATTTCGCCCTGTCGTTGCCCCCCGAGGGTGACGCCCTGGCCGGGCCTTTGCTGCTGCCCTCGCAGCTGCTCGCCAGCCTGGCCCTGGACACGTGGTTGCAGCGCATCGCCGCCAGCCCCCTGGTGGCGGCTGGGGATGCCCCGGGGCAGAGCTCGCGGCCCTTGGTGCTCAGTGGCCGGCGGCTATACCTGCGCCGTTATTGGAGCTACGAGCGGCGCATCGACCAGGCCTTGCGCCAGCGCTTGACCCAGGACGAACGCATCCCGGCCGACCTCCCCGCGCGTCTCGAGCAATTGTTTTCAGGCGGTGCCCCGGCCGGCCAGGTCGATTGGCAAAAGCTCGCCTGCGCCCTGGCCACCCGCGCAGCCTTCAGCATCATCACCGGCGGCCCCGGTACCGGCAAGACCACCACGGTGGTGCGCCTACTGGCCTTGCTCCAGGCCCCCGCGGTGGAGCAGGGCCGCCCGCTGCGCATTCGCCTGGCGGCCCCGACCGGCAAGGCTGCAGCGCGCCTGACAGAGTCCATCGGCCAGCAGGTCGAGCGCCTGCAGGTCGGCAGCGAGGTGCGTGGGCATATTCCTACCGAGGTCAGCACCGTCCACCGACTGCTGGGCAGCCGCCCCGGTTCGCGGCACTTTCGCCACCATGCCGGCAACCCGTTACCGCTGGACGTATTGGTGGTCGATGAAGCCTCGATGATCGACCTGGAGATGATGGCCAACCTGCTCGATGCCTTGCCACCCCGGGCCCGCCTGGTATTGCTGGGCGACAAGGATCAGCTGGCCTCGGTGGAGGCCGGTGCGGTGCTCGGTGACCTGTGCCGCGATGCCGAAGAAGGCTGTTACTCCCCGGCGACCCGGGCCTGGCTGGAACAGGTGGGCGGCCAATCGCTCGAAGGCAGTGGCCTCACGCCGGGCGATGCGCAACGCAATCCCTTGGCACAACAGGTGGTGATGCTGCGGTTTTCCCGCCGCTTCGGCGAAGGCAGCGGCATCGGGCAACTGGCGCGCCTGGTCAATCGCCAACAGGCCCAGCAGGCACGCGATCTGCTGGCCCTGCCTCCGGCCGATGTGTTCGGCCTGGCCCTACGCGGCGAACACGACCGCGCCTTCGACCGCCTATTGCTCGACGGCTTGGGCCGCGGCGATGACGGCCCCCAGGGGTACCGTAGCTATCTGCGCACCATCGGCCGCCACCGTCCGGCGCCCGGCACGCCGGCCGACGATCCGCGCTGGGAACAATGGGCCAGTAAAGTGCTGCACAGCTTCGAAGACTTCCAGTTGCTTTGCGCCGTGCGGAAGGGCCCCTGGGGTGTCCAGGGCCTGAACGAACGTGTGGCACGGGTGCTGGGCAACGCCGGGCTGATCGACAGCCAGCAACCCTGGTACGAAGGTCGCCCGGTACTGGTGACCCGCAACGACTACGGCCTGGGGCTGATGAACGGCGACATCGGCATCGCCCTGCGCCTGCCCGATGACCTGGGCGAGCCTGTGCTGCGCGTGGCCTTCCCGCGCAACGACGGTCGCGGCGGCGTGCGCTTTGTCTTGCCCAGCCGGCTCAACGAGGTGGAAACGGTATTCGCCATGACCGTGCACAAGTCCCAAGGCTCGGAGTTCAGCCATACGGCGCTGGTGCTGCCCGATGCGCTCAACCCGGTGTTGACCAAGGAGTTGGTCTACACCGGTATCACCCGGGCCAAGCATTGCTTCAGCCTGATCGAGCCGCGTGCTGGTGTGTTCGAAGAGGCGGTCGGGCGCAAGGTGCGCAGGATTTCCGGGTTGATGCTGGAAAAAGTGTGAGGTAGCGCACATTCCTGAGGCTAAAGGCATTGTGCTATCATTGCGCTAATTTCTTAAGGGATTTTGAGAGATTTCGTACATGGTGGCTGCCTCATCCTGGGGGCGCGTGTTGGGCCATGCGCTGTCGTTGGCATTAGCCACCCTGTTGCTGTTCGCTGGCCCTGCCCAGGCAGAAACCTCGGCCAGCGCTGCCCAGGCCCAACAACGGGCCAAGGCCGTGACCCAGGTCGTGCTGGGAATCCTCAGCTATGCCCGCTGGCCGGCCAACCCCGTGCCGCTGCGCCTGTGCCTGGTAGGCCCCACCGAATATGCCGATGACCTGATCAAGGGCAATGTGCAGAATTCCGGCCAACCGCTGCAGGTGCGCCGCCTATTGGCCGATGACGCGCGCATCGCCCGTGCGTGCGATGCCGTGTACATCGGCAAGCTGGACGCCAGAGAGCGCGAGCGGCTGTTCCAGGTTATCAGCGGCCACCCGGTCCTGAGCATCAGCGAGGCCGATGACCCCTGCAGGGTCGGCAGTCTGTTCTGCCTGCGGGTCAGCGACGACCAGGTGGCCTTCGACGTGAACCTCGATTCGGTGGCGCGTAGCGGCGTGCGTATCCACCCCAGCGTGCTGCAGCTGTCGCGGCGCCGGGCGGTGCAGCCATGAAGCTTCGTACCAAGCGCGGTGCCCGCCCGACCTTGCGCTCGGTGCTGGGCCGTGGGCACCTGAGCGTGGCCCTGCTGGCGGTGGGCGTGGCAGGTATTTCCCTGACCCTGCTCGGTGTGCTCGCCCTGCGTGTGCACGCCAACCACAACCTGCACCTGATCGCTCGCTCGATCAACTACACCGTCGAAGCCGCCGTGGTGTTCAACGACGGCCCGGCCGCGAGGGAAGCCCTGGCGCTGATCGCGGCCACCGAGGAAGTGGCCGATGCCAAGGTGTTCAATCGCGACGGTGAGCAACTGGCCCATTGGCACCGCGACGACGATGGCATGTTCGCCCAGCTGGAGGCCGAGGTGGCCCGTACGCTGCTGGACGAGCCGATCAACCTGCCGGTGATGCACCAGCAGCGCCAGGTGGGCCATATCGAACTGGTGGGGCAGGGCGGCAACCTGCTGCGCTTCCTGCTCAGTGGCCTGGCCGGGATCCTGTTCTGTACCTTGCTCAGCGCGGTGCTGGCCATCTACCTGTCGCGCCGGCTGTTCGGCGATATCGTCGGCCCGCTGCGCAGCCTGGCCAGCGTGGCCCATGCCGCCCGTCGCGAGCGTAGCTTCGACCGCCGCGTGCCTGAAGCGCAGATCGCCGAACTCAATGAGCTGGGCAACGACTTCAACGCCTTGCTCGACGAATTGGAGGCCTGGCACAGCCACCTGCAGAGCGAGAACGAGAACCTCGCCCACCAGGCCAGCCACGACAGCCTCACCGGCCTGCCCAACCGCGCTTTCTTCGAAGGGCGCCTGAGCCGTACCCTGCGCAACGTCGCGCGGCAACACGAGCATCTGGCGCTGCTGTTTCTCGACAGCGATCACTTCAAGCAGATCAACGACAGCCTCGGCCATGCCGTGGGCGACGAAGTGCTGGTGAGCGTGGCCAAGCGCATCCGCGCCCAACTGCGCGAACAGGACCTGGTGGCGCGCCTGGGCGGCGACGAATTCGCCGTGCTGCTGACCCCGCTGCACGGGCGGGACGATGCCCAGCGCATCGCCGAAAAAATCGTAGACAGCATGAAACTGCCGATCCAACTGGATGACGGCAAGCAGATCACCACCTCGATGAGTGTTGGCATCGCCTACTACCCGGACGATGGCAGCGACCCGGCCGGGTTGCTCAACGCCGCCGACGTGGCGATGTACCAGGCCAAGCGCGTGCGCCGTGGCCATTGGCAAGTCGCGCAGACGGACCGCTGCGCCACTGACGTTGATAACAGGAGCTGAACCGTGATCCACCTGCTTCGCGCGTTGCGTTTTCCTTTGTTGGCCCTCTTGCTGGCTCTGGGCGGTTGCCAGAGTGTTCCCCAGGGCCTTAGCCCCGAGCAGATCGCCGCGCTCAAGCGTGAGGGCTTCGCCCCGACCGATGAAGGTTGGGCCTATGACCTGTCCGGCAAGGTACTGTTCGGCAGCGACCTGGACAGCCTGAACGGCCAGAGCCGGGCGATCGTCGAGCGCATCGGCAAGGCCTTGCTGGCGGTGGACATCCAGCGGGTGCGTGTCGATGGTCATGCCGATGCCTCAGGCAAGGAGGCTTACAACCAGCAATTGTCCGAGCGCCGTGCGCAGAGCGTGGCAAGGGCGCTGATCGGCATCGGCATGCAGCCGCAGAACATCCGCACCGTCGGCCTGGGCAGCAGCCAGCCGGTGGCCGATAACCGTACCCGCGCAGGCCGTACCGAAAACCGCCGGGTGTCGATCGTGGTGGCGTCCTACTGAAAGGGCAGTGCCCGCATGGCAAGGGCAGCGCCCTTGATCGCGGGACAAGCCCGCTCCCACAGGGACGGCGGTGTTCCTGAAAGCAGCGCAGGGCAGCCCCGCTCGATGTCAGGCGAAGCGCATGTCCCGCGTCTGGCCCATCAGCAATGGCGCATTGGCCTCGGTCACGTCCCGGATGTAATCCCACAGCAATGTGATGCGCTTCAATTTGCGCAGGTCCTCCCGGCAATACATCCAGAATTGCCGGGTAATCTCCACCTCCTGCGGCAGCAGGTTGACCAACCGCGCATCCTGCGCCGCCAGGAAGCAAGGCAGGATCGCCAGCCCGCGCCCCTGCAATGCTGCCGTGTACTGGGCGATCACGCTGGTGCTGCGCAGGTGCGCATTGGCGTTGGGGATCAGGTTGGCCAGGTACAGCAGCTCCGAGCTGAAGGCCAGGTCGTCGACATAACTGATGAACCGATGGTTCACCAGGTCGGCGGCCTGGCGGATCGGCTCGTGGTTGTCCAGGTAGTCCTGGGTCGCATATAGCCGCAGGCGGTAGTCGCATAGCTTGCAGCACACATAGGGCCCGTGCTCGGGTCGCTCCAGGGCGATGACGATGTCGGCCTCGCGCTTGGACAGGCTGATGAAGTGCGGCAGCGGCAGGATGTCCACCGAGATCGCCGGGTAGGCGTCGACGAAATGGCTCAGTTGCGGCGTGACGAAGAAGCTGCCGAACCCCTCCGTGCACCCCATGCGCACATGCCCCGACAACGCCACGCCCGAGCCGGACACCTGCTCGCAGGCCATGTGCAGCGTGCTTTCGATCGACTCGGCATAGCCCAGTAGGCGCTGGCCTTCGGCGGTCAGGACAAAGCCGTTGGTCCGTGATTTCTCGAACAGCAATGTGCCCAGCGCGCCTTCCAGCGAGCTGATGCGCCGCGACACCGTGGTGTAGTCCACCGCCAGGCGCTTGGCCGCGCTGCTGGCCTTGCGGGTGCGCGCCACTTCAAGAAAGAACTTCAAGTCGTCCCAGTTCAGCGAACTCAGGGAGGTGAGGTCTTTTTGCATGATGATCCGGTTTTTTTGTGCGTTCTTGTTGGATGTTTGCACATCTATACTCGAAAAAAGCCCCACGGCGCCACCCGCTGGCGATCTCGTTCCGACAATAATTCCAAGGAGAGCGCAGATGAACGCACCCCATACCCCAGACCAGGCCAAGGTCGAGCAGGTCAAGCTGCTGATCGACGGCCAGTGGGTCGAGTCCAAGACCACCGAGTGGCGCGACATCGTCAACCCAGCCACCCAGCAGGTGCTGGCGCGGGTTCCGTTCGCCACCGTCGAGGAAGTCGATGCCGCCGTGGCCGCCGCCCAGCGTGCCTTCGCCAGCTGGCGCGACACCCCGATCGGTGCGCGTATGCGCATCATGCTCAAACTGCAGGCGCTGATCCGCGAACACACCAAGCGTATTGCCCAGACCCTCAGCGCCGAGCAGGGCAAGACCCTGGCCGACGCCGAAGGCGATATCTTCCGCGGCCTGGAAGTGGTCGAGCACGCCGCCTCTATCGGTACACTGCAGATGGGCGAGTTCGCCGAGAACGTCGCCGGCGGCGTGGACACCTACACCCTGCGCCAGCCCATCGGCGTATGTGCAGGCATCACGCCGTTCAACTTCCCGGCGATGATCCCGCTGTGGATGTTCCCGATGGCCATCGTCTGTGGCAACACCTTCGTGCTCAAGCCGTCCGAGCAGGACCCGCTGTCGACCATGATGCTGGTGGAGCTGGCGCTGGAAGCCGGCATCCCGGCCGGTGTGCTCAACGTGGTACATGGTGGCAAGCAGGTGGTGGACGCCATCTGTACCCACAAGGACATCAAGGCGATTTCCTTCGTCGGCTCCACCGAAGTCGGTACCCACGTCTACAACCTGGGCAGCCAGCACGGCAAGCGCGTGCAGTCGATGATGGGCGCCAAGAACCACGCCGTGGTGCTGCCTGATGCCAACCGTACCCAGACCATCAATGCCCTGGTCGGTGCCGCATTCGGCGCGGCAGGCCAGCGCTGCATGGCCACCTCGGTGGCGGTGCTGGTGGGCAAGGCACGCGAGTGGCTGCCAGACATCAAGGCTGCGGCCAGCAAGCTCAAGGTCAACGCCGGTTGCGAGCCAGGCACCGATGTCGGCCCGGTGGTATCCAAGCGTGCCAAGGAGCGCGTGCTGGGCCTGATCGAAAGTGGCATCCGGGAAGGCGCCAAGCTCGAACTCGATGGCCGCGACGTCAAGGTGCCGGGCTACGAGCAGGGCAACTTCGTCGGCCCGACCCTGTTCTCAGGCGTACGCACCGACATGCAGATCTATACCCAGGAAATCTTCGGCCCGGTGCTGGTGACCCTGGAAGTCGACACCCTCGACGAGGCCATCGCCCTGGTCAACGCCAACCCGTTCGGCAACGGCACCGGCCTGTTCACCCAGAGCGGCGCGGCGGCGCGCAAGTTCCAGAGCGAAATCGACATCGGCCAGGTCGGCATCAACATTCCGATTCCGGTACCGGTGCCGTTCTTCAGCTTCACCGGCTCGCGCGGCTCCAAACTCGGCGACCTGGGCCCGTACGGTAAGCAGGTGGTGCAGTTCTACACTCAGACCAAGACCGTCACCGCCCGCTGGTTCGACGACGACAGCGTCAACGACGGTGTGAACACCACCATCAGCCTGCGCTAAGGAGAAAGCCATGCGTATCGCATTCATCGGCCTCGGCAACATGGGCGCGCCCATGGCCCGCAATCTGATCAAGGCCGGGCACCAGCTGAACCTGTTCGACCTGAACAAGGCCGTGCTGGCCGAGCTCGCCGAACTGGGCGGGCAGGTCAGCGCCTCGCCCAAGGACGCTGCGGCCGCGAGCGACCTGGTGATCACCATGTTGCCGGCGGCGGCCCATGTGCGCAGCGTTTACCTGAACGACGACGGCGTGTTGGCCGGTATTCGCCCTGGCACGCCGACCGTCGACTGCAGCACCATCGACCCGCAGACCGCCCGCGATGTGTCCAAGGCCGCGGCGGCCAAGGGCGTCGACATGGGCGACGCGCCGGTGTCCGGCGGTACTGGCGGCGCGGCGGCCGGCACCCTGACCTTCATGGTCGGTGCCAGCGGCGAACTGTTCGCCACCTTGAAGCCTGTGCTCGAGCAGATGGGCCGCAACATCGTGCATTGCGGTGAAGTCGGCACGGGGCAGATCGCCAAGATCTGCAACAACCTGCTGCTGGGCATTTCCATGATCGGCGTGTCCGAGGCCATGGCCCTGGGCAATGCGCTGGGCATCGACACCAAGGTGCTGGCCGGCATCATCAACAGCTCCACTGGGCGTTGCTGGAGCTCTGATACCTACAACCCCTGGCCGGGCATCATCGAGACCGCCCCGGCGTCGCGCGGCTACACCGGTGGCTTTGGCGCCGAGTTGATGCTCAAGGACCTGGGCCTGGCCACCGAAGCTGCGCGGCTCGCGCACCAGCCGGTAATCCTGGGCGCCGTCGCCCAGCAGCTGTACCAGGCCATGAGCCAGCGCGGCGAAGGCGGCAAGGACTTCTCGGCGATCGTCGAGAGCTATCGCAAGAAGGATTGACGAGCGAGGTGAGTTTTATCGCGGGCCAGGTGGCTTTCCCCATGTAACTGCGCACCTTGGGGAAGGGCATCTGCCCCGCGATGTTTTTTGCCTGAAATAACGCATTCCCGTGTGGGAGCGGGCTTGTCCTGCGCTGCTTTCAGAGACACCGCCGTACCTGTAGGAGCTGGCTTGCCAGCGATAGGGCCAGGGCAAGCAACGCCAGACAGCTCCCACAGGGTTGGGGATGTCGACCTTGGATCAGGCGAAGACGAAGTACTTGCGCACGGTCTCGACCACTTCCCAGGTGCCCTTCAGGCCTGGTTCGATGATGAACACATCACCGGCTTTCAGGTGCTTGGGCTCTTCGCCTTCCGGGGTGATGATCACATAGCCTTCCAGGAAGTGGCAGAACTCCCACTTCTCGTAGTTGATCTCGAACTTGCCCGGGGTGCAGATCCAGGTGCCCATGATCTTGCTGCCGTCGGCAGACAGGTAGGCGTTCAGGTTGACCGTCTGCGGGTCGCCGCCGATGCGCTTCCATGGGGTGGCGTTCAGGGCCGGGATCGGGCAGGTTTCACGCAGGACGGTGATGAAATCGGACATGGCAGGCTCCAGGTAAGTGGCTGAATGACACGCCACCATAGGGCCTGCGCCCGCAGCGCAGTTGCCTGGGCTCGACGCCCAGGTGCCTGGTTGCGCTATCGGTGGCTCGCCAATGCGTTCACTTCGACGGTAACGTGGGCCAGCTCCTCGTGAATGGCCAGGGCCTGGCGTACATGGTCCGCTTCAAGTTGGGCGGTGCTCGCCAGGCTCAGAATGCAGGCGTACTGGTCCTTGCCCACGCGCCATACATGCAGGTCGGTGATCGTGGCAGGCACTGGCAACTGGGCCACCACTTCGCGGATTTCCTCGACCACCGGTGCGTCCATCTCGGCGTCGAGCAGCACGCGCCCGGTATCGCGCAGCAGGCCCTTGGCCCATAGCGCCACCAGCACGGCACCCACCAGGCCCATCACCGGATCCAGCCAGGCGGCGCCCCAGAACTTGCCTGCCAGCAGCGCGACGATGGCCAGCACCGAGGTGGCGGCGTCAGCGATTACGTGCAGGTAGGCCGAGCGCAGGTTCAGGTCCTGGTGGTGGTGATGGCCGTGAGGGTGGTGGTCGTGATCATGATGATGGTGGTCATCGCGCAGCAGCCAGGCGCAGATGAGGTTCACGGCCAGCCCCACGCTGCCGATGGCGATGGCCTGGTCATAATGGATCGGCCCCGGGGCCAGTAGCCGCTCCATCGACTGGAACGCCATCAGGCCAGCCACGCCCAGCAGGAGCAGGGCGCTGGAATAGCCGCCGAGAATCTCGATCTTCCAAGTGCCGAAGGCAAAGCGTCGGTCACCGGCATAGCGCCGTGCCGCTGCATAGGCCAGCAGCGACAGGCCCAAGGCCAGGGCATGGGAACTCATGTGCCAGCCGTCGGCCAGCAGCGCCATGGAATTGAAATACCAGCCACCGGCGATCTCGGCCACCATCATCAGAGCCGTCAGCCAAACGGCCAGCCGCGTCTTGCGCTCGGCGCCCAGGTCGCTGGTATGGAACTGATGGCTGTGCAGCCACTTGTCAGAGGTTTGCGCCACCATGGTTTATCATGCTCCAGAATGTAGGCGGCATATACTATACCCCAGTATACCTATGAAGGTGCGAGGCTGAATGGCACATACCATCAAGAGCAAGAAGCAGTTGCTGACCCGTGTGCGCAAGATCAAGGGTCAGGCGGCGGCGTTGGAGGCTGCGCTGGAGCAGGACAAGGATTGCCTGGGTATCCTGCAGCAGATCGCGGCGGTGCGAGGTGCAGTGAACGGGCTGATGGCCGAGGTGATGGAAGGGCATATCCGCGAGCACCTGGTGGCCGATGGGTTGAGTGCCCAAGAGCGGCAGGAAGAGGCCGACAAAGTGGCGGCGTTGTTGCGGTCTTACCTCAAGTGAGGTGTACCCCTGAGCGGGCTTGCCCCGCGATCAAGGGCGAAGCCCTTGCCAGGCCGGTGATATCGAGCCGTGCCTAATCGCGGGACAAGCCCGCTCCCACAGGCCTCTGGTTCATGCCCACCAATAGC
Organism: Pseudomonas sp. NY15372; assembly: GCF_048068215.1. Taxonomy (NCBI): domain Bacteria; kingdom Pseudomonadati; phylum Pseudomonadota; class Gammaproteobacteria; order Pseudomonadales; family Pseudomonadaceae; genus Pseudomonas; species Pseudomonas sp. NY15372. Next base: position 17,535 of record NZ_JBLUPY010000013.1, read on the forward strand.
GCACGAAGTGGAAGAACACCGGCGCCGCGAAGCACACCGAGTCCATACGATCGAGCATGCCGCCATGCCCTTCGATCATGTGCCCCCAGTCCTTCACCCCGCGGTCGCGCTTGATCGCCGACATCACCAGCCCGCCAAAGAACCCCATGGCGTTCACCGTCAGCGCCATCAGGCCTGCCTGCCAGAAGCTGAACGGGGTGATCCAGCACAATAGCGCGCCCACCAATGTGGCCAGGGCCACGCCGCCGACCAGCCCTTCCAGGGTCTTGGACGGCGACAGGTTGGGCGCCACCTTGCGCTTGCCGAACAGCTTGCCGCATACGTACTGCAGGACATCGCTGATCTGCACCACCAGGATCAGCCAGGCGATCAGCAGTAGGTTGCGCCCCTCGTAGCCCGGGATGTCCAACGTCATCAGGGCAGGCACCGACGACAGGCAGTACACCGCGATCATCAAGCCCCACTGCACCTTGGAGGCGCGTTCGAGAAAGCGCGTGGTATCGCCGCCGAAGCTCGCCAGTATCGGCAGGAACAGGAACAGGTACACCGGGATGAAAATGCTGAACAGCCCGTACCAGTCCATGGCGATCAGCAGGTATTGCAATGGCAGCGCCACGTAGAACGCCGCCACCAGTGCCGGGTAGTCGCTGCGCCGGGTAGGGGTGAGGGTCATGAACTCGCGCAAGGCGTAGAACGAGACGAAGTAGAACAGCAGGATGACGCCGTACTTGCCGAACACGAAAGCGATGCCGATCACCAGCACCATTGCCCACCAGGCATTGATGCGAGCGTTGAGGTTGTCGATCACCGCGTGCGGCTCGGGGCCGGCGCGCCATTTGAGCAGGCGGCCGATCACGCTGGCGAGCAGCAGCAGGGCGCCGATGCCGGCGAACAGCGAAAGGGTGTTGTCGTCCATCTCAGGCATCCTTGGGGGCCAGGTTCAGCAGGGCCTGGCGGGCCCGCTCGAGGAAGGCCTGCTTGCCTTCGTCGGCCAGCAGGTGCAGGGGTTCGCCAAAGCTCAGGGTACACAGCAGTGGCAGCGGCAAGGCGCGGCCCTTGGGCATCACGCGGTTGAGGTTGGCGATCCACACTGGCACCAGTTCGATGTCCGGGTGCGCCGAAGCCAGGTGGAACAGCCCGCTCTTGAACGGTAGCAGCGGCTCGTCGCTGAGGTTGCGCGTGCCTTCGGGGAAAAAAATCAGCGAGTCGCCCTGGCCCAGGGCGTCGAGCACCGGTTGCAATGGGTTTTCGTGGGCGTCGGTGCGCTGGCGGTCGATGAGCACGGCATCGAACACCTTGCGGATCAGGAAGTCGCGGATGCCGGGTTTGGCCCAGTAGTCGGCGCCTGCCACCGGTCGGGTGCGGCGACGCAAGGGTTCGGGCAGCGAGGCCCAGAGCAGCACGAAGTCACCATGGCTGCTGTGGTTGGCGAAATACAAGCGTTGCCTTGGGTGCGGCGTGCAGCCGAGCCAGAGCGCGCGGGCGCCGGTGATCAGGCGCGCGACGGAGGTGATGGCGAAGGCGGTCAGGGCGGTGAGCATGGCGCGGGTCTTATCCGATGAAGGGAAGTGTCAGCAGCGTAGCCAGGGCCAGGGCGAGTTGCAGGGCGAGGCACAGCGCCTGGCGCCGCAGCAGGCCCAGAGCGCCCTGGCTGCGGGCGGGCCAGGCGCGTGGGTCGCTGGCGTCGGGCTTGAGCTTCAGCTCGAACAGCGCGTGATCCAGGGCCTGGGTGTCGCGGGCAAGGTCGTCGCTGGCGGCGAGCCGGGCGAATAGCTCGGCATCCAGGGCAACGCGCATGGCCCAGTATTTGTGCAACAGGCCAAGCACCAGCATTACGGCGCAGAGCAGGCTGGCCAAGGGTGGCAACCGGGTCACCAGGGGCGACAGGCCGTAGGCCAGGGCCAGCAGGGTGATGCCGTCGGACAGACGCTCGAGCTGGCGGCCACGGCCCAGCAGGCTGGCGGTCAGGTACAGGTTCATGGTTGTGCCCTCAATGCCCCAGAGCCTGGCGGTGGGCAGTATGCAGCACAACCCTTGGGCGGGCCTGGCGGATCAACGCCTCGGCCTGGTCGATGTCGGCGCAGCGGCCGCTGTGAACCAGCCAGGCAGCCACGGCGCTGGCGCTGCGCGAGTAGCCCAGGGCGCAGCAGACCAATACCGGGCCATGGGCGCGCAGGCGTTCGATGGCTATGGCGGCCTGCAGCAGCAGGGGGCTGTCAGGGGCGATCAGGTCCAGGGTCGGAAAACACGCATAGCCAGCCGAGGCAACCGGTGTAGGAGCGTCAGCCTGGACATGACACGGCAGCTCCGCGCACAGGTCGACCACCGCAGCGAATGGCGCTCCACGCTGCGGAATACGTCCCAGGTAGACGCCATCGCATATTTCGTCCGCCTGCCGATGGCGCCAGGTCCATAACCGTGAATTGACCCACGCGCCCATCAGGTACGGGGCCAACAACCAGCTGGCTGCGTTCGACAAGCGCCCATCGGCGCCTTTCTGAAATCCGCCTGCGCCGAGCACGCCATAGTTCAATGCCACCAATGCCAGCGACACCGCCGGCCAGGCCAACCATAGCCAGGCACCGCCCAAAGCAATGGCGAGCACGGCGCACAACAGTGCGCCCGCGGCATAGCTCAACGCCAACCGCCAGCGCTTGGTCTCACGTGCAAGGCGAGCCTGCTGCCAAGGTAACGGCCCATGAGGCGGCCACAGCCACACACAGGCAAACCCCGCCAGCGCCCCGGTGGGCACGTCGACGAAATGATGCTGCCAGGTCGTCAGCACCGACAGCCCGATCAAAGCCATCCAGCCATGCATGAGCCAACGCCACGGCTGGCGCCGCACATGCCGGGCGAACATCGTCCAGATGATCACCAGCAGCGCGATATGCAACGACGGCGCCTGGTTGAACGGCTTGTCGAAGCCCATCAGCACATCGAACAACCAACCGAACACCCCGTCCAGTTCCGGCCGCTCGAAGGTGAAGCGCAGCGGCCAGAGCAGGAAACAGCTCACGCTGATCACTTGTGCACTCAACAAGGCCAGGGCGTGGCGGTCCATTTCCCGGCGGGTGGTCGGCAGCAGGAAAGAAAGCCCGTACAGCAGGTCGATGGACCAGTACGGAATGATCGTCCACGGCCACAGCGGCACCTGGTGTTCCCAGGCGAACACCAGGCTGCCGACTTCGCCGAGGGTGGCGGTGTGGTTGTTGACCAGGCCGTAACTGAGGAAGAAGAACGGCCCGAGCAGCAACAGCCAGAGCACGCCCCGGCGGATCAGGCCCGGCTCACGCACCATCGCTCACCCGCTGCGCGAGGCTTACGCTGAAGATGCCCCACTCGTCGATGCGCTGGGCGATCTTGCGGAACCCCGCCGCCTCCACCAGCTGGTCCATCTCCGCCTGGCTGCGCCGACGCATCACCCAGGCCTGGCCGTCGCGGTGGCTGGTCAGGGCGCGGGCGATCATCTCCAACTGCGGGTGCCAGGGTTGGCCGGTGTAGACCAGGTAGCCACCCGGTTCCACTGCCTCGCCCAGGCCTGCCAAAGAGTTGCCGACCAGGTCGTTGCTGGCGAACAGCTCGTAAAGGCCCGAAACCACCGCCAGGGTTGGGCGTGGGTCGAGGCTGGCCAGGCTCTGGCGGTCGAAGGCATCACCCTGGACGAAGCGGGCGAGCTCGGCCAGGCCCTTTTCGGCGATCAAGGCGCTGCCTTGCTGGACGTTCAGTTCACTGTAGTCGCGCAGCAGGATCGAGTCGGGCATCTGCCCCTGCAGGGCTTCGAGGATGTAGCGGCCATGGCCTGCGGCGATATCGACGATATGCACCGGGCGCTGCTGCTGGCGCAGGCGCTCGATGGCCTCGCGCAGCAGTTCCTCCACATGCAGCTTGCGCTGGCGAATGCCGCGCCAGCCGATGGCATCGAGGTAGTTGCGGTCGACCAGCTCGCCGAGCTTGCCCTTGCCGCTGGGCTGGTTGCGGTAGACATAGTCCAGCGTGCTGCCGGAATCGAAGCCGGTGTCGAAGCCCAGCTTCACCCCGTCCGAAAAGCCTTGGCCCAGGCGCAGGCCGGCGCGTGTGGCGCGCCAGTAGAGCGCACGCGGCGAGTAGCGGGGCAGGGGCGCGGCCAGGCTCTCGGCCTCGGCGCAGCTGGCGCCGACTTTGTCGGCATCCAGCAAGGAAGGCGCGGGTGCGGGGACGTCGAAGCAGTGGGCGACGAAGCGCTGGATACGCCCCAGGGCGTGGGCCCGGTCGCGCTCGCCCAGGGTGTCGTGGAAGAACCCCGGGAGAATGTGCATCTCTTTGCGCGTACTGCCCAGGCGTTCAAAGAAACGCTCCTGGGGCTTGCGCTCCACCACCAGGTCCGCGCCGGACACCAGCATCTGCGTCGGCACCTGGATCGCCTGGGCATCGGCCACCACCCGGTCGGCGGCCTCGTACAGGCCCAGCAGCATGGTCACCGAGATCGGTCGGCTGATCAGCGGATCGGCAACGTACGACATGACCCGCTCCGGGTCGTGGGTCAACAGGCGCGGCTTGACGTAGCTGTTGACGAAGAAGTTGCCGCGCAAGGCCTTGAGCAGCTTCAGGCCGGGGCGGGCGAAGGGTACGTAGAGCTTGACCTTGAACGCCGGCGAGGCCAGTACCAGGCAGCGCACCCTGGGCGCGTAGTCGTGGGCCCAGGTGGCTACCAGCACGGCGCCGACACTTTGTGCCAGCACCACCATGTTCGCTTCTTCAAGGCCATGGGTATCGCGGATGTGCTCGATGAAGGTCTGCACGTCGCGCACGCTGGTGGCGAAGCCTGGGCTGTCGCCCCGCGCCCCTGGCGACTGGCCATGGCCTCGGGCGTCCCAAGCGAAGAAGTCGTAGCCGGGCATGTCCAGCTCGTCGGCCAGATGGGCCATGCGGCCGCCATGTTCATGGCCGCGATGGAACATCACCACCGCCCGGCGTGGCTGGTGTTCGTTGCGCGTGGCGGGCCAATACCGGTAGTGCAGCTCCACGCCGTCATGGGTGGAGAAGTGCAGCGATTGCGCTTGGCGCATGGCTAAGGTCCTTGTCCGGCGGCAGAGGAGTCAACGGGCTTCGGTCAGGCCGTTGCGAACCCGGTTGTAGAGGGTATAGAGCGAGAGTGCCAGGATGACCAGCAGCAAACCGTCGATCCATGCGGCGCCCAGCACCCCGAACCCGACCCCGGCACCCAGCACGCCGAAGGCGAACGCCCGGTCGCTCTTGCCCATGGGCCCGTCATAGCGCCGCGAAGCGCCCACCAGCGGGCCCATCACCCCGGCGTACTCGCTGATCACCGCGCTCAATACCACTAGCACCACCAGCACCGGCGACACGCCTGGCAACAACGCGAACGGCAGATACAGCGCCGCATCGGCGACCACGTCGCACAGTTCATTGAGGTAGGCGCCGAGCCTGGATTGCTGGCCGAACTCCCGGGCCAGCATGCCATCGACGGCATTGAGCGCCATGCGCACGAGCATCCACAGCGGGATCAGCAGGAACAGCCCGCTCACAGGGCTCTGCCAGGCCAGCAACAGACCCAGCAGCACCGACACCAGCGCGGCGGCGACGGTGACTTGGTTGGCGGTGACACCACGCTCGTACAGGCGCTTTACCGCAGGGCGCAGCAGGGCCTGGAAACGGGGTTTGAGCTGGTAGATGGATGGCACGGTGAACTCCCTTTCATAACGCGACATGGCGGAGATTGTGGGGACAGAATCCGGCTGGCTGCAAGCGGCAAATGTCCTACATGTGACTCGGATGAGGCTTATTCAAAAGGGCTAGGTGTCCGCTTGTCGTCTTGTGTGTGTATGGTGTGTATTGAATTTTGTTTTTGCCAATACTGATGTGTACCATACACATCAACTGCCGAAGGAAGGGTGAATGCGCAGTAGGGACGTGATCCAGCTCATCGAAGCGGATGGGTGGTATGAGGTGGAGGTGAAAGGAAGCCATCATCAGTTTAGGCATCCCATAAAGCGAGGAAGGGTTACGGTTCCCCATCCTAAAAGTGATCTGCCAAAGGGCACGGTGCATAACATCTTGAAACAAGCGGGCCTGAAATAGGATCTGTCGAGCTGCCCGAGCAGATTTACCACCTCGAACCTCTATGGAGATAGTCGATGAAGTTCCCAGTCGTATTGCACAAAGACGTTGATTCGGACTACGGCGTCATCGTGCCCGATGTACCTGGCTGTTTCTCCGCCGGTGCCAGCGTTGCTCAAGCCCTGGAGAATGTTCAGGAGGCCCTGGCGTTGCACTTCGAAGGGCTGGTGGCGGATGGCGAGGCACTGCCACAAGCGCAAGAAGTCGATGTTCATGTCGCGAATCCTGATTACGCCGGAGGGATATGGGCGGTCGTGGATTTTGATGTGACGCCCTATCTGGGTAAGGCGGTGCGGTTCAACGCCACGCTGCCAGAGAACCTGTTGCAGCGCATTGATGAGAAAGTGAAACGTGATCATCGATATGCGTCTCGCTCCGGCTTCCTGGCCTCGGCCGCGTTGCGTGAATTGGCCGCGGCGCATTAGTGAGGTAGGGCTGCTTTGTAGCTCGCATCGAATAACAAGTAACTATTTGATTTTTAAGGGCTTTTTTATAGGTGATGGTGCGGCGATCCGGCTTTTCCCGCGATTAGGCTGGGCCGGTATTACCCTCGCCTGGCAAAGGCTTCGCCCTTGATCGCGGGACAAGCCCGCTCCCACAGGGGGACAGGGCTGGGCGATCTCCCATACGGAGCAGGGGGGGCAGCAACCTGATGTGGGCGGCCCATTACCTCAGCGGCATGGCCAAGGCATTGATGGATGACGCTGCAGAGGGGCTCAAGGTGAACGGATCTTGAGCTGAGCGCTGCCTGTGCGATCGCGCGGCGCTCGATCGAACAGGCAGCGAAGCGGTTGGATCAGCGCCCCGCCGAAGCCGGGCTGAGCATTTCGATCATTTGGATATCGAAATCCCGCTCCAGGTAATCCATACGCTGCTCGAAGAACTCGCGCATGTGCGGCAGGGCCGAATGCACGTCCAGGTCGGCCTTGCTGGCCCAAACCTCGTAGAACACGAACAGGCTTGGGTCTTCCTTGTCGCGCAGCATGTGGTATTCGATGCAACCTGGCTCTCGGCGGCTGGGCTCGACATAGGCGCGGAACAGCTGCTCGAAGGCTTCGGCCTTTTCCGGGCGGGTCTTGGCTTTGAGGATGAAGGCGTATTGCTCGGTCATGTGCAGGGCCTCGGGGGCAGGGAAGATGTGCGCATTTTAAAGCAACAATATGTTTTTGATTCGTGACCTTCGCGCAAATGTATTTTGCGATCGAGCCGCTTTTTCTCTGGCCCTCGCCTGCCTAATCTGCCGCCATCCATTTGACCTGCCCACGAGGCCCACCATGAAAAAGATTCTCCTGCTCAACGGCGGCAAACGCTTCGCCCACTCCGATGGTCGCCTGAACGAGACCCTGCATGAAGCTGCCCTGGCCCACCTGGACCGCGCCGGCTTCGATGTGAAGCAGACTTTCATCGACGGCGGCTACGACGTCCAGGAAGAAGTCGAGAAATTCCTCTGGGCCGATGTGGTGGTCTGGCAGATGCCCGGCTGGTGGATGGGCGCGCCCTGGACCGTCAAGCAGTACGTCGACGAAGTCTTCACCGCAGGCCACGGCAGCTTGTACGCCAACGATGGTCGCACCCGCTCCGACGCCTCGCAGAAGTACGGCAGTGGCGGCCTGATCCAGGGCAAGCAGTACATGCTCTCGTTGACCTGGAATGCTCCACAGCAGGCCTTCGACGACCCGAGCGACTTCTTCGAGGGCAAGGGCGTGGATGCGGTGTACTTCCCATTCCACAAGGCCAACCAGTTCCTGGGCATGACCGGCCTGCCGACCTTCCTCGCGGTGGACGTGATGAAGCGCCCGGATGTACCGGCGGCGCTGGCAGCCTACGAGGCGCACCTGGATCGAGTGTTCGGCAAGGCTCAATGATGTTGCCGGGGCTCCATCGCCGGCAAGCCGGCTCCCACAGGTTGTGCGCCAGCCTTGAGACAGCACTGTGCCTGTGGGAGCTGGCTTGCCAGCGATTGGGCCGCGACGTGGCCCCCTTGCACCGATCCGTTTCACCCGCTATCTATCAAGGCTACTTCCACTCAAGGCCTGCCGTGTGAAAACCCGCTCCGAAGAACTCCAGGTATTCGTCGCCGTGATCGACTGCGGCTCGATCTCCGCGGCCGCCGAACAGATGGGCCAGACCCCCTCGGCGGTCAGCCGTACGCTGTCGCGGCTGGAAACCAAGCTCGGTACCACGCTGGTCAACCGCACCACCCGGCGCATGGACCTGACCGAGGAGGGGCGCTTCTTCCTCGAACGCTCGCGGCGCATCCTCGAGCAGATGGACGATATGGAAGAGCATCTGTCCATGCACAACCAGACGCCTTCCGGGCGCCTGCGCATCAACGCCGCGGCGCCGTTCATGCTGCACGCTATCCTGCCGTGGATCGGCGAGTTCCGCCGCCAATACCCCGGCATCGAGCTGGAACTGAACACCGACGACCTGATCATCGACCTGCTGGAACAGAGCACCGACGTGGCCATCCGCATCGGCGAGCTGGCCGACTCCAGCCTGCACGCGCGTTCGCTCGGCTGCAGCCCGATCCAGGTGCTGGCCAGCCCCAACTACTTGGCACGCCACGGCACGCCGAAAACGGTCGAGGCGCTCAACGAGCATTGCCTGCTCGGTTTCAGCCAGCCGGAGTCGCTCAACCGCTGGCCGTTGCGCCATGCCCAGGGCGACCATTGGCAGATCCGACCCAGCCTGATCGCCTCCAGCGGCGAGACCCTGCGCCAGTTGGCGCTGGCCGGCGAGGGTATCGTCAGCCTGTCGCACTTCATGAGCCATGAAGACATCCGCACCGGCCGCCTGCAGGTGGTGCTGGGCGACTTCAACAACGGTTATCGCCAGCCGATCCATGCGGTGTATTACCGCAATACCCAGTTGGCCCTGCGCATCCAGTGCTTCCTGGATTTCATCCAGCAGAAGCTGGCGATGTACGCCTGCTGAGTTGCCTGAACACGACAGGCGCTGTGCATAGGCGGCAGAAATTTCCTACGGTGTTTGCGTAGTCGAAGCGCTTCGGCCTTAATGACTGATCAACAAAAACAACACCAAGGAAGTGCGCATGCGTATCGTCATGTTCCAGTCCATGGCCCTCGGGGCCGCGATTCTGAGCTGTTCGTCCGTGTTTGCGGCGCCGTTGGAAGGAAGCGCCGTCGCTGCGCCTGATCAATATGGCGCACAGGTGGCCGCCGATATCCTCAAGAAAGGCGGCAACGCCGTGGATGCCGCGGTGGCCACGGCCTTCACCCTGGCCGTGACCTACCCCGAAGCGGGCAACATCGGCGGGGGAGGCTTCATGACTTTGTTCGTCGATGGCAAGCCGTACTTCCTCGACTACCGCGAGGTGGCGCCCAAAGCCGCGACCCGTAACATGTACCTGAACGAAAAAGGCGAGGTGATCGAGAACCTGAGCCTGGTCGGCGTGCGTGCGGCCGGTGTGCCGGGCACGGTGATGGGCCTGTGGGAGGCGCACCAGAAGTTCGGCAAGCTGCCTTGGAGCGAGTTGCTGACCCCGGCCATCGGTTATGCCAAGAACGGTTTCAAGGTCGCCGAGAAACAGTACCAGTACCGCAACGATGCCCAGGGCCTGTTCAAGACCGCCACCAACTTCAACGACTACTTCGGCACCATGAAGGTGGGCGAGCTGTTCAGGCAACCCGAGCTGGCCCAGACCCTGGAACGTATCGCCGACAAGGGTGTGAGCGAGTTCTATCAAGGCAAGACCGCCGACCTGCTGGTGGCGCAGATGCAGGCCGACAAGGGCCTGATCACCAAGGCCGACCTCAAGGACTACAAGGCCGTATGGCGCGAGCCGATGGCGATCAGCTGGCGCGGCAACATGGTCTATACCGCACCGCCGCCGAGCTCTGGCGGTGTGGCCTTGGCCCAGCTGCTGGGTATCAAGGAAGCGCGCGCGGCAGACTTCAAAGGTGTGGAACACAATTCGGCCAAGTACATCCATTTGTTGTCCGAAATCGAGAAACGGGTATTCGCTGACCGCGCCGACTACCTTGGCGACCCCGCGTTCACCCAGGTACCGGTCGACAAACTGGTCGCCAAAGACTACCTGGCCAAGCGCGCGGCCCAGGTGAACCCGAACGCCATTTCCAAAACCGAGGATGTGAAGCCGGGCTTGGAGCCGCACCAGACCACGCACTTCTCCATCGTCGACAAGCAAGGCAATGCGGTGAGCAATACCTACACCCTCAACCTGGACTACGGCAGCGGCGTGGTGGTCAAGGGCGCGGGCTTCCTGCTCAACGACGAAATGGACGACTTCAGCGCCAAGCCCGGCGCCGCCAATGCCTTTGGCGTGGTGGGCGGCGATGCCAACGCCATCGAGCCGGGCAAGCGCATGCTCTCGTCCATGAGCCCCAGCCTGGTCACCCGTGACGGCAAGGTGGCGCTGGTACTCGGCACGCCGGGTGGCTCGCGGATTTTCACCTCGATCTTCCAGGTGATGAACAACCTGTACGACTATGGCATGCCGCTGGAGAAGGCGGTGGCGGCGCAGCGGGTGCATCACCAGTTGCTGCCCAAGGACACGATCTATTTCGACAGCTATGCGCCGCTGACCGGCAAGGTGGCCGATGAGCTGAAGAAGATGGGCTATGTGCTGGAGGACCAGGGCTGGGAGATGGGCGATATCCAGGCGATCCGGGTGACCGGGGAGAAGCTGGAGACCGCCTCTGACCCGCGTGGGCGGGGTGTGGGGATGATCGTCAAGTAATGGGTAAGAGGGGCCGCGTTGCGGCCCTTTCGCGGCGCAAGGCCGCTCCTACAGGGGATTGCGCTGTGCCTGTAGGAGATTCTATGGTTGTGGGCAAGCCGACTCCCACTGGTGCCGCGCCAACCACACCCTGTGGGAGCCGGCTTGCCGGCGATGAAGACAACCCTTTACCCAAAGCCAGATCACATCCCGGTGTGGGTAATCACCATGCACTCAACCAGCCCTGCTCGCTCAGGATTCATGATGCTGTTGCCCGTTCTGGCCCATCGCCGGCAAGCCGGCTCCCACAGGCCCTGTGTACGCTTGTTGCGGGAGATCACCCAGCCCTTTGGGCTGCGCTGTCGCGCAAAGCACAAACGGCTAGTGCTGACCCTCTGTGGGAGCGGCCTTGCGCCGCGAAAGGGCTGCCAAGCAGCCCCAAGACAGTCAGACGCGGAACTTGCTCACCAGCGTCTGCAAATGCCCACCCAACCGCGCCAGCTCCACACTGGACGCTGCCGTCTCGTCACTGGCCGTCGCTGTCTGCTCCGACACATCCCGCACGTTCAGGATGCTGCGGCTGATCTCCTCGGCCACTGCGCTCTGCTCTTCGGCTGCCGCGGCGATCTGCTGGTTCATCGACTGAATATTCGACACGGTGCGGGTGATATTGTCCAGCGAGGCGCCAGCCTTGCGCGCCAGCTCGACGCTGCTGTCGGTCAGGCTGCGGCTGCCGTTCATGACGTCGGCGACCTGCTGGGTGCCGTTCTGCAGGCTGGCAACCAGGCCTTCGATTTCTTCGGTGGACTGCTGGGTGCGCTGCGCCAGGCCGCGTACTTCGTCGGCGACCACGGCGAAACCACGGCCGGCTTCACCGGCTCGGGCGGCTTCGATGGCGGCATTGAGTGCCAGCAGGTTGGTCTGCTCGGCCACCGACTTGATCACGTCCATGACGCTGCCGATCTTCTGGCTTTCCTGCTGCAGCAGGCTCATGGCCTCGGTGGAGCGATGCACTTCCTCGGCCAGGCGTTCGATCTGGCTGATGGCCTCGCCCACCACGCGGTCACCCGCGCGAGCTTCGTCGTCTGCACCGGTCGCGGCATGGGAAGCCTGCTCGGCATTGCGGGCCACTTCCTGCACGGTAGCGGCCATTTCGTGCATGGCAGTGGCCACCTGGTCGGTCTCGACCTTCTGACTGTTGGCGCCGGCGCTGGTCTGCTCGGTGACGGCCGAGAGCTGTTCGGCGGCGCTGGCGATCTGGGTGACGCCATCGCGAATGCCGGTGATCAACTCGCGCAGGGTGGCCCCCATGCGGGCGATGCCCTGCTGCAGGACGCCCAGCTCGTCGCGACGGGTGACGCGCAGGTCCTGGGTGAGGTCGCCGCTGGCGATCTTTTCCACCGCGTCCAGGGTTTCGCGCAGCGGGCGGGTGATCTGGCGGGTGATGAGGAAGGCAGCCAGCACACCGACCAGCAGGGCCAGGAGGGTCGCGATGGTCTGCAGGCTGCGGGCCTGGAGGCTTTCCTGGTCGCGACGGTCGAGCTGGATCTGGTACAGCTGGTCACTGCGCTTGACGATGTCAGCGCCTTGCACGGTCATCTCCGCGCGGGCTACGGCGATTTGGGCCAGCGCATCGCGGAACTGGGCGACGGCGGCGCGGTAGGCCTGCAGGCCGCTCTCGAACTGCTGCACGCGGGTTGCATCGTTGGGCAGCTCACGCTTGAGGCCGTCGATTTCGGCAAGGGCACTATCGAGTTGGCGTAGGGCGGCCTGCTCGGCGTCGGCGCTCTGGTCGGCGATGTAGCTGCGCACGTCCAGGCGCACCTGGGCCAGGGTCTGCTTGGCCTTGCTGACCAATTGGTACTGGGCCAGGCGGGTACTGTCGCTGTCGGTGCTGGCGAGCACGTCGCGGCTGATCGCCTCGATCGGCTCGTTGGCCTGGGCAGCTGCCTTGCCCATGGCGTCGCGGGCGGCGAGGCTGGCGTTGTAGCCTTTGCGCATCTTATCCAGCGAGACGCGGTATTCGCTGATGGTCTGGCCCTGCTCACGCAGCAGCTTGAGGTTTTCCGGGCTCTTGAAAGTATTGACCAGGTGCTGCTGTTGGGCGCCGAAGGCATCGAGCTTGGCCAGCACGTTGGCTGCCGAGGTGTCGTCGCCATTGGTCAGCATGTATTGCAGGCGCGCCACGCGCAGGTTGGTCAGGTCACTGTTGAGCTTGGTGATGTCGCTCATCCAGTTGCTGCGGTCGATCAGGCTGCCCAGGCTGGTCCAGCCGGTCAGAGCCAGAAGGCCGGTCAGAAGCAGGACCAGGCCGAAGCCCAGGCCGAGTTTGAGGTTGACGCTGATATTGGCAAACCAGCCGTTCATGGCACGCTCTCCAGAAATTGATTTCGCTCGCTTGATCTCCAATCGCTGGGCATTGTTGTTATCGGCGCCCGCTGATTCCTGTGGGGGTTATCGGCAGGCGGGGATGAAGCTGAAACGCTTTTTCAGCGGATTTTTAACCTGTTGAAAACGTTTGCGTTTTGCAGAGGGTGGGGCCGCGACGCGGCCCTGTTTCACAGGCTACGCGCGCCGAAGGTGTCGCAGCGGTTCACATCGCCACTGGAAAACCCAGCCTTGAACCAGCGTACCCGTTGCTCGGACGTGCCATGGGTGAAGGAGTCCGGCACCACGCGGCCCTGGCCTTGCTGCTGCAGGCGGTCGTCGCCGATGGCGTTGGCGGCGTTGAGGGCTTCTTCCACATCGCCCGGCTCCAGCCAGTTCAGGCGTTTCTGCGCCTGGTAGGCCCAGACGCCAGCCAGGCAGTCGGCCTGCAGTTCCTGGCGCACCAGCAGGCCGTTGTCGCCTTCCAGGCGCTGGCCGCTGCGTCGCGCCGCGTCGACCTTGGCCGAGACGCCGAGCAGGGTCTGCACGTGGTGGCCGATCTCGTGGGCGATCACATAGGCCTGGGCGAAGTCGCCAGCGGCGGCGAAGCGGGTTTCCATTTCGCGGAAGAAAGTCATGTCCAGGTACACTCGCTGGTCGGCCGGGCAGTAGAAGGGCCCGACCGCCGAGGAAGCGAAGCCGCAGGCGGAGTTCACCTGGCCGCTGAACAGCACCAGCTTGGGGTCGCGGTATTGCTTGCCGCCCTGGGCGAACAAGGCTTTCCAGGTGTCCTCGGTGTCGCCCAGGATCGAGGCGACGAACTCGGCCTGTTCGTCGTTGGCGGGCGGGGCCTTGCCGCCCACGCTGGCCGGCGCCTGTTGCTGCTGTTGCTCCATCTGCCCGGCGAGCTGGCCGAGGATCTGCAAGGGGTCCTGCCCGGTGATCCAGCCGATGCCGACAATCAGCAGGATGGCACCGAGCCCCAGGCCCTTGCCACCCCCGAAGCGCATGCCGCCAGGGCCACCGCCGCTGCCTCGGGCATCGACCACATTGTCGCTACGCCGGCCTTTTCGCCATTCCATGTACTGTTCTCCGGGATCTTGTAACGTGAGGAGCAAGAGTAGCCAGTGCGGGCGCAACTGTCAGGCGCTTGGGGCCGCTTTGCGGTTAGTCGCCCCGCCTCGTGCCGCGACAGGGGCGCATAGCGCCCCCCGCTTCAACGGCGAACCAGCAGGACGCCGCTTTCCATGTGATGGGTGTACGGGAACTGGTCGAACAACGCGCATCGCTCGATGCGATGGGTATCGTGCAACTGGGCGATGTTCGCCGCCAGCGTCTCGGGGTTGCATGAGATGTACAGGATCCGCTCGAACCTGCGGGTCAGCTCGCAGGTGTCCGGGTCCATCCCGGCCCGAGGCGGGTCGACGAACACGGTGCCGAACGCGTAGCTTTTCAGGTCGATCCCTTCCAGCCGGCGGAACGGGCGCACGTCGTTCAGCGCCTGGGTCAGCTCCTCGGCCGACAGGCGCACCAGGCGTACGTTGCCCACACCGTTCTCGTCAAGGTTGCTCAGGGCGGCGTTGACCGAGGTCTTGCTGATCTCGGTCGCCAGCACCTGGCGCACGCGGGTGGCCAGCGGCAGGGTGAAGTTGCCGTTGCCGCAGTACAGCTCCAGCAGGTCGTCGTCGCGCTGGCCGAGGGCCTCGAAGGCCCAGCTCAGCATCTTCTGGTTCACCGCGCCATTGGGTTGGGTGAATGCGCCTTCGGGCTGGCGGTAGCTGAACACGCGGCCGGCCACTTCCAGCTTTTCCACGGCATAGTCACGGCCGATCACCAGGCGCTTGCCCTTGGAGCGGCCGACCAGGCTCACGCCCAGGTCTGCGGCCAGCTGGCGTGCGGCCACTTCCCAGGCGTCGTCCAGCAGGCGGTGGTAGCACATCGTGACCATGGCATCGCCGGCCAGGGTGGTCAGGAACTCCACTTGGAACAGGCGGTTGCTCAGCTCCTCGCTGGCCTGCCAGGCGGCCTTCAGGCGTGGCATCAGTTCGTTGATGCGCTGGCTGGCGATGGGGAAGTCGTCGATCAGGATCGCCTTGTGCTTCTCACCCGGGGCGAACATCGCATAGTGGCGTTGGCCGTCTTCACGCCACAGGCGGAATTCGGCGCGCAGGCGATAGTGCTCGCGGGGCGAGTCGAAGACAGCCGGCTCCGGCGCGCCGAAGGGCGCCAGCAGCTCGCGCAGCCGGGCGGCCTTGGCCTCCAGCTGCGGGGTATAGGCGGAAGGGTCGAAGACAGCACTCATGCGTTGAACCAGCCCAGCTTGATGACGAACAGAATGGAAAGGATCACCAGGGCCGGGTTCAGGTCGCCGCGGCGGCCGGAAATCAGCTTGATGGCGGTCCAGGTGATGAAGCCGAAGGCGATGCCATTGGCGATCGAGTAGGTCAGCGGCATGGCCAGGGCGGTGACCACCACCGGCGCAGCCTCGGTGACGTCGTCCCAGTTTATTTCCGCCAGGCCCGAAGCCATCAGCACCGCGACGAACAGCAGTGCCGGCGCCGTGGCGAAGGCCGGCACGCTACCGGCCAGCGGGGCGAAGAACAACGCCAGCAGGAACAGGATCGCCACGACGATGGCGGTCAGACCCGTGCGGCCACCGGCGCTCACGCCTGCGGCGGACTCGATGTAGCTGGTGGTGGTGGAGGTGCCCAGCAGCGAGCCCGCCATGGCTGCGGTGCTGTCGGCGATCAGGGCGCGGCCCATTTTAGGCATGTGGCCGTCCTTGCCCATCAGGCCGGCGCGCTTGGCCACGCCGATCAGGGTGCCGGAGTTGTCGAACAGGTCGACGAACAGGAAGGCGAAGATCACGCTGATCAGGCCTACATCCAGAGCGCCGGCGATGTCCAGCTGCAGGAAGGTCGGAGCCAGCGAAGGCGGCATCGATACCACCCCGGCGAACGGCGTGACGCCCATCAGGATCGATGCCAGGGTCACGGCGAGAATACCGATCAGCACCGCGCCGCGGACCTTCATCGCTTCCAGGGCCACGATCAGGAAGAACCCCAGAGTGGCGAGGATCGGCGCTGGCTGCTTGAGGTCGCCCAGGCCCACCAGGGTGGCCGGGTTGTCGACGACGATGCCGGCGTTATGCAGGGCGATCAGTGCCAGGAACAGGCCGATACCCGCGGCGATGGCCGAACGCAGCGGCAGCGGGATGCTGTTCACGATCCATTCGCGGATGCGGAAGATCGACAGCAGGAAGAACAGCACCGCCGAGAGGAAGACCGCGCCCAGGGCCACCTGCCAGGTGTGGCCCATGTGCAGCACCACGGTGTAGGTGAAGAAGGCGTTCAAGCCCATGCCCGGCGCCAGGGCGATCGGGTAGTTGGCGATTACGCCCATGGTCACCGAACCGATGGCCGCGGCCAGGCAGGTGGCGACGAAGATCGCGCCCTTGTCCATGCCGGTCTCGCCGAGGATGCTCGGGTTGACGAACAGGATGTAGGCCATGGCCAGGAAGGTGGTGACGCCCGCGAGAATCTCGGTGCGCACGTTGGTGTTGTGTGCTCTTAGTTGAAACAGCCTGTCCAGCATGCCCGCTCCCCAAGGCGCCCCCGGCGCCGTGAATGTATCGACCCCAATCAGCAAAGCACAGACCGTACCGGTTGCCGTGGTTTTCTGCGGGGCGGAAAAAAGCCGCGCATCATACCAGCATGGATGGCGAGGGCCTATGGCTGCTGGATAGGGCAGGATATGCGGTTGTCTGCGTTGGCCTATCGCCGGCAAGCCGGCTCCCACAGGTACTGCGCAGAGCCGAAGAGCAGTGCGGTCCCTGTGGAAGGGCCTATGGCTGCGGGATAGGCCCTATCGCCGGCAAGCCGGCTCCCACAGGTACTGCGCAGAGCCGAAGAGCAGTGCGGTCTCTGTGGGAGCGGGCTTGTCCCGCGATTGGGCCGGCAGGATCAACCCGTGTGCAACTTGTCGCGCTTGGCCAAGGTCGGGAACAACCTCATCCACACCCCGGTGACCACCAGCGTACCCACACCCCCCAACACCACCGCCGGCACCGTGCCGAACCAGTGCGCCGTCACCCCCGACTCGAACTCGCCCAACTGGTTCGAGGCGCCGATGAACAAGCCGTTCACCGCACTGACCCGGCCGCGCATCTCATCCGGCGTCTCCAGCTGCACGAACGCCCCGCGGATGACCATGCTGATCATGTCCGCCGCACCCAGCACCACCAGCACCGCCAGGGAGAACCAGAACGAGGTGGACAAGCCGAAGGCGATGGTGGCCACGCCGAACACACCGACGGCAGTGAACATGGTCAAGCCGACCTTGCGCTCCACCGGGAAGCGCGCCAGCCACAGCGACATCAGCAGCGCGCCCACCGCCGGTGCCGAGCGCAACAGGCCCAGGCCCCAGGCGCCGGTCAGCAGGATGTCCTTGGCGAACACCGGCAGCAGCGCCGTGGCGCCGCCCAGCAGCACGGCGAACAGGTCCAGGGAAATCGCCCCGAAAATGTCCGGGCGGCTGCGGATGAAGCGGATCCCGGCCAGCAGCGACTCAAGGCTGGCACGCCCGCGCTGGGCCACTTGCTGGCGGGCATCGAGGCTCAGGGTGAGCAGGCAGGCGATGGCATACAGCGCCACGGTCGGGCCATACACCCAGATGCTGCCGAAGGCATAGAGCAAACCGCCCAGCGCCGGGGCGACGATGGTCGCTGCCTGGGTAGCCGATGCCGAAGCCGCCACCGCCCGCGGGAACAATTCAGGCGGCACCACGTTGGGCAGCAGCGCCTGGGTGGCCGGCATCTCGAAGGAGCGGGTGGCACCGAGCAGGAAGGCCAGGACGAAGATCAGTTCGCGGCTGACGTTGTCGGAGGCGCTGCCCAGCGCCAGGGCCAGAGCGATCAGTGCTTGCAGGCTTTGGCACAAGGCGGCGACGCGGCGTCGGTCGTAGCGGTCGGCGACGTGGCCGGTGTGCAGCATGAACAGCACCCGCGGGGCGAATTCCACGAGCCCCACCAGGCCCAGGTCGAGCACGTTGCCGGTCAACTGATAGAGGTGCCAGCCGATAGCCACAGTGAGCATCTGGAAGCCACTGGCGGTGAATACCCGGGCCAGCCAGAAGGCCAGGAACGGACGGTGGTGACGCAGCGACTGCACGGCGGAATCGGACATCGGTGACCCTTGACTTAGGCGCGCTAGAGGCGTTGCAGGGTATCATCTGTTTGTAACAAATGGTTGCTGTTTGCCCGCTTCTGCACTTTTCCCGGTGCCCTGCAAGGCGGTGGGACAACCCGTCACGCGGCAATCAACCACACGGCTCACCTGCCCATTCGGGTCTATGCTTCCCAACATTCGTTGACCTGGGTCAATCGTTCCAGGTGCAACGATCTGGCCACTGGCCGCAATCCCTGCGATCGAACAGAACAATTCCAACGCGCCGCACTCGATAACCGTGGGGGCAGTGGGCGTCAAGGTCACGAGCCCGGACGCCGGATTACCTGAAGAGGAAGCACTATGTTCGGTTTAGAGGCCTTGGAGCTCGCCCGAATCCAGTTCGCATTTACCGTGTCCTTTCACATCCTGTTCCCGGCCATCACCATTGGCCTGGCGAGCTACCTGGCCGTCCTCGAAGGCCTCTGGCTGAGGACCCACAACAACGTCTACCGCGATCTCTACCACTTCTGGTCGAAGATCTTCGCCGTCAACTTCGGCATGGGCGTGGTCTCGGGCCTGGTCATGGCTTACCAGTTCGGCACCAACTGGAGCCGCTTCTCCGACTTCGCAGGCGCCATCACCGGCCCCTTGCTCACCTATGAAGTGCTCACCGCCTTCTTCCTCGAGGCGGGTTTCCTGGGCGTGATGCTGTTCGGCTGGAACCGGGTCGGCCGCGGGCTGCACTTCTTCTCCACGGTGATGGTGGCGCTCGGTACCCTGGTCTCGACCTTCTGGATCCTGGCCTCCAACAGCTGGATGCAAACCCCCCAGGGCCACGAGATCATCGATGGCCGGGTGGTACCGGTGGACTGGTTGGCGGTGATCTTCAACCCGTCCTTCCCCTTCCGCCTGATGCACATGGCCACCGCTGCGTTCGTCTCCACGGCCTTCTTCGTCGGTGCTTCGGCGGCTTGGCACTTACTGCGCGGGCGCGATAACCCGGCGGTGCGCAAAATGCTGTCGATGGCCATGTGGATGGCGCTGATCGTCGCGCCGATCCAGGCGGTGATCGGAGACTTCCACGGCCTGAACACCCTCAAGCACCAGCCGGTGAAGATTGCGGCCATCGAAGGCCACTGGGAAAACACCCCCGGTGAATCGACCCCGCTGATCCTGTTCGGCCTTCCCGACATGGAAGCCGAAACCACCCGCTTCAAGGTCGAGATCCCGGCCTTGGGCAGCCTGATCCTGACCCACAGCCTGGATAAGCAGGTACCGGCGATGAAGGAGTTCCCGCCGGAGGACCGCCCCAATTCGACCATCGTGTTCTGGTCGTTCCGGGTCATGGTCGGCCTGGGCCTGCTGATGATCGTCTGTGGCTTCTGGAGCCTCTGGCTGCGCAAGCGCGGCACCTTGTACAGCTCGCGGCCGTTCCTGCATTTCGCGCTGTGGATGGGCCCCTCGGGGTTGATCGCCCTGCTGGCCGGCTGGTTCACCACCGAGATCGGTCGCCAGCCGTGGGTGGTCTACGGCCTGATGCGCACTGCCGATGGCGTGTCCAACCACAGCTACGGCCAGCTCGGCCTGACCTTGGTGATTTTCGTGGTGGTCTACTTCGCCCTGTTCGGTACTGGCCTTGGCTACATGCTGCGCCTGGTGCGCAAAGGGCCGAAGACCGGCGAGGGCGACGAGCAGAACCCTGGCGGCCCTGGCCAGAAACGTACGCCGGCACGGCCGTTGTCCGCCGCCGATGAGGGCCATGAGGCCGACTCCGCCAGCTTGAGCAAGGAGAACTGAGCCATGGGTATCGACCTTCCGTTGATCTGGGCCGTGATCATCATCTTTGGCGTCATGATGTACGTGGTGATGGACGGCTTCGACTTGGGTATCGGCATGCTCTTCCCCTTCGTCAAGGGCGAGCGTGATCGTGATGTGATGATGAACACCGTCGCCCCCGTGTGGGACGGCAACGAGACTTGGCTGGTGCTCGGTGGTGCCGGGCTGTTCGGGGCCTTCCCGATGGCCTATTCGGTGGTGCTCGAGGCGCTGTATCTGCCGCTGATCCTGATGCTGGTGGGGCTGATTTTCCGCGGCGTGGCCTTCGAATTCCGCTTCAAGGCCACGGCCGAGAAGCGCCATATCTGGGACAAGGCGTTCATCGGCGGCTCGTTGGTGGCGACCTTCTTCCAGGGCGTGGCCCTGGGCGCTTTCATCGAGGGCTTCAAGGTGGTGGACCGGCACTATGCCGGCGGCGCCCTGGACTGGCTGACCCCGTTCAGCCTGTTCTCCGGCGTGGGCCTGATCGTCGCCTATACCCTGCTGGGCTGCACCTGGCTGATCATGAAGACCGAAGGGCCGTTGCAGCAGCAGATGCATGACCTGGGCAAGCCCCTGGCGCTGGTGCTGTTGGCAGTGATCGGCATCGTCAGCCTGTGGACGCCGTTGGCTTACCCACAGATCGCCGACCGTTGGTTCAGCATGCCGAACCTGATCTGGTTCATGCCGGTGCCGATCCTGGTGCTGGTGACCTTCTACGGGTTGCTGCGGGCGGTGGCACGCAATGCGCACTACACGCCGTTCCTGCTCACGCTGGTGTTGATTTTCCTTGGCTACAGCGGCCTGGGGATCAGCCTGTGGCCGAACATCATCCCGCCGTCGATCTCGATCTGGGACGCCGCGGCGCCACCGCAGAGCCAGGGCTTCATGCTGGTGGGGACGTTGTTCATCCTGCCGTTCATCCTTGGGTACACCTTCTGGAGCTACTACGTGTTCCGCGGCAAGGTCACCCATGAGCACGGTTATCACTAGGAGGTTCGGTGATGGTGGTTGAAGAGAAGAAACCGCTTTGGCAACGCCTGGGCTGGCTGGTGCTGATCTGGGCGGGGAGCGTGGCAGCGCTGGGCATCGTGGCCTGGCTGATGCGGATGTTCATGAGTGCGGCAGGGTTGAGTACCCACTGAAGTCATCGCTGGCCCAATCGCCGGCAAGACGGCTCCTACACGACATTGTGGGAGCCGGCTTGCCGGCGATTGGCCTTTGCAGGCTCAGGCTATTTGCGGGCCTTGAGGATCACGAACTTCGGCGTCGCCGCCACCTGCTCCACCCCCCGGAACAACCGCCCCAGCTTGCTGTGGTAACCCAGGTGGCGGTTGCCCACTATATAAAGCGCCCCACCCACCACCAATGCCTCGCGGGCTTGCTGGAACATGCGCCAGGCAAGGAAGTCCCCCACCACCTGCTGCTGATGGAACGGCGGGTTGCACAGCACCACGTCCAGCGACTGTTTTTCCTGCCCGGCCAGGCCATCGGCAGGGCGGATGTTCGCGTCCCGATCACCCAGCGCCGCGCGCCAGTTCTCCTGGGCCGACTGCACCGCCATGTACGACTCGTCCACCAGGGTGTAGTGCGCATCGGGGTTGGCCAGGGCGCTGGCGATCGCCAGTACGCCATTGCCGCAGCCAAGGTCGGCCACGCGTGCCCGGCCCAGGTCGCGGGGCAGGTGGGGTAGGAAGGCGCGGGTGCCGATGTCCAGCCCTTCACGGCAGAACACGTTGGCATGGTTGACCAGCTCGAGGGCTGGCGCGTCCAGGCGGTAGCGGCTGGGGTAGGGCGAGCGCGCGGCAGGGCGTCCGGCGACGGTCGCGGTGAGCAGGCGCGCCTTCTTCTGCGCCAGCGAAGCCTGCACCGGGCCGATGTACTTCTCCATCAGGTCGCCTGCGGCGCGGGGCAGGTGCTTGATCATGGCTCCAGCGATCACCTGGGCGTCAGGGGCCAGGTGGCCTTGCAGGCGGATCAATTGCTCTTCCAGCAGCGCCAGGGTCTTGGGCACGCGTATCAGCACGCGGTCGAACGGCCCCTGCCAGGCTTCGCTGGCGGGCACGAAAGGCACGGCGTCGAATGGCTTGCCATTGCGTGCCAGGTTCTTTTCCAGTGCCAAATGGCCCAGGTGCGAGTCACCACTGCTGGTCACCGCCATGTGGCCGGCCAGGCTGGCGGCCAGGGCGCCGAAGCTGTCGTTGAGCACCAGCACCCGGCAATCGGCGGTGGGCGCCTGGCTGGCCAGGTGCGCCAGCAGGTATTCGTCGGCGGCGTCGAAGGCTTGCAGGGGGTCGTTGGCCTGGTCCGGCTGGCGGATCAGGTCAAGTTCGGCGAAGGGGCTGGTCAGCAGGGGCATGGCGTAGGGCTCGGTGCGTATCTGCTCGGCGCGGACCACGACGAGCTTCAGGGGCGCGATTCTACAGGGCTTTGCCGCCGGCTTGTACGACGAGGCCCTACAAACCGTCGGTGTTCATCCCTGGCGCTTTGCGCGACACTGGGCGCACCTGCCCGATGGAGTCCGTCATGACCGCCAGCGCCGACAAGTTCACCCGCCAGACCCTGCTCGACGTCCAGCCGTTGACCCCCAGCCTGTTCACCTTGCGGGTCACCCGCGACGCAGGGTTTCGCTTTCGCGCCGGGCAGTTCGCTCGTCTGGGCGTGACCAAGGCCGACGGCAGCGTGGTATGGCGGGCCTATTCGATGGTCAGCGCGCCCCATGACGAATTCCTCGATTTCTTCTCCATCGTCGTGCCAGGCGGTGAGTTCACCAGCGAGCTGAGCCGCCTGGGCGAGGGCGACAGCCTGCTGATCGACCGCCAGGCCTTCGGCTACCTGACCCTGGACCGCTTCGTCGGCGGCCGCGACCTGTGGTTGCTGGCCACCGGCACCGGCATCGCGCCGTTCATGTCGATCCTGCAGGACTTCGAGGCGTGGGAGCGGTTCGACAACATCAAGCTGGTGTATTCGGTGCGCGAGGCAAAGGAACTGGCCTACCTGGACCTGATCGCAGGGCTCGAGCGGCGCGACTACCTGGCGGAGTTCGCGGGCAAGCTGCAGTTCATCCCGGTGGTCACCCGCGAGCAGCACCCGGGGGCATTGAATGCACGGATCACCACGCTGATCGAAAACGGCGAGCTGGAAAGGGCGGCGGGCCTGGCGCTGTCGCCGGAGCATTCGCGGATCATGCTGTGCGGCAACCCGGACATGATCGATGACACGCGCAAGGTGCTGAAGGCGCGCGACCTGCAGTTGAGCCTGAGCAAGCGGCCGGGGCAGGTGGCGGTGGAGAACTACTGGTAAAGCGGCGCTGGGGTCAATCGCGGGACAAACCCGCTCCCACAAGGGCTGCATGCACAGCCCCTGTGGGAGCGGGTTTGTCCCGCGATGAGGGTATCGCTTATTGCCGGTTCTGCGCCTTGAGCAGGTCGCGAATCTCGGTCAGCAGGGTTTCCTCGGCGCTCGGCACGGGCGGGGCGCTCGGGGCCACGGCTTCCTCGCGCTTGAGGCGGTTGATCACCTTCACGCCCATGAAGATGGCGAAGGCCACGATCAGGAAGTCGATCACGGTCTGGATGAACTTGCCGTACGCCAGCATCACCGCAGGGACGTCTCCCTCGGCCGCCTTGAGCGTGATGGCCAGGTCGCTGAAGTCCACGCCACCGATCAACAAGCCCAGCGGCGGCATGACCACGTCGCCCACGAAGGACGATACGATCTTGCCGAAGGCCGCGCCGATGATGATACCGACTGCCATGTCGACGACATTTCCCTTGACCGCGAAGGCCTTGAATTCACTGAGCATTCCCATGGTTTATTCCTTGTAACAAATGGAGAGGTATTCGCAGTTTAAGCCAGCAATTCGCTTCATGCGTTGCGGTGCGGCTACAGACTGCGTTTAGTGCGAATAGTTTTGTCGTCGCACGACGCGTTCGAGACACGTCCGGCTCGGCTATCATGGCGATTTTTCCAGGAGACTGAGCCCATGGCCAAGGCCAAGCGCTTGTATGGCTGCACCGAGTGCGGCGCGACCTTCCCCAAATGGGCCGGCCAATGCGGCGAGTGCGGGGCCTGGAACACCCTGGTCGAGACCATGATCGAAAGCGGCGGCGCCGCGGCGCCTGCCGGGCGTACCGGTTGGGCCGGGCAACAGGCGCAGATCAAGACCCTGGCCGAGGTCAGCGTCGAGGAGATCCCGCGCTTCACCACCAGCAGCGCCGAGCTGGATCGTGTGCTCGGCGGTGGGCTGGTGGACGGCTCGGTGGTGCTGATCGGTGGTGACCCGGGCATCGGCAAGTCGACCATCCTGCTGCAGACGCTGTGCAACATCGCCACGCGCATGCCGGCACTCTATGTCACCGGCGAGGAATCCCAGCAGCAGGTGGCCATGCGTTCACGTCGCCTGGGCCTGCCCCAGGACCAGCTCAAGGTGATGACCGAGACCTGCATCGAGTCGATCATCGCCACCGCGCGCCAGGAAAAACCACGGGTGATGGTCATCGACTCGATCCAGACCATCTTCACCGAGCAGTTGCAGTCGGCTCCCGGCGGCGTGGCCCAGGTGCGCGAGAGCACGGCCTTGCTGGTGCGCTATGCCAAGCAGAGCGGCACGGCGATCTTCCTGGTCGGCCATGTGACCAAGGAAGGTTCGCTGGCCGGGCCGCGTGTGCTCGAGCACATGGTCGACACGGTGTTGTACTTCGAAGGGGAATCCGATGGGCGTTTGCGCCTGTTGCGTGCAGTGAAGAACCGCTTCGGTGCGGTCAACGAGCTGGGCGTGTTCGGCATGACCGACCGTGGCCTGAAGGAAGTCTCCAACCCCTCCGCGATCTTCCTCAACCGCACCCAGGAAGAAGTCCCCGGCAGCGTGGTCATGGCTACCTGGGAGGGCACCCGGCCGATGCTGGTGGAGGTGCAGGCGCTGGTGGACGATAGCCACCTGGCCAACCCCCGACGCGTTACCCTGGGCCTGGACCAGAACCGCCTGGCCATGTTGCTGGCGGTCCTGCACCGCCATGGCGGTATTCCCACCCATGACCAGGACGTGTTCCTCAACGTGGTAGGCGGGGTGAAGGTGCTGGAGACCGCGTCGGACCTGGCCTTGCTGGCCGCGGTGATGTCCAGCCTGCGCAATCGTCCGCTGGCCCATGGGCTACTGGTGTTTGGCGAGATCGGCCTGTCCGGCGAGGTGCGCCCGGTGCCCAGCGGCCAGGAGCGGCTTAAGGAAGCGGCCAAGCACGGCTTCAAGCGAGCGATCGTGCCCAAGGGCAACGCGCCCAAGGAGCCGCCGGCGGGGTTACAGGTCATTGCCGTGACACGTCTCGAGCAGGCGCTGGATGCATTGTTCGAGTAGGACGTACCGTTGCTGGGGCTGCTTCGCAGCCCTTTAGCGGCACAAGGCCGCCCCTACAGATGACTATGATTGGATCAACGACGCCTGATGGCGATGTTCCTCCTGTAGGAGCGGCCTTGTGCCGCGAAAGGGGCGCAAAGCGCCCCCATTTTGCGATGTAAAGAAAAAGGGGAGCCGACGATGCGCGTCGGCTCCCCTCGATCACCTCAAGCGGCGATCAGTGCTCGGCTAACGCCTTGCGCCGGGGCGCTTGGTTGCCATGCTCGTCGAGTTCCATTACCGGTACCTCGTTGCCATCGGCATCGAACAGCTTGCCATCCTTGAAATAGTCGCCATCGCGCAGGCACGAGATGTCCGAGTACTGGATGGTGCGTTCGTAGCCGGCGGCGAATACCGATTGCTGGTCCGAGTTGCCGGTCTTGAAGTGGTTGAAGATCAGGTTCAGCAGGATCGCCATGATCGCTGCGGAGCTGATGCCCGAGTGGAAGATGGTTTCGAACCAGCTCGGGAAGTGATGGTAGAAGGTCGGCGCGGCGATCGGGATCATGCCGAAGCCCAGGGAGGCGGCGACGATGATCAGGTTGACGTTGTTCTTGTAGTTGACCGTCGCCAGGGTGCGGATACCACTGGCCGCCACGGTGCCGAACAGCACGATGCCCGCGCCACCCAGTACCGGGGTCGGTACCGCGGCAATCACCCGGCCCATGATCGGCAGCAGGCCCAGCACCACCAGGATCACGCCGCCGGTGGCCACCACGTAGCGGCTCTTCACGCCGGTCACGGCCACCAGGCCCACGTTCTGGGCGAAGGCGCTCTGGGTGAAGGAGCCGAAGATCGGCGCCAGGATGCTCGAGGCCATGTCGGCGCGCAGGCCGTTGCCCAGGCGCTTGGAGTCGACCTTGGTGTCGATGATCTCACCCACGGCGAGGATGTCCGCCGAGGTTTCCACCAGGGTCACCATGATCACGATGCACATCGACAGGATCGCGGCGATGTGGAAGGTAGGCATGCCGAAGTGGAAGGGGGTGGGGAAGGCGAAGACCGGGCCTTCGGCGACCTTGCTGAAATCGGTCATGCCCAGGGCCCAGGCGATCAGGGTACCGATCACCATGGCCAGGAGGATCGACAGGCGCGAGATGGTCGCGCTGCCCAGCTTGCTCAACAGCAGGACGATGGCGAAGGTCAGCGCTGCCAGGCCGATGTTGGCCACGCTGCCGAATTCCGGCGAGGCGCTGTTGCCGCCCATGACCCAGCGCGCGGCGACCGGCATCAGGGTCAGGCCGATGGTGGTGATGACGATACCGGTCACCAGCGGCGGGAAGAACTTGGTGATGCGCGAGAACACCGGGGTGATCAAAAAGCCGATCAACGAGGCGGCCATGACCGCACCGAGTACGCCCGGCAGGCCACCGCCATCCTGGCTGCTGAGGATCGCACCCATGGTCGCCACGCCTGCGAACGAAACCCCTTGCACCAACGGCAGCTGGCAGCCGAAGAACGGCAGGCCGAGGGTCTGCAGCAGGGTCGCCAGGCCACCGGCGAACAACGAGGCGGCGATCAGGATGCCGATTTCGGCCGGGGCCAGGCCGGCAGCCTGACCCAGGATCAGGGGTACGGCGACGATGCCCCCATACATGGTCAATACGTGTTGCAGACCATAAGCCAAGTTGGCACCAAGCCCGAGGTTTTCATCTTCGGGGCGCTTGGTGGGAGACGTGCTAGGGGACGTAGTCATGGAGCAGGCTCACTTGTTTATTGTTGTGCCGCTACTGTAGACAATTCCTACAAAAAAATACTACAGAAATTGTATACAAGATATCGATCAGAGCACCAACAGGGGTAACCGTCGGTCGCGGTTCAAGTGAATGCAGAATGCGTTCCAAGGTGGCGAAGGCAGTACTAGAGGGGTGTGTACAACCCATTCTGCCCACGACAGAAAGCTGTCTGGGTAGACAGGAAACACTTGGGGGTTAGAACGTTAGCAGGCTAAGAGATATCAATATTCGATGAGTTCGCGCAGCTCACGCATCATTTCGGTGCTGTCGGCCACGTTCAGCTCCACAAGACGGTGCAAATGGCTCATTGAGTCGATATCGATGTACAGGCAGACGAAGCCCAGCCGGTTGGGTTCTTCGTGGCGCAACTCCACCTGCATGCGTACCTGGGTATTCGGGTCGAGGTGGACGATGGCATCGAAATCCTGGGTCAGGTCGGCGTCCCAGGGAGAGGGGCGTTCGATCAACAGGCCCTTGAGCGACAGGTCCAGCAGCTTCACGGGCCAACGCTTGAGGCCTTGGCGCAGCTCGGTGGGAGCGTCGAAGTCGATGCGCATGAATCGACGGCGTTCGTCATGTTCGCTCATGGGGCAAGCCCTCCTGGGGTACTTCCTGACTATAGTTGATTGTGGTTATGCATCAGGTACCGCTATCGGGCCGCAGAGGCTCTAGACCAAAGCAAGTATGGCAATGCGCGATGACACGCCCTAGACTCGATGGGCGGTCTTTTCCAATCCACCAGCTGGAAGCAAACCATGAACAACAATAATAGCCTGCTACGCCACATTCCGTGGCTGGCGCTGGCAGTCATAGGCGCCTGTGCGCTGGGTGTGGTCGCCCTGCGTCGCGGCGAGGCGATCAATGCCTTGTGGATCGTGGTCGCGGCAGTGGCCCTCTACCTGGTCGCCTATCGCTACTACAGCCTGTTCATCGCCACCAAGGTGATGCAGCTCGATCCTCGTCGGGCCACCCCGGCGGTCCTCAACAACGATGGCCTGGACTACGTCCCGACCAACAAGCACATCCTGTTCGGCCACCACTTCGCCGCCATTGCCGGCGCCGGCCCATTGGTGGGCCCGGTGCTCGCCGCACAGATGGGCTACCTACCCGGCACCCTCTGGCTGATCGCTGGCGTGGTGCTGGCCGGTGCGGTACAGGACTTCATGGTCCTGTTCCTGTCCACCCGTCGCAACGGCCGCTCCCTGGGAGACATGGTCCGCGAGGAGATGGGCCGTATCCCGGGCACCATCGCCCTGTTCGGCTGTTTCCTGATCATGATCATCATCCTCGCGGTGCTGGCGCTGATCGTGGTCAAGGCCCTGGCCGAGAGCCCATGGGGCATGTTCACGGTGATGGCGACCATCCCGATCGCGATGTTCATGGGCGTCTACATGCGCTACATCCGCCCGGGTCGTATCGGCGAGATCTCGCTCATCGGCGTGGTCCTGCTGCTGCTGTCGATCTGGCTGGGGGGCCAGGTGGCCGCGGATCCGACCTGGGGCCCGGCATTCACCTTCACCGGGGTGCAGATCACCTGGATGCTGGTGGGTTATGGCTTCGTCGCCGCAGTGCTGCCGGTGTGGCTGGTACTGGCACCGCGTGACTACCTGTCGACCTTCCTCAAGATCGGCACCATCGTGGGCCTGGCGATCGGTATCCTGATCATCGCACCTGAGTTGAAGATGCCGGCCCTGACCCAGTTCACCGACGGCACCGGCCCGGTGTGGAAGGGCACCCTGTTCCCGTTCCTGTTCATCACCATTGCCTGTGGCGCGGTGTCCGGCTTCCATGCGCTGATCTCCTCGGGGACCACGCCCAAGCTGCTGGACAACGAAGTCAACGCCCGCTACATCGGCTACGGCGGCATGTTGATGGAATCGTTCGTCGCCATCATGGCCATGGTCGCCGCCTCGGTGATCGAGCCGGGCGTGTACTTCGCCATGAACAGCCCGGCCGCGGTGGTCGGCGCCGACGTCGCGTCGGTGGCTCAGACCGTCAGCAGTTGGGGCTTCATGATCACCCCCGAACAGCTCGAGGCGACCGCCCGTGACATCGGCGAGCACACCGTGCTGGCCCGTGCCGGTGGCGCACCGACTTTGGCGGTGGGTATCGCGCAGATCCTTCACCAGGTTCTGCCGGGCGAGAACACCATGGCGTTCTGGTACCACTTCGCGATCCTGTTCGAGGCGCTGTTCATCCTCACCGCAGTGGACGCCGGTACCCGTGCCGGTCGCTTCATGCTGCAGGATCTGCTGGGCAGCTTCGTCCCGGCGCTCAAGCGTACCGACTCGTGGGGCGCCAACCTGATCGGCACCGCTGGCTGCGTGGCGCTGTGGGGCTACCTGCTGTACCAGGGCGTGATCGATCCACTGGGCGGCATCAACACCCTGTGGCCGCTGTTCGGCATCTCCAACCAGATGCTGGCCGGTATCGCCCTGATGCTCGGCACTGTGGTGCTGATCAAGATGAAGCGCCAGCAGTACGTCTGGGTCACCCTGCTGCCGGCTGTCTGGCTGCTGATCTGCACCACCGCCGCGGGCCTGATCAAGCTGTTCGACCCGAACCCGGCCGTGGGCTTCCTGGCCCTGGCTGACAAGTACAGCGTGGCCCTGGACGCAGGCCAGGTGCTGGCACCGGCCAAGAACATCGACCAGATGCAACACGTGATCTACAACGCGTACACCAACGCGGGCCTGACCGTGCTGTTCCTGGTGGTGGTGTTCAGCGTGCTGTTCTTCGCCATCAAGGTCGGCATCGCCGCCCTGGGGCGCAAGGAGCGCAGCGACAAGGAAACCCCGTTCCAGGCGCTGCCTGACGCGTGACACAAGAGGAAAGCCGTGATGTTCAACGACCTGGGGCGACTGGGTAAATACCTGGGACAGGCAGCCCGCCTGATGGTCGGCATGCCCGACTACGACAACTATGTCGAGCACATGCAGACCAAGCACCCGGACAAGCCGGTGATGAGCTACGAGGCGTTCTTCCGGGAACGCCAGGAAGCGCGTTACGGTGGCAAGTCCGGGCCCAAGTGTTGTTGAACCTCAAGCGTTAACCTGTCCCGGCCTCATCGCCGGCAAGCCGGCTCCCACAGGTGCCCCACAGGCCTCAAGGTTTGTGCGGTAATTGTGGGAGCCGGCTTGCCGACGATGGGGCCAGTGTTTTTTCCGCACAGGAGATGTACCGCGTGCAGACGCCTATTCCCGTAACCGTACTCACAGGCTTCCTAGGTGCCGGCAAGACCACGCTGCTCAAGCACATGCTCAAGGCCGAGCATGGCCTGAAGATCGCCGTGATCGAAAACGAGTTCAGCGAAGCCGGCATCGACAGCCAGTTGCTGGGCGACGAGCCGGTGCAGGTCATGACCCTGGCCAATGGCTGCGTGTGCTGCACCATCCACACCGACCTGACCAAAGCCCTGTACCTGCTGCTCGAGCGCCTGGATGCTGGCGAGATCGCCTTCGACCGTCTGGTCATCGAATGCACGGGGCTGGCCGACCCCGCGCCCGTGGCGCAAACCTTCTTCATCGACGAAGAGCTGCGTGAGCGCTACATCCTCGACGGCATCATCACCCTGGTGGACGCCGCCCATGCCGACGTGCACCTCGCCCAGGCCATCGCCCAGGCCCAGGTGGGGTTCGCCGACCGCCTGCTGCTGAGCAAGACCGACCTGGTCGAGCCTGCCACGGTCGAGGCCCTGCAGGCGCGTTTGGCCCGCATCAACGGCCGCGCCGCGATCCGCGTGGTCGAGCATGGCCGTATAGACCTGGCCGAATTGCTGGACGTGCGTGGCTTCAACCTCAACACCGACCTGGGCGCCAACTTGAAGCCTGCCTTGCGCCCGGTGCTCAAGCACACGGACCGCATCTCGACGTTGGTGCTGCGCACCGATACTCCGCTGGACATCGACCGGCTCAGCGACTTCATGAACGCGCTGCTGGAAAACCATGGCAAGCAGTTGCTGCGTTACAAGGGTGTGCTGAACATTGCTGGCGAAGACCGCCGCCTGGTGTTCCAGGGTGTACTCAAGTTGTATGGCTTCGACTGGGATGCCGAGTGGAGCGAAGGGGAGGCACGCGAGAGCGTGATGGTATTCATCGCCGATGATTTGCCGGAAGAGAAGATCCGGGCGGGGTTCGAAGCGTTGGGTTAGGGCTTGAAAACGATTGGGGCTGCTTTGCAGCCCTTTCGCGGTGCAAGCCCGCTCCTACAGGTAGAAGCGGGGTTGCACCGCGAAGGGCCGCGAAGCGGCCCCAACGGTCAATCAGTTGCCGTATACCGGCAGCTTCTTGCAGATGGCCTTGACCTTCTCGCGAACGGCGTCGATCACCGCTTCGTTGTTCAGGTCAGCCAGGATGTCGCAGATCCAGCCGGCCAGCTCGCGGCACTCGGCTTCCTTGAAACCACGGGTGGTGACGGCTGGGGTGCCGAAACGCAGGCCCGAGGTGACGAACGGGGAACGTGGGTCGTTCGGTACCGAGTTCTTGTTGACGGTGATGAACGCCTTGCCCAGCGCCGCGTCGGCGTCTTTGCCAGAGATGTCCTGCTTGATCAGCGACAGCAGGAACAGGTGGTTCTGGGTGCCGCCGGAAACGACGTCGAAGCCACGCTCGATGAACACGCTGGCCATGGCCTGGGCGTTCTTCACCACTTGCTGCTGGTAGGCCTTGAACTCAGGCTGCAGGGCTTCCTTGAAGCAGATGGCCTTGGCGGCGATGACGTGCTCCAGCGGGCCACCCTGGGCGCCTGGGAAGACGGCTGCGTTGAGCTTCTTCTCGATCTCTTCGTTCTTGCGAGCGAGGATCAGGCCGCCACGTGGGCCGCGCAGGGTCTTGTGGGTGGTGGTGGTGACCACGTCGGCGAACGGTACCGGGTTCGGGTAGACGCCAGCGGCGACCAGGCCAGCCACGTGGGCCATGTCGACGAACAGGTAGGCACCGACCTTGTCGGCGATGGCGCGGAAGCGGGCGAAGTCCAGGACCTGGGAGTAGGCCGAGAAGCCGGCGACGATCATCTTCGGCTTGTGCTCGACCGCCAGACGCTCGACCTCGTCGTAGTCGATCAGGCCGTTGCCGTCGATGCCGTACTGGATGGCGTTGTACAGCTTGCCCGAGGAGCTGACGCTGGCGCCGTGGGTCAGGTGACCACCGTGGGCCAGGCTCATGCCCAGGATGGTGTCACCCGCCGACAGCAGGGCCAGGTAGACCGCGGCGTTGGCCTGGGAGCCGGCGTGCGGCTGGACGTTGGCGTAGTCGGCGCCGAACAGCTGCTTGGCACGGTCGATGGCCAGTTGCTCGACGACGTCGACGTACTCGCAACCACCGTAGTAGCGCTTGCCTGGGTAACCTTCGGCGTACTTGTTGGTCAGCACCGAGCCCTGGGCTTCCATGACTGCGGGGCTGGTGTAGTTTTCAGAAGCGATCAGCTCGATGTGCTCTTCCTGGCGCAGAGCTTCTTGCTGCATGGCTTCGAAGAGCTCGGCGTCGTACTTGGCAATGGTCAAATCACGGCTGAACATGGCGGTCCTCAAGGATCGGGCTGAATTGGGGGGGCATTCTAACCGATTGATCGGCACCTGGCATATGAAGTGGCATCAAGTTGCGGACCGGTGGGGCTCATGTTGCAGGCCGCGTGGCGACTGGGCTGCAGTTGACTTTCGGGTCCGGTTTTTGCCTGCTGCGCTGGGCCCTTGCAGGCGCGGCCTTGTGCCGCGAAAGGGGTGCGAAGCGCCCCAGGATCTGCGTCCTCACAGAAATTGCCGGGGCTGCCTTGCAGCCCTTTCGCGGCATAAGGCCGCTCCTACAGGGACCGTATGGCACCACGGTCACTGGAACATGAACAGGGTCTCGTTGCTGAACTGCGCCTCGAACTGGCTGGCCGGCATCGGCCGCCCGAACAGGTAGCCCTGCACCTCGTCGCAGCCGTGTTCGCGCAGGAACTCCAGTTGCTCGTGGGTTTCCACCCCCTCGGCGATCACCGCCAGGTTCAGGCTGTGGGCCATGGCGATGATCGCACGGGCGATCTGCGCATCCTGTTCGCCCTCGGGCAGGCCGTCGACGAAGGTCCGGTCGATTTTCAGCACGTCGATGGGGAACTGCTTGAGGTAGTTCAGCGACGAATAGCCGGTGCCGAAGTCGTCGACCGCGATGCTCAGGCCCAGGATCTTCAAGCCGTCGAGGATCTGCATGGCCTCGTCGACGTCACGCATCAGGATGCTCTCGGTCAGCTCCAGTTCGAGGCAAGCCGGCGGCAGGCCAATTTCCTCGAGAATGGTGGCGATGCGCGTGCCCAGCTGACCATCGGAGAACTGCCGTGCCGAGATGTTCACCGAGACCTTGGGCACTCGCACCTTGGCCTTGTGCCAGGCCTTGAGCTGGCGGCTGGCTTCGCGCAGTACCCAATCGCCGACGTCCACCACCAACCCCAGCTCCTCGATCACCGGGATGAAATCGCCCGGCGGCACCAGCCCCCGGCGCGGGTGGCGCCAGCGCAGCAGGGCCTCGGCTCCGGTCAGCCGCTTGCCATCGCCGCTGAACTGCGGCTGGTAGTAGAGGATGAATTCGTTCTGCTCCAGCGCATGGCGCAGGTCGCTCTCCAGTTCCAGGCGTTCCAGGGCGCTGGCGTTCATGTCGGCCTGGTAGAACTGGAAGTTGTTCTTGCCGCGCTCCTTGGCGTGATACATCGCGGTGTCGGCGTTCTTCATCAGCTGGCTCAGCTCGCTGCCATCCTGCGGGCTCAGGGCAATGCCGATGCTGGCGGTGACGAAGAACTCGCGGTTTTCCAGCACGAACGGGCGCACCAGGCTGGCGAGGATGTTCTCGGCGACGTGGATTGCGCGATTCAGGGCTATCTCGCGGCTGGCCCTGGGCTGCAGCAGCAGGGTGAATTCATCGCCGCCCATGCGCGCCACGGTGTCGTCGTCATCGACACAGGCCAGCAGGCGCTGGGCCATGTCCTTGAGCATACGGTCGCCTGCGGCATGGCCGAGCGAGTCGTTGATCGGCTTGAAGCGGTCCAGGTCCAGGAACATCAGCACCACCCACGCCTTTTGCCGTTCGGCCTGTTGCAGCGCCGTGTACAGGCGGTCCTGGAACAGGGTGCGGTTGGGCAGGTGTGTCAGGGCATCGTAGTAGGCCAGGCGATGGATGCGCTGCTCGCTGGCCTTGCGCTCGCTGATGTCGGTGAAGAAGCACACGTAGCTGGCCAGGTCGCCTTCGTCGTCGAGCACGGCGGTGATGCCGACCCAGGCCGGGTAGTGCTCACCGTCGCGGCGTTTGAGCCAGACCTCGCCTTCCCAACTGCCATGCTGGTGCAATTGCTTGACCACGTAGCGCAGGTGCGCCTCTTGCTGCTCATCGACGGTGAGCAGGCTCGGCAGTTGGTCGAGCACCTCGTCGACGGCATAGCCGCTGACCCGGCTGAACGCTTCGTTGGCCTGCACGATGTAGCCGGCCGGGTCGGTGATGAGGATGGCCGAGGTGGAATGTTCGAACACCGTTGCGGCCATGCGCAGGTCTTTTTCCGCGCGGCGTTGCTGGCTGATGTCGCGGCCCACGCCGAGCACACCCTCGAAGTGCTCATGGTCGTCCCACACCAGCACCAGGCGCAGTTCGATGGGGATCTTGCGGCCGTCGGCGCGCAGGCAATCGAACAGGAAGATCTGGGTGGGCAGCTGGCTGCGCAGTTGGGCCAGTTGCTCGGTGTCGCCCAGGGTCTTGCTGACTCGCTCCAGCAGGCTGTAGATGCCGGTGAGCTGGGCCGGGTTGGCGATGATCGACTGCCAGCCGTGCTCGAAGATCCAGTCGGCCGGGTAGCCCAGCACGGCCTGCACCGAGGGGCTGACGTAGTTGAGCTGCAGCTGGTTGTCGGTGGAGAAGATCACGTCACTGATGCTTTCGGCCAGCATGCGGTAGCGCTGCTCGCTGTCGCGCAGCGACTCGCTGGCTTCGATCTGCACCGTCACGTCCTTGCCCACGCCGATGATGCGGGTGACCAGGCCATCGGCGTCACGGGTCAGTACCTGTTCGCGGATTTCGTACCAGCGCCAGCCCCCATCGCGGTGGCGGAAACGCAGCTGGCAGTGCAGCGACTGGTCATGGCTGGTGTCGCGCTGTTGCCGGCGCAGCCGACGGTAGTGGTCGGCATCCTCGGGGTGCAGCAGCAGCTCCCAGAAACGGTCGCCCATCTGCGCCAGCTCCGTTCGGTCGTAACCCAGCGTCTGGCCTAGATGGCGGTTGCTGAAGATGATCCGCTGGCTATGCACATCCTGCACGTAGAGCTGGTCGGGAACGGTGCGGACAACGTCCGACCAGAAGCTTTCGCGCTCGAGCAGCGACAGCTCCACCTGCTTGCGGCTGGTGATATCGCTGATGCTCAGGATCACCGCCTGGTAGTCGCGCCGATGCAGAGGCAGGCGCGCCATCAGCCACAGGTGCAATTCGCCGCCCAGGGGCGCGGACAGGCGCACTTCGAGCTCCAGCAAGCTGCGTTGTTCGATCAGTGCGTCGATCAGTTGCATGCCAACGCTTTCACGGCCATCGCCACTGCCGTCGATCAGGCGCTGCCAGGCGCCCTCATGGCAGTGCACGTTGAGCAACTGGCGGGCGACCTGGTTGATCTCGGTGATCTTCAGTTCCTGCAACAGCGTGCGGCGCAGGCTGGCGTCCAGGGCCAGGCTGTGCCGGAGTGCGGCGCGGTTGCGCAGGTGGTAGCGGTCCAGCTGGCCGGGCAGGCTGGAGAGGTCGAGTACGCACAGCGCCACGCCCGTGCCTTCGAAGATCTCGTGGTAGCGCCGGCGGTCTTCCTGCAAGGCCCGCTGCCGGCGGCGCATGTTGATCAGGGCCAAAACCGGCAACAGGGCGCAGAGCAGTACCAGCAGGCATTTGCCGATCAATGCCGGAAGCAGCTCGGCCCGGGCCTGCCCGGCGTCGAACAGGCCGCGCAACTGCCAGGTGCTGTTGTCGATGAAGGCCAGCATCACGCTTTGCAGGTCGTCCTTGTGGCGTTCAGGCGTGCCTTGCCCCGCCAGGACCTGGCCGTTGCGGCTGTTTTCCAGCAGCCAGAGGCGGTCTTTGCCGGTGAGGTGTTCGGTGAGCTGCTGGTAGTAGTCGTTGGACAGGCGCAGCAGCCAGTAGCCGGGTTTCGGGTTGGCCGGCTGGCGCAGCAGCAAATAGATGAAGCGGTTATCCGCCGCATTGCCGAAGAAATAGGGGCGCCCCTGATTGAGCCGCACCAGTTCGTCAAGCGATTGGCGGTCGGGGCTGCCGGGCAAGCTGTCGCCCAGGATGCTCCCGGCGCTGTCCAGCCAGGCCAGGTGGCGCAGCCCGGGCAGGCGTGCGCGCAGGGTGCCGAGCAAAGGTGGCAGTGCTTTTTCGGGCGGTGCGTCGGCATAGGGCTGGACCAGGTTCGCCGCCTGCTGGGCCTTGAGCGCCATGTTCAGGTTCAGGTGGTCGGCCAGCTCCGCGCTCGCCTTCAGGCTTTGCTGGTACAGATCGGCCTGGGTATGGCGGTACTGGGCGAACAACTGCCACGACAACAGCCCCAGCAGGACCAGGGCCAGCAAAGCCAGCGCTCCCTTGAGCGAGCCGCGCAAGGCACTGGCCGGAGCGGTTGGAGCAGGGCACAGCGACGGTGGTTGGGTGAGATTGGTCAAGCGTTGGACCTGCGATGTGTCTGGCGATGGCAGGGCGGACTATGCATGGGCCGTGCCCGGGCACAGGGCCGGGCGCACTATATAAGGTGACGCATGAAGCCGACTAGCATGCGCGCAATTATGGCAAAGTGCCACCCCGTCTGTCCGCTGCCGATGATCGTGGCGAGCGACGGCTATTCGGCAAGACCTTGCAAGCTGTGCGAGAATGCCGGCCGCTTCATAGTCAACGCTTTTTGGAGATGTACGGTTTTGGTTACCCACTATTCCACCAATGGCCTCGATTCCGCCTGCGGGCGCAGCAGTCAGACCCTGGTCAGCACTGTCGTGGCCGATGACGTATCCTGCAAGTCCTGCCAGCGCTCCCTGGCCAAGCCGGACACTGCCGCGGCCGTGCGCAAGAGCCCGTCGCTGGCCGAGCTGCGCAAGTCGGCCAAGGCCGTCGCCGAACCGGCGGCTGCACCTGTCGCACCGGCGGCTGTAGCGGCGAAACCGGCTGCCAAGCCTGCCGCCAAGCCGGCAGCGAACACGCCGGCCCGTGCCGGTGGCTTCAGCGTCAAGGCCGCCTGGGCCGCACGCCTGGCCGAGCAGAACGACCGTTGCCGCCTGCCGCGCGGCAAGGCGAAGCAGTCTCACGTCTGAGTGCTGCGTCGGCTGTAAGGGCCCAATCGCGGGACAAGCCCGCACAGGCCCTGTGCTGCCTCCATTGGAGCGGGCTTGCCCCACTCTCTATGCTGCCTTCGAAGAACCTGTGGGAGCGGGCTTGTCCCGCGATTGGGCTGCAAAGCGGCCTTGCCATCTGTGAATCGCCACCAGTTGGCGTAGAATGGCCCCCTTTGTTCAACGTCACCCCGTAAACACATGCGTCCCCTGGCCATTGCCGGGGTCGATGTCTTTACCTATCTGATAGAGGGCTTGGTTTTGGCTCAATACGTCTACACCATGCATCGGCTGAGCAAGGTCGTGCCGCCGAAGCGGGAAATTCTCAAGAACATTTCCCTGTCGTTCTTCCCGGGTGCCAAGATCGGCGTGCTCGGCCTGAACGGCGCGGGTAAATCGACCCTGCTGCGCATCATGGCGGGCGTCGACAAGGAATTCGACGGCGAAGCCCGTCCGATGCCCGACATCAATGTCGGCTACTTGCCCCAGGAGCCGCAGCTGGACCCGACCAAGACCGTTCGCGAAGTGGTCGAGGAAGCGGTCAGCGTGATCAAGGACGCCCAGGCGCGCCTGGACGAGGTCTACGCCGCCTACGCCGAGCCCGATGCCGACTTCGACAAGCTGGCCGCCGAGCAGGCCAAGCTCGAAGCCATCCTGCAGGCCGCCGATGGCCATAACCTGGAGCGCCAGCTGGACGTCGCCGCCGATGCCCTGCGCTTGCCGCCATGGGAGGCGAAGATCGAGCACCTGTCCGGTGGTGAAAAGCGCCGCGTGGCCTTGTGCCGCCTGCTGCTGTCGGCCCCCGACATGCTGCTGCTGGACGAACCGACCAACCACCTGGACGCCGACTCGGTGGCCTGGCTCGAGCGTTTCCTGCATGACTTCCCCGGCACCGTGGTGGCGATTACCCACGACCGTTACTTCCTGGACAACGTCGCCGGCTGGATCCTGGAGCTGGACCGCGGCGCCGGCA
Source organism: Pseudomonas sp. NY15372 (assembly GCF_048068215.1). Lineage (NCBI taxonomy): Bacteria > Pseudomonadati > Pseudomonadota > Gammaproteobacteria > Pseudomonadales > Pseudomonadaceae > Pseudomonas > Pseudomonas sp. NY15372. The sequence continues at coordinate 56,108 of NZ_JBLUPY010000013.1, forward strand.
TCCCGTACGAAGGCAACTATTCGGGCTGGCTGGAGGCCAAGTCGGCGCGTCTGGAGCAGGAATCCAAGCAGCAGAGCGCCCACGAAAAGGCCATGAAAGAGGAACTGGAGTGGGTGCGCAAAGGCGCCAAGGCCCGCCAGTCCAAGTCCAAGGCCCGTCTGGCGCGCTTCGAGGAAATGCAGTCGCAGGAATTCCAAAAGCGCAGCGAGACCAACGAGATCTACATCCCGGCAGGCCCGCGCTTGGGCGACAAGGTCATCGAGTTCAAGAACGTTACCAAGGGTTATGGCGATCGCGTGCTGATCGACAACCTGTCGTTCGCCATGCCCAAGGGCGCCATCGTCGGCGTGATCGGCGGCAACGGTGCTGGTAAGTCGACCCTGTTCCGCATGCTGATGGGCAAGGAGCAGCCGGACTCGGGCAGCATCGAGATCGGTGAAACCGTGCAGCTGGCCTGCGTCGACCAGAGCCGCGAGGACCTGGACGGTGCCAAGACCGTGTTCCAGCAGATCTCCGACGGTTCGGACATGATCCGCATCGGCAACTACGAGATCCCGTCGCGCACCTATGTCGGTCGCTTCAACTTCAAGGGCGGCGACCAGCAGAAATTCGTCAAGGACCTCTCCGGTGGTGAGCGTGGCCGTCTGCACCTGGCCCTGACCCTGAAGGAGGGCGGCAACGTCCTGCTGCTGGACGAACCGTCCAACGACCTGGACGTCGAAACCCTGCGTTCGCTGGAGGAAGCCCTGCTGGACTTCCCGGGCGCCGCGATCGTGATCTCCCACGACCGTTGGTTCCTGGACCGCGTGGCCACCCACATCCTGGCCTACGAGGACGACTCGAACGTGGTGTTCTTCGAGGGCAACTACACCGAGTACGAAGCCGACCGCAAGAAGCGCCTGGGCGATGCCGCTGCCCAGCCGCACCGGGTCCGGCACAAGAAGCTGGCCCAATAAGCTAGTTTTCGCTGCACAAGAATGGGGCCTCTCGGGGCCCCATTTTTGTGCGTGTCCTTCCTGACGTACCACCCTCACCCTGTAGGAACGGCCTTGCGCCGCGATGGGGCGCGTAGCGGCCGCAAAAACTACTAACGAGGCCTATCAGGTCCAACCGAGATGCCTGGATTTACGGCCGCTACGCGCCCGATCGCGGCGCAAGGCCGCTCCTACAGGGGGTGCGTCTTTTGTATACAGTTATAAAAAATGCACTAAAAATTTTCATAAAAACGACATGGCGCCCTGTTCCGGTGCGATGGGTTCTTGGTAAAGTCCGGAAAAAAACCAACAAGTCCCAATCCTCTTGGTGAGATGTCTACCATGATCGAATCCGTCGACGATTTCCTGGCCCGCCTCAAGCAGCGCGACCCGGCCCAGCCTGAGTTTCACCAGGCCGTGGAAGAAGTGCTGCGCAGCCTCTGGCCTTTCCTTGAAGCCAACCCTCGTTACCTGAAGGCCGGCATCCTCGAGCGCATGGTCGAGCCGGAGCGTGCCGTGCTGTTCCGCGTGTCGTGGGTCGACGACCAAGGCAAGGTGCAGGTCAACCGCGGCTACCGCATCCAGATGAGCAGCGCCATCGGCCCGTACAAGGGTGGCCTGCGTTTCCACCCGTCGGTGAACCTTGGTGTGCTGAAGTTCCTGGCCTTCGAGCAGGTGTTCAAGAACTCGCTGACCTCGCTGCCCATGGGCGGCGGCAAGGGTGGTTCTGACTTCGATCCGAAGGGCAAGAGCGACGCCGAGGTCATGCGTTTCTGCCAGGCCTTCATGAGCGAGCTGTACCGCCACATCGGTGCCGACCTGGACGTGCCGGCCGGTGACATCGGTGTCGGCGCCCGCGAAATCGGCTACATGTTCGGCCAGTACAAACGCCTGGCCAACCAGTTCACCTCGGTGCTGACCGGCAAGGGCATGACCTACGGCGGCAGCCTGATCCGTCCGGAAGCCACCGGCTACGGCTGCGTGTACTTCGCCGAAGAAATGCTCAAGCGCCGCGACCTGCGCATCGATGGCCGCCGCGTGGCCATTTCCGGCTCCGGCAACGTGGCCCAGTACGCTGCACGCAAGGTCATGGACCTGGGCGGCAAGGTGATCTCGCTGTCCGACTCCGAAGGTACGCTGTTCTGCGAAGCCGGCCTGACCGACGAGCAGTGGGATGCGCTGATGGAGCTCAAGAACGTCAAGCGCGGCCGCATCAGCGAGCTGGCCAGCCTGTACGGCCTGGAGTTCCGCAAGGGCCAGACTCCGTGGAGCCTGCCGTGCGACATCGCTCTGCCATGCGCCACCCAGAACGAGCTCAACGCCGAAGACGCCCGTACCTTGCTGGCCAACGGTTGCATCTGCGTGGCCGAAGGCGCCAACATGCCGACCACCCTCGAGGCTGTGGATATCTTCCTGGAAGCCGGGATCCTGTATGCCCCAGGCAAGGCCTCCAACGCTGGTGGCGTGGCCGTGTCGGGCCTGGAAATGTCGCAGAACGCCATGCGCCTGCTGTGGACGGCCGGTGAAGTGGACAGCAAGCTGCACAACATCATGCAGTCGATCCACCACGCGTGCGTGCACTATGGCGAAGAGGCCGACGGCACCATCAACTACGTCAAGGGCGCCAATATCGCGGGCTTCGTGAAGGTCGCCGACGCCATGCTGGCCCAGGGCGTGGTCTGATGTGAGGTCTTTGGGGCTGCTTTGCAGCCCATCGCCGGCAAGCCGGCTCCCACAGGGAGATCACGGTCCTCGGGATCTGTGGTGTACCTGTGGGAGCCGGCTTGCCGGCGATGGGCCGCACAGCGGCCCTTTCAGGGCTCACCCTCGATCTCGACCACTTCAATCATCAATTCCCCCACCGGCCGCCGCCAGAGCACCTCATCTCCAGGCCCCGCGCCCAGCAATGCCCGCCCCAATGGCGACCCCCAGTTGATCAGCCCGCGCCCCGCATCCGCCTCATCCTCGCCCACCAGCCGCACCACATGCTCCTGGTCCTGCGCATCGATGAACCTTACCCGGCTACCAATCTGCACCTTGCTATGCGACGTCGCCGCAGGTACCACCTGGGCGCTCTGCACTCGCATGCTGAAGTAGCGCAGGTCCCGCTCGGTATCTGCCAACTGCTGTTTGTCGCCATGCTCGCCGCGTGCCAACAGCTCGCTGCGCAGGGCATTCAGCTCGGTCACACGATCTTGCAGCTGGCGCAGGCCACTGGCGGTCACGTAGTTGGGTTGGTCACTCACCCGCCGCTCCACCGGTTGGCTGGCCTGGGCGGCGGCCTGGTCTTCGTTGACGAATGCTCGGCTCATGAAAGGCCTCCTTGTGCAGGAGACCATGGTGGCAGGGGGTGGGTTTCAACGGTTGTCCGTTTGCGACTCATTGGCGGCGATAGGCGCGCGCGGCGCCGCGATCCTTCTCCTGCTGCCAATCCCGGTCACGTTCGTCCCAGTAGCGTTCGCGATACTGGCGCAGGTCCTCGTTGTTCTGCATGGCGTGGCATTGGCGGAAACCGTCGTCCCAGCCGCTGGCGTACTGACGCTCGTGCAGGTAGCGCGGCACGTTCTTGCGAAAATCCCCGACCATCAGCCCTGCAGCCTGGCGGCCGCTGCTGCAGCCATCGCCGAAACCGTCGGCATAGGCGGGCGGGTAACCCTGGTCGATCATCTGTTCATGGGCCGACTGGCAGCCCACCAGGAGCAACGTTATCCACAAGCCGAACCCGTACCGCCACATATCCGCAACCTCCAACCGATAGCTGAAAGTCTAGGTGGCGATTTGTCGGGGGGCTGTCAAAACGGTGTCAAAGGCTCGATGTCGTCTCTGTCTGTAGGAGCGGGCCTATATCAGTAGTGGTACCACTTCAATTCGAGCGTCACTTCGTTCTGTGCCGTGGCCAGGTGGCTGAACTCGCGGCTGGCGCTCAGGCGCAGCCCCAGGTTCTGGCTGATCTCCCATTGCTGGTTGAGGCTCAGGCTGCGGCGCACCTCGCCATTGGCGAAGTAATCCCCCTTGGCTTCCAAGGTCAGGTTGCCAAGCCCGTTGCGCCACAGCAGGCCACCGTTGAAGCCGGCGGCCGGAGCGATGAACTGAGCGAAATCGTTGTGATGCTCGACCCGCAGCGTGCCCAGGGCAAAGCCCAGCAGGCCGTCGGCCAGTTGCCAGGTGCCACCGGCCCCGCCGTTGACGTGGCTGACCAGCACCTCGTCGTCATGCTTGCCCGGAACCCGCTCCAGCCCGCCTGCCACTTGCCACGACCAGGGTTGTAGCAAGTCATTGCGCGGGGTCAGGGAGCGGATGGTCGCCAGGTCCAGGCGCTGCACCTGCCAGTCGTTGCCTTCGTACTGGCGCAGCTTGAGCTGGAGAATCTCGATCTGCGCGCCCAGGGGGAAGCCATAGGCGTTGTCGTTGAGGTCGTGGTAGGCCATGCGCAGGCCATATTCGGCGTAGGCGCGGTCTTCTCGGGTGCCGACACCCAGTTGCCAGGTGCGCGACTGGTGGCCGTCCTCGGGCAGGCCTGGGCGCTCGATCTCCAGGGGCGGCGGTGGGTTGCGGTTGATCGCCCGCAACAATTCGAAGCTGCGCCTGGCCTGGGCCGGGTCGCGTTGCTGGCCGTTGGCGCGGTAGCGTTCCAGCCGGTAGGCCGCGTCCTGTACCAGGGCCTGGCGTTCACGGGGCAGGGCGGTGAAGGCCGGTGACTGCAATTGGTCGGTATCGGCGCTGACGGCCAGCACCTGTTGTTTTTCATCATGGTCCAGCGGCTCAGCGCGGGCCAGCAGCTCGCGTTCGCGTGAAGGCCGGTAGTGGACGCTGGCCACCAGGCCCGATTGCTTGACTGCCTTGACGGTGTCGGTGGGGATGGCCGTCAGCGGGAACTGCGAGGTCAGGTCCAGGCTCGGGCGCGCCACTTGCAGCAGTTCCAGCAGGCGGTAGGAGCAGTTCTCGTCGAAGAAGAAGTAGTCGAACTGGATCTGCTTGAGCTCCCACACATGCTCGACCATGCGCCCGGTTTCCTCCGGGGTGAGGTCCAGCTGGTACTCCCACAGGTCGCGGTTTTCCAGGCTGCGGTACTCGGAGAGCTTTTCCTGGTAGGGCATCAGTGCGAACAGGCCGGGGTAGCCGCCCATCAGGCCTTTCCAGGCATAGAGGATACTGTTGTCGCTGCCTTCGATGTAAGCGCCGAAGTTGATCGCGTAGCTCAGCAGCGCCGTGTCGTCGCTGCGGGTTTTCGACTGGTCGATGCGCAGCAGGGTGTGGCCGAACATCGACGAGGGGCTGTTCAGGTAGGCCGCCGGGAATACCAGCACGGCACTGTGCGGGTCGATCGACTGGTACCAGGTCGCGAATTCCTGGCAATCGGGTTGCGGCAAATCGGTGAGCTGCAGTTGCTCGCGCAGCCAGCGGGTGCGCGCCGGGAACACGCACTGGGCATGCTTGTCACCCAGGCTGGCAGGGGCATACAGCGCTTGGACCGTAGCCTGCAGTTCCTGCTCGGGATGGTGGGCGCCGTCTTCGGCGAGGAAGAAGGCAGCGTCGTCCACATAGCTGCGCCAGCCACCGAGCTTGGCCGTCTCGTAATGACCGAGGGCGATCCAGTAGGGCGTCGAGGCCAGTTGTCGGATACGGGCCGGGTCCAGTTGTGGTGCGGCATGAAGCGGGGCACTGGCGACCAGCGCCAGGCAAGCGAGGCGTTTGAGCATATCGGGCAACTACGTCTGGATGATGCCGAAGGTGGAAGTGACCGAACCCGCCCCGAAGCCGGGGCGGGAAGGGCAGGACTCAGGCCTCGGTGGCGTACTTGGCCAGGCGTGGGTCGCTCTTGAGCACAGCCAGGGTGTTGCTGTGGACGGTTTCGGCAGTGACGTCGGCGCTGCTGAAGATCTCGCTGAAGTGCTGGTGGGTGACAGCGGCGAAGTGCGCGCGGTCTTCAGGTGCCACGCCGAGGACCACGGCATAGGTGGTCAAGGCTTCGCCCTGGCCCTGGGCCATGTCTTCGGAGAGTTCGTTCATCATGCCGTTCATGGCGAACCACGACTTGCCGCCATAGGTCAGGGAGGCCTTGGTCGAGCAGCCGTTGGTGCCCGAGGTCATGCCGAACGTCGCGTTGCCGGAGGTGCCGTTGGTGGTGGAGGCCAGGAAGTGGGCCGGCGTGCCACGCTGGCCCTCGAAGAGCATGTTGCCCCAGCCGCAGTTCGGGCCACCCGGCGCTTCAGCCATGGCATTGATCGAGACAGCGGCGAACAGAGTACCCAGAAGAATCCGTTTCATAGCTTTGTTCTCTTTCGTAGACGTACCAATGGTCAGGGGTTCTGGCAACGCGGTTGCCAGGTCGGGAAAGCAAATACGCCCACCCGCGCAGGTTGGAGTTTAGGCACGATCCAAAGGTTGCGTTATTTATTGCGAAAAATTGCATGGGTAGACGGACCTGTGCCCCTGCGACATAAAGTCCGGGCAAGCCTTGCAAGCTGCGCGCAGGCAGCGCCAGAATGCCTGTCATCCCGCCCCGCCGAAGTAAGGAAACCCAATGCCCGATCCTGTCGCCTCGCGCCTGCGTCTCGCGCCCGAAGCCCTGACCCGGCGTTTCTCCGCTGAACAGTTTGCCTTTGCCACCACTGACGATCTGGAGCCGTTCCGAGGCGTCCTGGGCCAGGAACGTGCCGTCGAGGCCCTGCAATTCGGCGTGGCCATGCCGCGCCCTGGCTACAACGTGTATGTGATGGGCGAGCCCGGCACCGGCCGCTTCTCGTTCGTCAAGCGCTACCTCAAGGCCGAGGGCAAGCGCCAGCAAACCCCCGCTGACTGGGTCTACGTCAACAACTTCGACGAAACCCGCGAGCCCCGGGCCCTGGAACTGCCGGCCGGCAGCGCCAGCGAATTCATCGCCGACATGAACGGCCTGATCGACAACCTGCTGTCGACCTTCCCGGCGGTGTTCGAACACCCGTCCTACCAGCAGAAGAAGGGCGCCATCGACCGCGCCTTCAACCAGCGCTACGACCGCGCCCTGGACGTGATCGAGCGGGCTTCGCTGGAAAAGGACGTGGCCCTGTACCGCGACGCCAGCAATGTCGCCTTCACCCCCATGAGCGACGGCAAGGCCTTGGACGAAGCCGAATTCGCCCAACTGCCCGAGGAGGTGCGCGAGCGCTTCCACGAGGACATCGCCGAGCTGGAGGAGCGCCTGAACGAGGAACTGGCCAGCCTGCCGCAATGGAAGCGTGAGTCGAACAACCAGCTGCGCCAGCTCAACGAGGAAACCATCACCTTGGCGCTGCAGCCGCTGCTGGCGCCGCTTTCGGAGAAATACGCCGAGAACGCCGCGGTCTGCGCCTACCTGCAGTCCATGCAGTTGAACCTGCTGCGCACCGTGGTCGAGCAACTGGTCGACGACAGCAAGCCCGATGCCGTGGCGCGCAAGATGCTCGAGGAGCAGTACGCGCCGAGCCTGGTGGTCGGCCACCACGCCAGCGGCGGTGCGCCGATGGTCTTCGAGCCGCACCCGACCTACGACAACCTGTTCGGACGCATCGAATACAGCACCGACCAAGGCGCGCTCTACACCTCCTATCGCCAGCTGCGCCCAGGCGCGCTGCACCGCGCCAACGGCGGCTTTTTGATCCTGGAAGCGGAGAAGATGCTCGGCGAGCCGTTCGTCTGGGATGCCCTCAAGCGGGCCCTGCAGTCGCGCAAGCTGAAGATGGAATCGCCCCTGGGCGAGCTGGGCCGGGTCGCGACGGTGACCCTCACGCCGCAGATGATCCCGCTCAACGTCAAGCTGGTGATCATCGGCTCGCGCCAGCTCTACTACGCCCTGCAGGACCATGACCCGGACTTCCAGGAGATGTTCCGGGTGCTGGTGGACTTCGACGAGGACATGCCGCTGGTCGACGAGAACCTCGAGCAGTTCGCCCAGTTGCTGCGCACGCGTACCAACGAGGAAGGCATGGCGCCTTTGACCGGCGACGCGGTGGCGCGCCTGGCCACCTATAGCGCCCGCCTGGCGGAAAACCAGTCGCGCCTGTCGGCACGTATCGGCGACCTGTTCCAGCTGGTCAGCGAGGCGGACTTCATCCGCCAGCTGGCCAATGAGGAGATGACCGACGCCGGGCACATCGAGCGCGCCCTCAAGGCCAAGGCCACCCGTACCGGGCGCGTTTCCCAGCGGGTGCTCGACGACATGCTCGCCGGGATCATCCTGATCGACACCGAAGGCGCGGCCATCGGCAAATGCAATGGCCTGACCGTGCTCGAGGTGGGCGATTCGGCGTTCGGTATGCCGGCACGTATCTCCGCCACCGTCTACCCGGGCGGCAGCGGTATCGTCGACATCGAGCGCGAGGTCAACCTGGGCCAGCCGATCCACTCCAAGGGCGTGATGATCCTCACCGGTTACCTGGGCAGCCGCTATGCCCAGGAGTTCCCGCTGGCGATCTCGGCCAGCATCGCCCTGGAGCAGTCCTATGGCTACGTCGATGGCGACAGCGCCTCGCTCGGCGAGGTCTGCACGCTGATCTCGGCGCTGTCGCGCACGCCGCTCAAGCAGTGCTTCGCCATTACTGGGTCGATCAACCAGTTCGGCGAAGTGCAGGCGGTCGGTGGAGTCAACGAGAAGATCGAAGGCTTCTTCCGGCTTTGCGAAGCGCGCGGCCTGACCGGCGAGCAGGGCGTGATCATCCCTCGGGCCAACGTCGCCACGCTGATGCTCGACGAGCGTGTGCTGCAGGCCGTCGAGGCCGGGCGCTTCCATGTCTACGCCGTCAGCCAGGCCGATGAAGCCTTGAGCCTGCTGGTAGGCGAGGAAGCCGGTGCACCGGACGAGAAGGGCCAATTCCCCGAGGGTAGCGTCAACGCTCGGGTGGTGGAGCGCCTGCGGGTGATCGCCGAGATGATCAGCGAGGAAGACGTCAAGGAAGCCGAGAAGGAGCGCCTGGAGGAGGCGGTGGCCCAGGCCAATCCGGCCTGAGTCAATTAACCGGCGCTGGCGGCCAGTGGCTACCGTTTAGCGCCGGTTTTCCATCTTTTTCCGCGCGTCTTCTATGCTGGAAATTAAGGACGGCAGCAGCGTTCAGGATGGAAACAGCCTTGAGGTTCCGGGCTGAACAAGGCTTCACAGAGGGGACGCCGCCATGCGCAACCTCAGCCTCACCCGCCAGTGCCTGGGCCTGGTGACCCGCATCGAATGCAGCATTCGCCCGCTGGCTGGCGATACCGGCATGTGGACCTTGCTGTTCGCCGCCGGCATGGCGGGGGAACAGCCTTCGGCCATCAAGGCCCAAGGGCCTTTCCATGGGCCGATGGTGGCGGAGTCGGTACTCAATGCCATTGTCGACAGCCTGACCCTGCACGGCTACCAGGTTGCCGATGATCCACAGATCTGGTGCCTGCACCTGCAGGCGCAACTGCGCAGGATCAACGGCGAGCGTTGCCGCAACCTCGGGGATTTCCAGTTCCATCCCGAAACCTGAGGCCGAGGGGGCGTTGGCACGGTCGCTATTCTGAAAACAGCGCAGAACAGGTGAGCAACTGTCTTGAGTTGCTTGCCCTGGCCCAATCGCCGGCAAGCCGGCTCCCACAGGCTCTCCCACAGGCTCTGAAAATAACGCAGGACAGGTGGGAGCCGGCTTGCCGGCGATTGGGTCGCAAACCCACCTCGACCCTGCCAGGCTTTTGCTGTCGGGACGTGGATGGCTATACTCGCGCCTCGCTTTTTCGTCATCTCACGAGTCTCTACCTCCCATGGAACGTTTCCTCGAAAACGCGATGTATGCCTCGCGCTGGCTGCTCGCTCCGATCTACTTTGGCCTGTCCCTGGGCCTGTTGGCCCTGGCGCTGAAATTCTTCCAGGAAGTCGTCCACGTCCTGCCCAATGTCTTCTCCCTGAGCGAAGCTGACCTGATCCTGGTGATCCTTTCGCTGATCGACATGTCGCTGGTCGGTGGCCTGCTGGTCATGGTGATGATCTCTGGCTACGAGAACTTCGTCTCGCAGCTGGACATCGACGACAGCAAGGAGAAGCTCAACTGGCTGGGCAAGATGGACTCTTCCTCGCTGAAGATGAAGGTTGCTGCGTCGATCGTGGCGATTTCCTCCATCCACCTGTTGCGGGTGTTCATGGATGCCCAGAACATCTCCACCGACTACCTGATGTGGTACGTGATCATCCACATGACGTTCGTCATCTCGGCCTTCGTCATGGGTTACCTGGACAAAGTCACCAAGCACTGACAGCGCTGCTGCCGGTTGTACCCGCCGCCCGTCCGTTGGAAAACGGACGGGCGGTCGCGTTCATGGCTTGTGGTTTTGTCTGGGCTGTACGAAAAATGAGCAGTCATGCGTGGTTCCCGTTGCGAGGTACTCTCATGAACCTGCATCAGCTCAACGTCGAGGCCAGGGCCGGTCATGTCGATGAACTCAACCTCATCGCCATCGAAGGCGGCGACTATTTGCTCGAGGCCCGGGTCAAGGGGCATGCCCATCCGCTGGCCGATGTTCGTGGCGAACGGCTGCGGGTGCATTCGGTGGAGGACGCACGCAAACTGCTCAGCGCCGTGCCGTTGTTGTCCATGAACTTGGTGCACTGGTCCGTCCAGGACGAGATGTGCGGGATGGGCACTCACCCGGAAGAAGACCTGAAGGTGCCGATTTCCCAACGTTCGGCCTGGTAGTTCCGATAGCTGATCACCGCGCCGCTGTGTGCTAGGCTTCTCGCCCTTTTTCATGTAGGGCGGATTACCTTCGCCCTCAAGCGGAGAGTGAAATGTCCGAACTCAACCTGACCACCGACGAATCGCGCGTCAGCTACGGCATTGGCCGTCAGCTGGGCGGCCAGCTGCGCGACAACCCGCCACCTGGCGTAAGCCTGGAAGCCATCCTGGCCGGCCTGACCGACGCCTTCAACGGCGCTGACAGCCGCGTCAGCGAGGCCGACCTGTCGGCCAGCTTCAAGGTCATCCGTGAAGTGATGCAAGCCGAAGCCGCTGCCAAGGCCGAAGCTGCCGCTGCTGCCGGCAAGGCCTTCCTGGTCGAGAATGCCAAGCGTGACGGCATCACCACCCTGGCCTCGGGCCTGCAGTACGAAGTCCTGACCGCAGGCGAAGGCGCCAAGCCAAGCCGTGAAGACAACGTGCGTACCCACTACCATGGCACCCTGATCGACGGCACCGTGTTCGACAGCTCCTACGAGCGTGGCCAGCCGGCTGAATTCCCGGTCGGTGGTGTGATCGCTGGCTGGACCGAAGCCCTGCAGCTGATGAACGCCGGCAGCAAGTGGCGCCTGTACGTACCGAGCGAACTGGCCTACGGTGCCCAGGGCGTCGGCAGCATCCCGCCGCACAGCGTGCTGGTGTTCGACGTCGAGCTGCTCGACGTTCTGTAATGCCGTTGGGGCCGCTTTGCGGCCCAATCGCCGGCAAGCCGGCTCCCACAAAGGTGGTGTAAGCCTGTGGGGGCCGGCTTGCCGGCGATGAGGCCGGGCCTGCAGGCTTCAATTCCAGTCCGTTCCCCCAGGGCGCAACGCCCGCGCGTAGCAGAACAGGAACAGATTGCGCACCACCTCCTTGAGCACTCCAGGCTCACTCGAATTCAAACCATTGAAGTCCAGGTCGCCCTGGTCGCGCAGTTCGTCAAGCGCGTCTTCCTCGAGCACGGCGCACACTTCGCCGGTGTCCCGGTGCAGGATTCTCAGGTAAGGGTGGGGCCGGTCGAGCCAGGCATCGATCAGATAGGTCATGGCTGTTCTCCTTGGAAAGCGGGTTCCAATGAGAATAATTCTTATTATCAGAATAGCAAGGCCCTATTGGCTATTTTCTTCCAGGCGGGGTAGGGACCTTGTTGCAGGATCTGTCGAGGCTGCCTGGGCGGCAACCCCGAGCGGCTGGTCGTCAGACCTTGCGGACGAACTCCGACTTCAGCTTCATGGCGCCGATGCCGTCGATCTTGCAGTCGATGTCGTGGTCACCGTCGCACAGGCGAATGTTCTTGACCTTGGTGCCGACCTTCACCACCAAGGATGAGCCCTTGACCTTGAGGTCCTTGATCACGGTAACGGTGTCGCCGTCCTGCAGGACGTTGCCGACCGAATCCTTCTTCACCACGTCGTCGCTGGCAGCCTCGGCTTCGGCGTTGGGCGACCACTCGTGGGCGCATTCGGGGCAGATCAGTTGGGTGCCATCCTCATAGGTGTATTCGGAGTTGCATTTTGGGCAAGGTGGCAAAGTGCTCACGGAGTTTCCTCAAGACAGGAGAAATAAAGCCCACATTGTATAAGGTTTTGCCCGATAGATGGGGCTTGCTGTGCAAATGCAATCGCGGGACAAGCTCGCTCTCACTAGATCCTATGTGCAACGGACCTGTGGGAGCGGGCTTGTCCCGCGATTGGGGCGACGCGAAATCAGTGGGTACGGGCGACCGAAAACTCGCTCAGCTCTACCAGTGCATCGCGGTATTCGCTGGCGGGCAGCACTTCCAGGCATTCGATGGCGCGCTTGACGTAGTCGCGGGCCAGCTGGGCGGTGTAGTCCAGGGCGCCGGAGGCTTCCACGGCGACGCGGATCTGTTCCAAGTCCTCCAGGCCACCTTTCTGGATCGCCTGGCGCACCAGGGCGGCCTGTTCGGCGGTGCCTTCGCGCATGGTGTAGATCAGCGGCAGGGTCGGCTTGCCTTCGGCCAGGTCGTCGCCGACGTTCTTGCCCAGGGTCTGCGAGTCGCCCTTGTAGTCCAGCAGGTCGTCGACCAGCTGGAAGGCTACGCCCAGGTGGTCGCCGAAGGTGCGCAGGGCCTCGCGCTGTTCGTCGCTGGCACCGGCCAGCGCGGCGGCGCTGTGGGTCGAGGCTTCGAACAGCATCGCGGTCTTGCCGCGGATCACGTCCATGTACACCTCTTCGGTGGTGCTGGCGTCGCGTACCCGCGACAGTTGCAGCACTTCGCCCTCGGCGATCACCCGGGTGGCCTTGGAGAGGATCTGCATGACCGGCATCGAGCCGAGCTCGACCATCATCTCGAACGAGCGCGAATACAGGAAGTCGCCCACCAGCACGCTCGGCGCGTTGCCCCACAGGGCGTTGGCGGTGGAGCGGCCACGGCGCATGCCGGACATGTCGACCACGTCGTCGTGCAGCAGGGTGGCGGTGTGCAGGAACTCGATGGTCGCCGCCAGCAGGCGCAGGTCGTCGCCTTCGCGGCCCAGGGCCTTGCCGCACAGCAGCACCAGCAGCGGGCGCAGGCGCTTGCCGCCAGCGGACGTGATATAGTCGCCGATCTTCGATACCAGCGGCACGCGCGAGGTCAGCTGCTTCTTGATGATCTCGTCGACGGCGCTGAAATCGTCAGCTACCGCGCGGTAGAAGGATTGGGGTTGCATCGGCTGCTCCATTGAGGTTGCGCGGCATGCTAGGTCGCGGGTCCCGGTGTGTCAAGGCGCGCTGCCCGTGGCCCGGGGCCGCCACTTGCAAGCATTTATCGGGTTGCGTACAATCGCGCACCCTAACTTCCTGGGCAGCACCTGCCTTACGCAATTGCACCGGGCCGTTCCAGCCCAGTGCAGCCATGCCAGCCAATACTCATCATATAAAGCGCTGGGTGAGCAGGATTATCGGAGAAATACCATGTCTTACGCAGTAATCGTTACCGGCGGCAAGCAGTACAAAGTCGCTGAAGGTGAATTCCTCAAGATCGAGAAACTGGAAGTCGCCACTGGCGAATCCGTGACCTTCGATCGCGTTCTGCTGGTCGCCAACGGCGACGACGTCACCATCGGCGCTCCAGTCGTCGCGGGTGCCAAGGTTGTGGCTGAAGTCGTTTCGCAAGGTCGTCACGACAAGGTTCGCATCATCAAGTTCCGTCGTCGTAAGCACCACATGAAGCGCATGGGCCACCGCCAGTGGTTCACCGAGATCAAAATCACCGGTATCCAGGCTTAATCGCCTAGGTCCCCTGAATTTATTTGGAGAATTGAACCATGGCTCACAAGAAGGCTGGTGGTAGTACTCGTAACGGTCGCGACTCAGAATCGAAACGCCTTGGCGTGAAGATGTATGGCGGCCAGGTTATCAAGCCGGGCAACATCATCGTCCGTCAGCGCGGCACCGAATTCCACGCTGGCTACGGCGTTGGCATGGGCAAGGACCACACCTTGTTCGCCAAGATCGAAGGCGTGATCAAGTTCGAGAAGAAAGGCGAGTTCAACCGCCGTTACGTGAGCATCGTCGCAGCCTAATCGCGACGTCGCTCCAGAAGCCCCGTCATGCGACGGGGCTTTTTCGTTTGTGGTGAGCCTCTTGCAAAGCTGTTTGTATGGGCTGCCGGCGTGGGTTTCTACGGTCGTACGGGGCCGCCGCGCTCATTTTTGCAAGAGCCTCATGTGTTCAAGTTATTCAGCTCGCCGGAAGGCGAGAGGCGGTTTTTATGAAGTTTGTTGACGAAGTATCGATCCGGGTCAAGGCCGGTGATGGCGGCAATGGTTGCATGAGCTTCCGCCGCGAGAAGTTCATCGAGAACGGCGGCCCCAACGGTGGTGACGGTGGTGACGGTGGCTCGGTGTACATGGTGGCCGACGAAAACCTCAATACCCTGGTCGACTACCGCTACACCCGTCACCACGAAGCCCAGCGTGGCCAGAACGGCGGCAGCACCGATTGCACCGGCAAGAAGGGTGAAGACCTGTTCCTGCGCGTGCCGGTCGGCACCACCGTGATCGACGCCTCGACCCAGGAAGTGATCGGTGACCTGGTCACCCCTGGCCAGAAGCTGATGGTTGCCCAGGGCGGCTGGCACGGCCTGGGCAACACCCGCTTCAAGTCCAGCACCAACCGCGCGCCGCGCCAGACCACGCCAGGCAAGCCAGGCGAGCAGCGCGACCTGAAGATGGAGCTGAAGGTGCTGGCCGATGTCGGCTTGCTGGGCTTGCCGAATGCCGGCAAGAGCACCTTCATCCGCTCGGTCTCGGCCGCCAAGCCGAAGGTCGCCGATTACCCGTTCACCACGCTGGTGCCGAACCTGGGCGTGGTCAGCGTCGACCGCTGGAAGAGCTTCGTCATCGCCGACATCCCCGGGCTGATCGAAGGCGCCTCCGAAGGGGCGGGCCTGGGTATCCGCTTCCTCAAGCACCTGGCGCGTACCCGCGTACTGCTGCACTTGGTCGACCTGGCGCCGCTGGACGGCAGCAGCCCGGCCGATGCCGCCGAGGTGATCATCAACGAGCTGGCCCAGTTCAGCCCGGCACTGGTCGACCGTGAGCGCTGGCTGGTGCTGAACAAGGCCGACATGATCATGGACGAGGAGCGCGACGAGCGCGTCAAGGAAGTGGTCGAGCGCCTGAACTGGGACGGCCCGGTGTACGTGATCTCGGCCATCGCCAAGCAGGGTACCGAGCAGCTGAGCCACGACCTGATGCGCTACCTCGAAGACCGTGCCGACCGCCTGGCCAACGACCCGGCTTACGCCGAGGAACTGGCCGAGCTCGACCAGCGCATCGAAGACGAGGCCCGTGCCCAGCTGCAGGCGCTGGACGATGCCCGTACCCTGCGTCGCACCGGGGTCAAGAGCGTGCACGACATCGGCGATGATGACGACTGGGATGATTTCGAGGACGATGAAGACGGTCCGGAAATCATTTACGTGCGCGACTGATCGGTTGCAGTACACTAAACGCCGCTCTGCGAGCAGTGTGCCGTTGATCAGGCTTGGGCGTTGAATTCATCGCGGGGCAAGCCCGCTCCCACAGGTCCGATGCGATCCTGTGGGAGCGGGCTTGTTCCGCGATTGAGGGCACCACCATTTTCACGGCACGCCGCTCCCATGAGCGGCGTTTTGGTATCTACAGATTCGACATAGGTTGGAAGAGAAGATGCGAAGCAAGGTGACAGGCGCCAAGCGCTGGGTCGTGAAGATCGGCAGCGCCCTGCTGACGGCGGATGGCAAGGGCCTCGACCGCGGCGCCATGGCTGTCTGGGTCGAGCAGATGGTCGCGCTGCGGGAAGCGGGCGTGGAGTTGGTGCTGGTCTCCTCCGGGGCCGTGGCCGCAGGCATGAGCCAGCTGGGCTGGACCTCGCGACCGAGCGCGATGAACGAGCTGCAGGCCGCCGCTGCCCTTGGCCAGATGCGCCTGGTGCAGGCCTGGGAGTCGAGCTTCGGCGAGCATGGCAAGCACACCGCGCAGATCCTTCTGACCCATGACGACCTCTCCGACCGCAAGCGTTACCTCAACGCCCGCAGCACCCTACGCACCCTGGTCGACCTGGGCGTGGTGCCGGTGATCAACGAGAACGACACCGTGGTCACCGACGAGATCCGCTTCGGCGACAACGACACCCTGGCGGCCCTGGTGGCCAACCTGGTGGAAGCCGACCTGCTGGTGATCCTCACCGACCGTGACGGCATGTTCGATGCCGACCCGCGCAACAACCCCGAAGCGCAGTTGATCTACGAAGCCCGCGCCGACGACCCGGCCCTGGACGCCGTGGCCGGCGGGACGGGTGGCGCCCTGGGGCGCGGCGGCATGCAGACCAAGCTGCGCGCCGCGCGCCTGGCGGCCCGTTCCGGTGCCCACACGATCATCATCGGGGGCCGTATCGAGCGCGTGCTCGATCGACTCAAGGCCGGTGAACGCCTGGGGACGTTGCTGTCGCCGGAGCGCGGTATGCTCGCCGCTCGCAAACAGTGGCTGGCCGGCCACCTGCAGACCCGTGGCACCCTGGTGCTCGACGCGGGCGCCGTGCAGGCCTTGCGCCAGGCCAACAAGAGCCTGTTGCCGGTGGGCGTGAAGACCGTGCAGGGCAGCTTCCGCCGTGGCGAGATGGTGGTGTGCGTCGGCCCGGACGGCCTTGAGGTGGCCCGTGGCCTGGCCAACTACAGTGCCCTGGAGGCGCAGAAGATCATCGGCCAGCCGTCCGATGCCATCGAGAGCCTGCTGGGTTACAGCGCCGAGCCGGAGCTGGTGCACCGCGACAACCTGGTGCTGGTCTGAGGGAATGAACGTGTTGAAAAGGATGATTGCCATGGCGGCGCTGGTGCTGCCGATGCTGGCCGGGGCCGAGGAGATCGGCCAGGTTTCCACCGTGTTCAAGTTCCTCGGGCCGAATGATCGCATCGTGGTCGAGGCGTTCGATGACCCCAAGGTCGAGGGCGTGACCTGCTACCTGTCGCGGGCCAAGACTGGCGGGGTGAAGGGTGGGTTGGGCTTGGCCGAGGACCGGGCCGAGGCGTCGATCGCCTGCCGCCAGGTGGGGCCGATCCACTTCAAGGGTGAATTGAAGGACGGCGAGGAGGTGTTCAAGGAACGCACCTCGCTGGTATTCAAGACCATGCAGGTGGTGCGCTTTTTGGACGAGAAGCGCAATACGCTGGTGTACCTGGTATACAGCGACCGGCTGATCGAAGGCAGCCCGCAGAATGCGGTGACGGCGATTCCGATCCTGCCCTGGGCACAGCAATAACTTCCTGAATTTGGCTAATGGGGCTGCTACGCAGCCCATCGCCGGCAAGCCGGCTCCTACAGGTACAGCGCAGGCCTCACGAGTCGCGCAGTCCCAGTGGGAGCCGGCTTGCCGGCGATGGGGCGCAAAGCGGCCCCAATTACCTCAGGCCAGTTCCTCTGTCTCATCCTCACGCACGATCGCCTTCACCTCATCGATCCGGCTGATGTACTTCCAGTCTGCCTCGTCGATGTAGATGCCGTTCGGCCCACTGCCGCCTTCCAGGTCGATCGCCACCCGCGCCGACACCTGCGGCTTCACGCTCGCCAGGATCGGCACGAAGCCCAGCTGCTGGCTGGTCTCCAGCAATGCCGCCTGGTTGCGTTCGTCGATGTCCGCTGCCTCGTCGAGGTAGTAGGGCAGACGAATGCGCCCGGCCAGGTCGCGGTCCATCAGGTGCAGCAACAAGTACATGTTGGTCAGCGCCTTGATGGTCATGGTGGTGCCGTTGGAGGCGGCGCCGTCGATGTCGGCATGGATCACCGGCTGGCCGTTGATCTTGGTGATCTCGAAGGCCAGCTCGAACAGGTCCTTCAGGCCCAGCTGGTTGTGGTTGGCCGCCACCAGCCGTGCCAGGTACTCCTTGGCCTCTTCGTTCTTGTGGTCCTGCTCGGCGCTCTGGGTCAGGTCGAACACCGACAGGGTCTCGCCTTCCTCGTACTGGCCGGCGCTGTGGATGATCTGGTCGATGTGCTTGAGCGCTTCCTTGTTCGGTGCCAGGACCACGCGGAAGCTTTCCAGGTTGGACACCTGGCGCTTGTTGATCTCGCGGTTGAACAAGGCCAGCTGGTGCTCGAGGCTGTCGTAGTCGCTGCGGATGTTGCGCAAGGTGCGGGCGATGTCGGTGACCGCCGCGCGACGTGCCTTGGCCAGGGTCAGGGCTTCCTCGGTGCGGTGCGAGTAGGCGTTGATCAGCAGCTGCAGGCGGCGCTCCATGTCGTCTTCGCTGTCGAACTTGGCCACACCCTTGAGGCGCACTTGGGCGTACAGCGCCTCGATCTGGTTGTCCACGCGCTGCAGGGCCTGCCAGCTGTCCTGATAGTCGTTGAGCAGCGGCAGCAGGTTGTCCATGGAATCGTCGATCGCTTCCATGAACGGCGTGCCGAACGGCAGGTCGGCCGGCAGCAGCTGGCGTCGGCGCAGGGCGTCTTCCAGGGTGCGCTGCTTGGCTTCCAGGTCGGCGATCTGCCGGCCCACCAGCTGCAATTTGGCCGACAGTTGCTGGACGCGCTCGGTGAAGGCGTCGCTGGAGCGCTTGAGTTCGTCCTGGGCAGCTTCGAGCTGGGCGAGCTGTTCCAGCTTCTCCGGCTCCTCGGCACTCAGGGTCTCGGTGCGGCGATAGTCTTCCAGGGCCTTCTGGGCATCGAGCACCTGTTGGTAAAGGGCTTCGGTCTGCGCCTTGGAGGCGGTGCGGTCGGCGGCGACGGCCTGCTGGGTCTTGAGCTGCTTGAGCTCCTTTTCCAGACGCGCCGATTGGTCGCGCAGGGCGGCGCGGTCAGCCAGGGCCTGGAGCGCCGGCGGGTCGATGTGCGACAGGTCGATGGACAGGCCCGGGGCCTCGAAACGCTCGCCTTTGAAGCTGTCGAGCACGGCTTCCAGGGTTTTCACCCAGACATCGCTGTCGTCCAGCTCGATGCCCCGGTTGCCCAGCGGCAGGCTGAACAGTGCGCCGTTGAACAGGCGCATCAGGCGGTCGACGTCCTGCTGTGAGAACTCCTCGCGCAGGCGGGCGTAGCTGTTGTTGTCGGCGTGGTCGAGTTGCTGCTTGACCTGCTTGAGGCGTTTTTCCAGGTCGCGAACGCGCTCGTCCAGGTCCTCGGCCGAGAACTGCCGCGACTGGGCCAGGGCGCCGGCCAGTTCGTCGTGGGCGTCCTTGGCGGCCAGCAATTGCTGCTCCAGGGTCTTCACGTCGTTGACCAGGGCAAAGCGGTGCTTGAGCACCGACAGCTCGCCCAGCCAGCGCTGGATGCCGGTGATCTCACGCTCCAGGCGCATCAGCTCCTGGGTACCGCCGCGCTGGTCGTTCTGCAGGCGGTCCTGCTCGCTGCGGTAGTGCTCGGACTGGATGACCAGCTCTTCCTTGCGCGCCATGGCGTATTCCTGCCAGGTGCCCAGCAGGTTATCGAGCAACGGTGAGATGCGGTGCAGCTTGCCGCGCAGGATGTCGCGCTGGGCCACTCCGCCGGCCAGGGCCTCGACGAGGGGGCCGGCGGCGACCAGGGCGTTGTAGTCCTGTTCCATGCGGCGTACGTCACGGAAAGCTTCTTCGCAGGCGGCGATGTAGTCGACGCTGCCCGAGCGCAGGCTGTGTTCGAAGGCATCGAGGAACAGCTGCTTGAGCTTGGCCGCGGTGATCTCGCGCATGTGCAGCAGGTTGATGAACAGTGCGCGGAAGGTCTTGAGGCTCTGCTCGCTGGTCGAGCGCAGCGGGATCAGGGTCAGGTCCAGC
The DNA here is from genome assembly GCF_048068215.1 of Pseudomonas sp. NY15372. Classification (NCBI taxonomy): domain Bacteria; kingdom Pseudomonadati; phylum Pseudomonadota; class Gammaproteobacteria; order Pseudomonadales; family Pseudomonadaceae; genus Pseudomonas; species Pseudomonas sp. NY15372. The sequence goes on from NZ_JBLUPY010000013.1 coordinate 76,000, forward strand.
GGCACCGAGGTGTGGCCGCCGACCAGCAGCCGACGCAGTTCGTCGGGCTTTAGCTCATAGGCTTTCAGGCCGTGCTGCTCGAGGTTGGTGAACAGCTCCTTCTGGCGCAGGCAGGTGTCGTTCTTCTGGTAGTGCGCCAGGTCCAGCTGGCCCTGGTAGGCGAAGAACTGGTGGCCGAAGCCGCCGCCCGGGCCGCGCCCGACCACGCCGATCACGTGAGGGCCGTGGGGCAGGTTCAGTTCGCAGAGGATGTAGCTGGTGTCGCTGGCGAAGTAGAACCGGCGCGACTGCTCCAGGCTGTACTTGCCGAAGCTCATGTCGGACATGCGCGCCAGGATCGGGAACTGCAGGGCGTTGATCGAGGCGGACTTGCCCAGGTTGTTGGCGCCGTAGACCGACAGCGGGTGTTCCAGGGGGAACAGGCCCAGGCTGTAGCCGGCGGTGTTGAGCAGTGCGAAGCGGCGAATACCGTAGCGTTCCTGGCTCATGCGTCAATCTCCTGTTGCTCTTCGCGGATGGCCCGGGCCAGGGCTTCTTCCTCGCTTTCCTCGTCGTCGAACGGAGTGAGGTCGAGTGGGTCGTCGGTGCGGTTGAGGGCTTCCGGGCTCTCTTCCTCGACCAGAACCGGCGTTGGCAGCGGCAGGTCGCTGTGCAGGCTGGCGGCCAGGTCACGGTCCTGCTGGACCGACAGGCACACGTCGAGGAAACGGTGCATCGGCGGCAGGAAGCGGTAGATCCCGCCTTCTTCATGGGCAAAGCCCAGCTGGGTCATGCGGCGCAGGATTTTCTCTTCCAGTTCCTCCACGGTCTGCACTTCGGCCTGGATGAACAGGTCACGGTACTTTTCCAGCAAGGACGGCAGCTCGTCGCGGCCGACGCTGCCGCCATCGAGCACGGCCATCGGGTCGCGGCCCTGGTCGGCCAGGTGCTCGACCAGGATGAAGGTGAACAGCGACAGGCGCTGCGCGGTCTTGTTGACCTGAGCGGCGGCCTGCTCGGGCACGAAGTAGTAGAAACCGCGGGTATCGCACACCAGCTCGAAGCCCAGGGCCTTGAACAGGGTGCGGTATTGGTCCTGGAAGTTCGACAGCTGGGCGTACAGCTCAGGGTCGCGGCGGCTGATGTGGAAGCCCTTGAACAGCTCGCGGAAGATCGGCGCGAGCTGGGACAGTTCGGAAAGATCAAGATGCATTGGCTGGGCTCGCGTTGGAGTCGGACGTGGTCGTTGGCGTGGCTTCGCGGCTGGACGTCAGGGCGAAGGAGCGCAGGCTGACCAGGTGTTCGCGGGTGGTGTATTCCTGGCGTTCGAGGCGCTCGCGGCTGAAGCGCTTCTCCCGCGACAGGCGCGAGAACCAGTACAGCAGTTCGTCGGTGGCGCCTTCGGGCTCTTGCTCCAGCAGCCAGACCATCAGGTCCGGCAGGGGCAGGGCGTCTTCGCAGCGCTCGAGCATTTCCTTGACCGTGCGCGGGGCGCGGGGCAGTGGGCCTTTCTGCGACTTGTGCGCCTTGGGGAAGCGCGCCGGCTTGGGTTCGAAACGGGCCAGGGCGTAGACGTACGCCTCGACCTGGCTGGCACTGCCGAGGAAGGTGCTCTGCGGGCGGGTGAACATCGGCATGGCCGCTTGCGGCACCGCATCGATGCCCTTCTTGCGGATCACCGACAGGGCCAGGGCGGCGCCGCGGGTCACGGCGTTGTGCCGGCGTGCTTCTTCGCGCAGCGGCAGCAGCAGTTCACGGGCATGGCGCAGGGTGAGCTGGGCGCTGGTCTGCATCTCGAGGATGCGCGCATGGGTGCGCAGCAGCATGTCGTCGTCGACCAGGTGACCCAGGCGCGCCTGCTCGCCCAGCAGGCGCAGCAGCACGGTCTCGACCTTGCGCACGCCTTGCTCGAAGGCGCCGTCGGCATTGACCAGCTGGATCATCGGTTCGACGTACTCGTCCCAGGTCGCCAGGACTTCGGCGTAGCGCTGGCGCAGGGGGATCTGGCGGTTGCTGGTCTTGGCCCGTTCGGCCACGGCGACCAGCGCCTGTTCATCGTTGTCGAGCTTCTTGAGGACATCGCGCACGCGCATGTCGAGCAGACGCAGCTGGCGCGCCAGGTCGTCGCTGTCGCGGTTGTCGAAAGCGTCCTGGATGTGCCCGGCCAGGCGCTCCAGGTGGCGCAGGTAGGCCTCGATCTCCAGGCACAGGCCCAGGCGGTGCTCACGGCGCAGGTAGGCGAGGAAGTCGTGGATCTGGGCGTTGAGCTCGAAGCGGTTCGGGCTCTTGGCCACCGGCACCAGAATGTCCAGGCGGATCCACACGTCGAGCAGCTGGGTGATGTCCTGCGGCGTGCTTTCCACCTGTTGTCGGGCCAGTTGCTGGCGCAGCTCGACCAGGCTCAGGGTGCCTTGGTCGAAGCGCTCGCACAGCGGCTCGATCAAGGCCCAGTGTTCGGCTAGGGCGCGCAGGACGCGCTTGGGTTCGATCATTGGCGGGTCGACTCGTTGCCAAATAAAAGGGGCGATTGTACTGCATCCGGGGGGGAGGATTTCACCCCTTGGTCTGTAATGAGATCGCGCGCCGCCCGCGCGGCGCATCGCGAGCGGCGCTCGGTCTCACAACCCCTGCAAAACCCAAGGCGTACGCGCTAGAATACCCGCCAATCCTCACCCCGGACCCCGTGCCTTGCTGACCGAGCCCCGCCGCCGCGCCTACCTTTCCGCCATGCAAGTGGTGCACTGGCTGCCGCGCGCCGAACTGCCGTTCGCCGCACCGTCGCGCCCGGAACTGCTGCTGCCATTGGCGCCGGTCGAGGACATTGCCGTCGAGGTGCGCCCGAGCGCGCCAGCACCTGCCGAAACCCCCGCCGTCCAGGCTCGCACCGTCGAGCGCCCGAAGATCGAGATTCCCCGACCGGGCAGCGCACCCAAGCCCGCCAGCAAGCCGGTCGAGGCCGAGGAGCAGGCCCCGGCGCCCCGTCCGGCGCCGGTACCGCCGCCACGTTTCGCACTGCAGTTGCTGCGCGCAGGTCGGTGCCTGGTGCTGGTCGAGCTGGCCACCGGGCAACCGTTCCAGAGCCGTGATCCCTCCTACCTGCTGCTCAAGGACATGCTGCGCGCCGCCGGCTTGCCCGACGCGCCGCAGATCATCGGCGAGCCGGTGCGCTGGCCATTGCTGGTGCGCGGCAACATGGATCAGGGGCCGGAGGCGGCGCGCGACTTCGTTCAGGGCTTCATCGCAGCGCGCCTGGAAGAGGCGCCCTGCACCTGCCTGTGGCTGGTCGGCCTGCCCGCCGTGCGCTTCGCAGGCCAGGCCGATGACCAGGCCTACTACCAAGAACTGAAGGTCGAGGGCCTTGGCGACGCCTGGGCCTTGCCGGGCCTTGAACTGTTGATGGACGAGCCGCAGCGCAAGGCGGACGTCTGGCAAGCGATGCGCCGGCTGATGGCGCGCTGGAAGAGCGTTGAATGAGTGACTCGATCAGTTTCCGCCCGATGACCGAGGCGGATCTGGATGCCGTGCTTAAAATCGAATATGCCGCGTTCAGCCATCCGTGGACTCGCGGAATCTTCCAGGATGCGCTCAAGTCCTATGAGGTCTGGCTGATGTTCGACGGCCAGCAGCAGGTCGGCCATGGCGTGATCAATGTGATCATCGACGAGGCCCACCTGCTCAATATCACCGTCAAGCCGGAGAACCAGGGCCGCGGCCTGGGCCTGCGCCTGTTGCAGCACCTGATGGCCCGTGCCTACCAGCTCAACGGCCGGGAGTGCTTCCTGGAGGTGCGTGCCAGCAACCAGTCGGCCTACCGCCTGTACGAGCGCTACGGATTCAACGAAATCGGCCGCCGGCGCGACTACTACCCAGTCGCCGGCGGACGCGAAGATGCCCTGGTGATGGCCTGCACCCTGTTCGAAGAGTGACCTCGCAGGGGCTGGTCGAGTCACACAGGCATACCCTGATGAGGCAACGACCATGCATGACCTGCAGGAACTGATCGACAACAATGAACGCTGGGCCGATGCGATCAAGCAGCGCGACCCGGACTTCTTCGCCAAGCTGGCTCGCCAGCAGACCCCGGAATTCCTCTGGATCGGCTGTTCCGATGCCCGCGTGCCGGCCAACGAGATCGTCGGCATGCTGCCGGGCGACCTGTTCGTGCACCGCAACGTGGCCAATGTGGTGCTGCACACCGACCTGAACTGCCTGTCGGTGATCCAGTACGCGGTGGAGGTGCTCAAGGTCAAGCACATTCTGGTCACTGGCCACTATGGTTGCGGTGGTGTGCGCGCCGCGATGCAGGACCGCCAGCTGGGCCTGATCGACGGCTGGCTGCGTTCGATTCGCGACCTGTACTACGAAAAGCGCGGCGAGCTGGCCAAGCTCGATACCGAAGAAGCCAAGGTCGACCGCCTGTGCGAGCTGAACGTGATCCAGCAGGTGGCCAACGTGGCCCACACCAGCATCGTGCAGAATGCCTGGCATCGCGGCCAGGAACTGTCGATCCATGGTTGCATCTATGGCATCAAGGATGGCCGCTGGAAGAGCCTGGACACCACCATCAGCGGGTTTGCCCAGTTGCCGCCGCAGTATCGCCTGCGGCCTTTGGAGTAGGTTTTCGCGGCTGCCCTGCAGCCCAATCGCGGGGCAAGCGCCGGTCCCCTGTGGGAGCGGGCTTGTCCCGCGATTGGGCGGCGCAGCGGCCCCGTGCTTTACTCGCTGTAGTAGCTACACAGGAGTGAAGAATGAAAGGCATGAAGCTGCTGGCATGCGTGGCAGGGTTCCTGGCAAGCATGGCCCACGCCGATGAGCGTGATGTCTGGATGTTCGCCCAATGGGCAGGCGACCACCCGACCCGTGCCTTTCGCCAGATGCTGGTGGATGCCCGTCTCTATGGCGTGGTACCGATCCATCAGCTGCTGCGCTCGGCCTCGGACTGGCGCCTGTGCCGGGCCTCACCCTTTGCCGTGCCGCCGGCCACTCATTGGCCACAGGTGCGTGCCACCTTGATGTTGCTCAAGACACTCGACGAACAAGGCATCCTGCGTCAGTTCGAAGTGGTCTCGGCCTACCGCGACCCACGCCTGAATGCCTGTGCCGGCGGTGCGGTGGGCAGCGCCCATACCCGGGCTTTCGCGGTCGACGTGCTGCTGCCCGACTGGGCCGACCCCAACCCGCTGTGCCGGTTCTGGCAGCAGCATGGCCAGGCCTGGAACATGGGCCTGGGGCGTTATCCTTCCGGGCGCATCCACCTCGATACGGCTGGCTATCGCACCTGGGGTGGCGACGGCCGCTCGGGCTCGTCGTTCTGCACCAGGCCCAGGTGAGCGAGGCACGTCTGGCATTCGCCCATCACCCACTCGGCGAAGCGCTGGCGCTTGCCGCCGTCCTCCAGGGGCAGGGGGCTGAGCAGGTGGTAGGCAGAGCCGTCTCGCAGGAAGCCAAAGGGTGCTACCAGCTGCCCGCTGTCCAGTTCGTCACGGACCATCAACGCTGACGCGATGGCCAGCCCAAGCCCCGCGTTGGCGGCCTGGATCGACAGGTAGAAATGCTCGAAGTCGCTGCGCTCGGTGTGGCGTACCTTCTCTCCGGCCAGGCGCTGCCAGGTGTTCCAGGCGTCAGGCCGGGTGGCGCTGTGGAGCAGGCGCTGGCCGTCGAGGTTGGCAGCATGGCCTCGCTGGCCGACCGGGCCGATCCACTCCTCGCAAATCTTCAAGCTGTGCAGTGTGCGGTCCCAGTGGAAGTCGTCGCGCCGCAGCGCCAGGTCCACCCCGGCACGGCTGAAGTCCAGCGGCCCGCCCGCTGCCACAAGGTGCAGCTGCAGGTCTGGATGGGTGGCATGGAAGCGGGGCAGGCGCGGGATCAGCCAGCGCATGGCGATGGTCGGCTCGCACGACACCACCAGCACATTGCCTTGCGTCTGCGCTTGCAGGCGCTGCACTGCGCCTTCGAGTTGTTCGAAGATCGACTGGGTGGTGCCATGCAGGCTGCGACCGGCCGGGGTCAGGAACAGAGCCCGGTTGCGCCGCTCGAACAGCTCCAGGCCCAGGCTTTCCTCCAGCAGACGCACCTGGCGGCTGACAGCGCCGTGGGTCACGTGCAGCTGCTCGGCGGCGCGCACGAAGCTTTCGGTCCGCGCGGCGACATCGAAATAACGCAGGGCGGTGAGTGGGGGCAGTTTCATGGTCGTGTGTCGTCTGTGCCGGCGCATCGCGGGGCAAGCCTGCTCCCACAAGGGAGAACCCGTGTAGCCATAGGGGAGCGTGCTTGCCCCGTGGTTGGGCCAGCAAGGCTTTCGTCTATCGGTGAAAAAAACTAGCAGGTTTGCAGCACTATAAATCGATTTTTCCCCACGAATAAGCCCTCGATAATCAGCGCTCTGTGCATTTTCATCGCCAATCGAGGAGTTTTTCGTGAATGAACTGATCGCCGTCGCCCTGTTCACCGTGCTGGCCGTCATCAGCCCGGGCGCCGATTTCGCCATGGTCACCCGCAACAGTTATGCCCAGGGGCGCAAGGCGGGCCTGGCCGCAGCCCTGGGGATCGCCCTGGGCGTGCAGGTACATGTGTTGTACACCGTGCTCGGCATCGCCGTGATCATCAGCCAGAGCCCGGTGCTGTTCCTGGCCATGAAGGTGGTGGGGGCCGGTTATCTGGTCTACCTGGGCTACAAGTCGTTGACCAACACCTCGCGGATCTCGCTCGATGGCATCGGTCAGAGCCCTCGGGCTGGCGTGCTCCAAGGCCTGCGCACGGGTTTCCTGACCAATGCGCTGAACCCCAAGACCATGCTGTTCGTGGTCAGTGCCTATACCCAGGTGGTGCAGCCAGGCAGCCCGCTGGCGCTGGACTTCGCCTATGGGGTGTTCATGTCGTTTGCCCATTGGGCCTGGTTCAGCCTGGTGGCGGTGTTCTTTTCGAGCGCCGCGCTGCGCCAGGCGATGATCGAGCGGCAAGGGGTGGTCAACCGGGTGATCGGCGTGGCCTTGATCGGGCTGGGCCTGGTCGTGGTAGTGGCGGGCGTGCGTTGACGGTTTTTTCGAGGCAATAAAAAAGGGCTTATCTTTCGATAAGCCCTTTTTTGAAGGTGGTGGCTACACAGGGACTTGAACCCCGGACCCCAGCATTATGAATGCTATGCTCTAACCAACTGAGCTATGTAGCCGACTTGGCGCGCATTATTAGCTCGAATCGCGGCTCTGTCAACACTCGTTGTAAAAAAAATTTCCGGCCTTTCAAACGCTTAGCTGGGGGAGTCGCTCACTGCACACTCCAAACTGCAAACAACGCGCTATGCAGGCCTGGCCCGTCGAGCCGCGGGGCGGCGGATCGCATAAAAAGGTAGCTAAGTATCTAGTTCTTTCCTGATAATCGGATCCCAAATTCGCGGAAAGGACACAGCCATGGCCATCACCAGCGCCCAGACCTCCACCGGCACCAGCACCGCTGCACAGGCCAGCCCACTGGTGATGCGCATCATCGGCTTCTGTGCCCTGGCACACCTGATCAATGACTTGATCCAGGCAGTGCTGCCGGCCATCTACCCGATGCTCAAGGCCAACTACAACCTGAGCTTCGCCCAGATCGGCCTGATCACCCTGACGTTCCAGATCACGGCCTCGCTGCTGCAACCCTGGGTCGGTTTCTTCACCGACCGGCGTCCGGCGCCGAACCTGTTGCCGCTGGGCACGTTGTGCACGCTGGTGGGGATCGTGATGCTGGCGTTCGTCGGCAGCTTCCCGATGATTCTGTTGGCATCGGCGCTGGTGGGCATCGGCTCCTCGACCTTCCACCCCGAGACCTCGCGCATTGCCCGCCTGGCATCGGGAGGACGCTTCGGCCTGGCCCAGTCGACCTTCCAGGTTGGCGGCAACGCCGGCTCCGCCCTCGGTCCGCTGCTGGCGGCGGCCATCGTCATTCCCTTCGGCCAGAGCCATGTGGCCTGGTTCGGCCTGGCCGGGCTGTTCTTCTTCGCCGTGACCTTGTTGCTGCGCGGTTGGTACAAGGGCCACCTCAACCAGTTCAAGGCCCGCAAGGCTGTGCAGGCCAGCCATGGCATCTCGCGCCAGCGGGTGATCCTGGCGTTGGTGGTGCTGGGCCTGCTGGTGTTCTCCAAGTATTTCTACATGGCCAGCTTCACCAGCTATTTCACCTTCTACCTGATCGAGAAGTTTGGCGTTTCGGTGGCTAGCTCCCAGCTGCACCTGTTCCTGTTCCTGGGCGCGGTGGCAGCCGGCACCTTCTTCGGCGGGCCGATCGGTGACCGAATCGGGCGCAAGGCGGTGATCTGGTTCTCGATCCTGGGCGTGGCACCGTTCACCCTGGCCCTGCCGTACGCCGACCTGTTCTGGACCAGCGTGCTCAGCGTAGTGATCGGCTTCATCCTGGCCTCGGCGTTCTCGGCCATCGTGGTCTATGCCCAGGAGCTGGTACCGGGCAGCGTGGGCATGATCGCCGGGATCTTCTTCGGCCTGATGTTCGGTTTCGGTGGCATCGGTGCGGCGCTGCTGGGCTACCTGGCCGACCTGCGAGGGATCGAATACGTATATGGGTTGTGCTCGTTCCTGCCGCTGTTTGGCTTGCTGGCAGTATTCCTGCCTTCCACCGGCAAGCGTTGATCGGTATTGGGACCGCGTTGCGCTCCAATCGCGGGACAAGCCCGCTCCCACAAAGGGCCCGCAAAAACAAATAGTTATGCGTTGTTCTATGAGAGCGGGCTTGCCCCGCGATTGGAGCGCGACGCGGTCCCAGCGCTTTTACGGGCCCGCTGAACCGGCCAGTGTCGCAATTGACGTAACACCGGCCTCTGGCCTAGAGTGCCGCCTCCTTTCAATTCACGTAGTCGATGCAATGCGCCGTTCCCAGAGCCTTCGCCTTGTCCACCAGCCTGTCGTCCAGGCGGTGCGTCGTGCGTGGCCGAGCGACACGGTGCTCAAGCGTCGGCGCAGCGTGCTGTTCGCCTTCACCTTCTCGCCACACCTTGCCCTGAACTGATCCTTGCGCCCCTGCGTGCCCGCCTGCCGGCGTGGCTGCGGGCGGCTGCGTTCGCACATCTTTCCAGTGGTTTTTCCAGCCGCCCCGGCCCAGGGTGCCTTCGGGCGGCGAGCAAGGAGTGGTAATGAACATGCGTTTGCTGGCGGGCCTGTTGTTCGCCGTGTCGGTGGTGGGGTTCAGCCTGGGCGCGAGTCTGCCGCTGGTGTCGTTGCGTCTGCACGAGGCGGGGGCTGGCACCCTTGAGATCGGTATCCTCTCGGCCATCCCCGCGGCGGGCATGATGCTTTCGGCGTTCATGGTCGATGCCTGCTGCCGCCACTTGACCCGGCGCACCATCTATTTGCTGTGCTTCAGCTTGTGCACCCTGAGCATCGCGTTGCTCGAAGGCGCCTTCACCTCGATCTGGTACTTGGCGGTGCTGCGTCTGGCGCTGGGTGTCGGCATGGGCATCGCCATCATCCTTGGCGAGTCGTGGGTCAACGAGCTGTGCCCGGAGCACAACCGCGGCAAGATCATGGCGCTCTACGCTACCAGCTTCACCGGCTTCCAGGTGCTGGGCCCGGCCATGTTGGCGGTGCTTGGCGCCAACAGCCCGTGGGTCATCGGTGTGGTCACCGCCTGCTACGGCCTGGCGTTGCTGTGCATCCTGTTGACCGTTCCCAATGACCATGTCGAGCACGAGGAAGGCGAGAAGAGCTTTGGCCTGGCCGGATTCTTCCGGGTCGCGCCGGCGCTGTGCGTGGCGGTGTTGTTCTTCTCTTTCTTCGATGCCGTGGTGCTGTCGCTGTTGCCGGTATATGCCACCAGCCATGGTTTCGCAGTGGGTGCAGCGGCGTTGATGGTGACCGTGGTGTTCGCAGGCGACATGATCTTCCAGCTGCCCCTGGGCTGGCTGGCCGACCGGGTCGAGCGTACCGGGTTGCACCTGGTATGCGGTGTGGTCGCCATGGCGATCGGCATCGGCCTGCCGTGGCTGCTGCAGATGAGCTGGCTGCTGTGGCCACTGCTGGTGGTGCTGGGCGCCGTGGCTGGCGGTATCTATACCCTGGCGTTGGTGTTGATCGGCCAGCGCTTCAAGGGCCAGGACCTGGTGACGGCCAATGCCAGCGTGGGCTTGCTGTGGGGCGTCGGCAGCCTGGTCGGGCCGCTGGTCAGCGGGGCAGCGATGGACGTGGCACCGCACGGGCTGCCCATGGCGCTGGCCGTGATGGCAGGGTTGTTCGTGTGCTTTGCCCGGCAGTCGTACCGGCGGGCAGGGAAGCTGCGAGCCGTTACGGACTGAGGCGCGGCAATTACCTGCGCAAGAACCGTCGTTCGGTCGTTCAAGGGTTGGTCTAAGCTGGTCCTTTTCCGATCATCGGAGGCTATCGCGCATGATCCACGCCGACCTCTCGCCCTCGGCCTATCGCCAGGCCACGGACTTTCTCGCGGCGCTCGACCCAGACTGGGCCCGGCACATCGCGGCCATCGGCCCCTGCCAGCACAGCGCTGTGCCTGAGCGCGAGCCCTTCGAAGCGCTGGTGCGGGCGGTGGCCTACCAACAGCTGCACGCCCGGGCGGCCGAAGCGATCCTGGCGCGTCTGCTGGCGTTGTACCCGGGGGCCGCGTTCCCAAGCCCCGAGCAACTGCTGGCCACGCCGCCCGAGATGCTGCGCGGCTGTGGCTTTTCCGCGAGCAAGCTGGCAACGGTGCAGGGGATCGCCCAGGCGCGTCTGGACGGCATCGTCCCCAGCCGCGAGCAAGCGCTGGCATTGCATGACGATGTGCTGATCGAGCGCCTGGTGAGCCTGCGTGGCGTCGGGCGCTGGACCGTGGAGATGCTGTTGATCTATTGCCTGGAGCGCTCCGATATCCTGCCGGTGGACGACTTCGGCGTGCGCGAGGGGTATCGTCGGCTCAAGGGCATGGACAAGGCACCGACGCCGGCGCAGATGCGTTCGCTGGGAGGCGGCTGGAGCCCGTATCGGACCGTGGCGTCCTGGTACCTGTGGCGCGCCTGAACGTATGGCGCTGTCTCATCGGCGGCCGGCTGGTACGGCGGTGCCTCTGAAAACAGCGCGGGACAGGTGGGAGCCGGCTTGCCGGCGATGAATGCACCACAGATTACCCTGCAATAAACGGAGTGCCCGTTCCAACCCGGCCTGTCAGGCTTGCAACCATCAGCCGCCAGGAGAGAATTCATGAAGCCTGCCACCGCCTACGCCACCGACGCCGACCGCTGGTTTGCCGTGCAAAGCCGCGACACGGCGGCCAGTGGTCATTTCGTCTACGCCGTACGCACCACGGGCGTCTACTGCCAGCCTGGCTGCAAGTCGCGCCTGGCCAAGCGCGAGAACGTCGAGTTCTTCGACGACGCCGACGCCGCCGAAGCGGCCGGTTACCGTGCCTGTCGCCGCTGCACCGAGGGCAAGGCCCTGCAGTCGATGCGCCGCACCGAGCTGGTGGCCCGCGCCTGCCGGTTGATCGAGGCCAGCGAGACGGCGCCTAACCTCGACCAGCTCGGTGCCCAGCTGGCCGTCAGCCCCTTCCACCTGCACCGCGTGTTCAAGGCCGAGACCGGGCTCACGCCCAAGGCCTATGCCTCGGCCTACCGCGCCCGGCGCCTGCGTGAGCGGCTCGACGACCGCGCCAGCTCGGTGACCGAGGCCATCTATGACGCCGGCTACAACTCCAACAGCCGCTTCTACGAGAGCGCCGGCCAACGCTTGGGGATGCGCCCGAGGGAGTATCGGGCCAAGGGCGCGGGCTCGACCATTCACTTCGCCATCGGCCAATGCTCGCTCGGCGCGATCCTGGTGGCGCAGAGCGAACGGGGCATCTGCGCCATCCTGTTGGGCGAGGACCCCGAGCGCTTGCTCGAGGAGCTGCAGGACCAGTTCAGCAAGGCTCGGCTGATCGGCGGCGACGCCGGTTTCGAACGCCTGGTCGCCGAGGTGGTGGGCTTCGTCGAGCAACCGGCCCTGGGGCTGGCGTTGCCGTTGGACGTGCAAGGCACGGCCTTCCAGGAGCGCGTCTGGCAGGCGCTGCGCGAGGTTCCCGCGGGCAGCACGGTCAGCTACACCGACATCGCCGAACGCGTCGGTGCACCCAAGGCCGTGCGCGCCGTCGCCCAGGCCTGCGCCGCCAACTGCCTCGCCGTGGCCATCCCCTGCCACCGGGTGGTACGCCGTGATGGCGACCTCAGCGGCTACCGTTGGGGCGTGGAGCGTAAACGGCAATTGCTCACGCGAGAAACGGCACTCACCTGAGCGCCGCGAGCAGCGTAGAATCCCCGCCCAATCGAGCGTGTAAATAGGGGAATTCGATGAGGCGCCTGAGCCTTTACCGTTTTTGTGTAGCAACGCTTGCCCTGCTGTTGTGGGTAGCCACGCCGGCCTGGTCGGCACAGGTCGGGCCGTTGAGCGCGGGTGAGCTGCCCACGCTGGACGAGAACGCCAGCCTGGAGCAGTTGAGTGACCGCCTGGACCAGGTCCGCCAGGGGCTTACCAGCGAGGCCAACGATGACTTGCTGTCCCAGCTGCGTCAGGCCGCCTTGCAGGTGCAACGCCAGGCTGACGCCCTGGGCACGCAACGCACCTCCGACGTGGAGCGCCTGGACGACCAGCTCAAGGTGCTCGGCCCGGTGCTGCCCGACGAAGCCGACAGCATCACCCGCCAGCGCAAGCAGTTGAGCGATGAAAAGAAATCGGTACTGGCCGAACAACAGCAGGCGGTGAAGCTGACCCAGTCGGCCCGTGACCTGGCCACGCAGATCGTCAACCTGCGCCGCAGCCAATTCAATTCGCAGGTCACCACCCGCGCCGCCAGCCCACTGAGCCCGGCGTTCTGGTCGAGCCTGATCCGCCCGACCGACGAAGACGTGGCACGCCTGCGCGACTTGCGCGGCGAGGCGGCCGATGCCGTGGCCAGTGCCTTCAGCGCCGAGCACCGCTGGTTGTTCGTCAGCAGCCTGGTGGCCGCCTTGCTGGTCTGGACGCTGGTGCGCAAGGTGCTCGAACGGCTTCTGGCCGATGCCATGATCCGCTGGCTGCCCGAAGGCCGCCTGCGGCGCAGTGCCTTGGCCTTGAGCGTCAGCCTGGCGACCCTGAGCACCATCGGCGGCTCGGTGTCGCTGGTGCGCTGGGGCTTGGAGAACAGCGCCGAGCTGGGCAGCGACATCGCCAGCCTGACCAACCATATCCTCACCCTGGTGGTGTTCAGCGCTTTCATCGCCGGCCTTGGCCGCGCCATGCTGATGCTGCAGCGCCCCTCCTGGCGCCTGCCGCCGATCCCGGACGAAGTGGCCAGCGCCCTGGGCTGGTTCCCCCAGGTTCTGGCCCTGGCGCTGATGGTGCTGCTGACCCAGGAACGCATCAACAGCGTGATCGGCACCAGCCTGGCGCTGACCGTGGCCACCAACGGCCTGACCGCCCTGGTGGTGTCGCTGATCTTCGTTGCGGCCCTGGTCTGTTACCGCCGCGCGCGCACACGGCACCAGCTGGAGCGCCCGCCTGGGTTGGCCGGGCTGATACCGTTCGTGATCGTGGTCTGGGTGGGGCTGATCCTGTTGGCCCTGCTCACCGGCTACCTGACCCTGGCCTACTTCCTCACCGCCAAGCTGCTGTGGATCAGCGTGGTGGCAACCTGCGCCTACCTGCTCATCACGGTGTTCGGTGACCTGTGCGAAACCCTGTTGTCGCCGCGTCAGCCCAGTGGCCTGGCATTGTCCTCGGCGCTTGGGCTGCAGCCGCGCCACCAGGCCCAGGCCAGTACCATACTGGCCGGTATCGGGCGCACGGTGCTGCTGTTCGTCGCCGGCCTGCTGGTGCTCATGCCCTCGGGCACCAGCCCCGGCGAGCTGCTGCTGAGCCTGGCGGAATGGGACGGCAGTGGCGGCAAGGTGCTCGGCAACCTGAACATCGTGCCGCAGGACATCTTCCTGGCCATGGCCATGTTCCTCGGTGGGCTGTTCGCCATCCGCGTGGTCAAGCGTTGGCTGAGCGAGCGCCTGCTGCCGGAGACCGACATGGATGCCGGCATGCGTGCCTCCCTGGTGACCCTGGTCGGCTACCTGGGCTTCCTGTTCCTGGCCATGCTGGTGATGTCGACCCTGCGCATCAACCTCACCAGCCTGACCTGGGTGGTCAGTGCGCTGTCGGTGGGTATCGGTTTCGGCCTGCAGCAGATCGTGCAGAACTTCATCTCCGGCCTGATCCTGCTCACCGAGCGCCCGGTCAAGGTGGGCGACTGGGTGAGCCTGGCCGGGGTGGAGGGCGACATCCGCCGGATCAACGTGCGTGCCACGGAAATCCAGATGTCCGACCGTTCCACAGTGATCGTGCCCAACTCGCAGTTCATTTCCCAGAACGTGCGCAACGTGACCATGGGCAATGCCCTGGGCGTGGTCGGCATCACCCTGACCCTGCCGTTGGACACCGATGCGAACAAAGTGCGCGAGCTGCTGCTGGCGGCGTTTCGCGAGCATGAGTCGATCCTCGATGCGCCAGCCTCGTCGGTGACCTTCAAGGACCTCACTGCCAGCGGGATGGTGATCAACGTCAGCGGTTACGTGAGCAGCCCACGGCAGGTGTCGGGTGCGCGCAGCGACCTGCTGTTCACGGTACTGGGGCGGTTGCGTGACGAAGGTATCGCGCTGTCTTCGCCGCAGAGCATGGTGTTGTTGCAGGACAGCGCACGGCCGGCTGACGAAGCGCGGTAAGGCCTGGGGCTGCTGTGCAGCCCTTTCGCGGCACAAGGCCGCTCCTACAGGGGGAGTGCCTTGTGCCTGGTTCAGTGCTGCTTCGCCCGTCTGATGCGTAGCAGGATCATTCCCAGCACCACCATCACCGGCACTGCCATCCCCACCAAGGCCTCGCGCGCCGTCAGCCCGGCACCCAGTACATTCAGGCCGCCATACAGCAGCTTGAACAGGTTCAGCAGGTAGTAGGTGATGGCGATGATCGACAGCCCTTCCACGGCCTTCTGGATCTTCACTTGGGTATCGGCCCGGGCATTGAGGCTGCGCAGGATGCCGGCGTTCTGTTCTTCCATCTCCACCTGCACGCGCGCCTGCAGCAGGTCGCCCAGGTTGGCCACATTCTTGGCCAGTTGCTCCAGGCGCTGCTCGGTGGCGGCGCAATAGCGCACGGTCGGCTTGAAGCGTCGCTCGATGAACACCCCCAGGCGCTGGCAATCGCCCACGTGGCTTTCGCGCAGCTCGCCCAGACGTTCGAACACCAGCTGCGCATAGGCCTGGGTGGCGCCAAAACGGTGGCGGGTCTTCACCGTGCGGCTGACCACCTGGCGCGAGAGGTGGGCGATGGCTTCGAGCAGGGCCTTGGAGTCATGGCCGTCGACGCTGGCACTGCGCTCAGAGAGGCTCACCAGAGTCCGGTCGAAGGCGTCCAGCTCCTGGCTCAGGGTCTTGGCTGTGGCCAGGGCCAGCGAGGCCATCATGCGGTAGGTCTCGATTTCCAGCAGACGGCGGATCATTCGGCCCTGGCGGTAAGCGTTGAGGCGCCGATTGACGAACAGCAGGCGGTTGGTGCCGTCTTCGGTCAGGCGAAAATCGCTCCACACCACCGCGTCGCCGCCGCCGACGCAGGAACCACAAGGGTCCTTGAAGCCGTAGCGGGTCAGGTCCAGGTCCTGCTCGCCACGCACCAGCACCTGCACGGCATTGATCACTTGGTCTGCCTGGGGAGCGATGGCGTCGGCCAGGACCTGGGGCAGCGCCTGCCAGCCGGCATCGTGGGTGGCGCAGGGCACTACCAGGGTCAGCGTGAAGAACTCGGCGTGGCGCTCCCATTTGAAGGGGTTGCCGTCCAGCCGGGTGATGCCCTGGGCGGCCTCCATGTCGACGGCGTCCGGGCAGCAGCGTTGCAGCAAGGCCAGGCAGGCGGTGTCATTGCCCAGCAGGGCCAGGTGGTGGACATGGGCAGGCTCGTCGAAGTACAGCGACGGGCGGGCGTGCAGCTCGTTATGCAGGGCGGTGCGTTGCGGGTGCATGGGAGGTCTGGCCTGGTGTTGTGATTGTTGGGCTACCAGGGGTGGGACTTTGCGGCGAGGGGTAAAAGTCACCAGAGACACGGGCTTTTATGTGTGAGGCGGCTTTCTGTAGGCGCGGCCTTGTGCCGCAAAAGGGGCGCATGGCGCCCCCAAGCGGATATCAGCCCAGGCAACGCGTCACATGCTTGACCGACTGGTACGCTGACAGCCCCCATGGCCCGAGCTCGCGGCCGATGCCGCTGCCCTTGGTCCCGCCCCAGGAGGTCTCGACGAATACCGCCTGCACCGAGTTGATCCACACATGGCCGACTTCCAGGGCGTCGGCCACACGCTCGGCGCGCTCCAGATCGGCGCTGCACACGGTGGCGACCAGGCCGAAGCGGCTGTCGTTGGCCTGGGCGATGGCCTGCGCCTCGGTGGCGAAGCGGCGGGCGCACAAGACGGGGCCGAAAATCTCCTCGTTCCACAGGCGGCTACCCTCGGGCACATCCACGTAAACGGTGGGGCTGACGAACCAGCCGTCGCGGTCCAGCACCTGGCCACCGGTGAGGCAGTGCAGGCCTTCTTCGCGAGCAATGGCGAAGTAGCTGGCGACCTTGAGCCATTGCGCCTGGCTGGTCAGCGGGCCCATGGCCACGTCCTCGACCAGCGGGTTGCCCACCTGCATCTGTTCCAGGGCCGCCTTCAGGCGTGGCAGCAGCGCGTCGGCGATGCCGTCCTGGACCAGCAGGCGCGAGGTGGCCGAGCACATCTGCCCGGCGTTCCAGGTGATGCCGGCGACGATCCATTCCACGGCCTGGTCCACGTCGCAGTCATCGAACACCACGATCGCCGATTTGCCACCGAGCTCCAGGGTCACGGGGCGGCACTGGGCTGCAGCAGCGCGCATGACCTGGCTGCCTACGCCGTTGCTGCCGGTGAACGACAGCTTGTCCAGGCCGTTGTGGCTGCTCAGGGCGGCGCCGGTCTCGGCCTTGCCGTTGACGATGTTCAGCACCCCGGCGGGAAGGTTCAGCGCCTCGGCGATCTGGCCGTAGGCCTGTTCAATCAGCGGGGTGACCTCCGAAGGCTTGAGCACCACGGTGCAACCGGCGGCCAGGGCCGGGGCGAGCTTCCACGCGCTGGTCACCAGGGGGAAGTTCCACGGCACGATCAAGCCGACCACGCCCACCGGCTCTAGGCGCGTACGGGCTGTGAAGCCGGGGGCGGCCAGGGGGACCTCGGCATTCTTGCCAGGCAACTGCTCGGCAAGGTCGGCGTAGTAGCCGAACGTGGCCACGGCATCGTCCAGGTCGATCTCGGCTTCGTGGCGGGGCTTGCCGTTGTTGCGCATTTGCAGGGTGATCAGGGCTTCGCGGCGCTGGCCAAGTTGTTCGGCGAAGCCACGCAGCAGCGCGGCACGCTCGCCCGGGGCAGTGGCTTTCCAGGCGGGAAGGGCACGACGGGCGGCGGCCACGGCTTGGTCGACCTGGGCAGTGCTGGCGGACATCAGCTCGGCGAATGGCTGGCCCAATGCGGGGTCATGCACGGTGATGCAATCGTTGCCTTGGCCTTCGACCCAGCGGCCGTCGATGTAGTGGGGGTTGGTCATGGTCGGGTTCCAGTCAGGCGGATTCGGCGGTGGTCACCGGCGTGCGCGGGGCGCTTTTGCAGCGCACCCAACGCGGGCCCTGGGGGCCATAGACGCTGGCGGGTTCAGGGAACAGATTGAGCAGGGCGATATACAGCAGGCCAGCCATGCCCAGGGTGACCGGCAGGCTCAGGTCGATTCCGCCGGCCAGCTCGCCCAGCGGGCCGACGAACTGCCCCGGCAGGTTGACGAAGCACAGGCCCACCGCCGCGCTGGGAATCCAGGCGCCCATGCCGCGCCAGTTCCAGCCATGGGTGAACCAATAGTGCCCGCCACGCTGGCCACGGGTGAACACCTGCAGGTCGTCGGCATGGTAGAAGCCGCGACGGGTGACCAGGCCGAGGATCATGATCACCATCCAGGGGCTGGTGCAGGTGATGATCAGCACGGCGAAGGTGGACACGCTCTGCACCAGGTTGAAGGTGAAGCGGCCGATGAAGATGAAGGCGATGGCGGCGACGCCGATCAGCAGGGTCGCGCCGGCGCGGCTGAGCAGGCGCGGGAACACGCTGGACATGTCCAGGCCGGTGCCATACAGCGAGGTGGTGCCGGTGGACATGCCGCCGATCACCGCGATCAGACACACCGGTAGGAAGAACCAGCCCGGCGAGATCGCCAGCAGGCCGCCGACGTAGTTGTTGGCCGCGATGTAGTCCGGGGCCTGGGTGGCCACCAGGGTCGCGGTGCACAGGCCGAACAGGAACGGGATCAGGGTCGCCGCCTGGGCGGCGATCACAGCCAGCATGATGCGTGCCTTGGGCGTCTGACGCGGGATGTAGCGCGACCAGTCGCCGAGGAATGCGCCGAACGAGACCGGGTTGCTCATGGCCAGGATCGCCGCACCGACGAAGGCGGCCCAGAAACCGGGTTGGCCGAGGTTGACGCTACCGGCGAAGTGCACGTCGAAGGGGCCGGCGAAGGCCAGGATGCCCAGCAGGAACAGCAGGCTCGAGGCCCATACCGCGATCTTGTTGACCCACAGCATGAAGCGGAAGCCAAAGATGCACACCACCAGCACCAGCACCGCGAACAGGCCGTAGGCCAGGCCCAGGGTCAGGTCGGTTTCCGGAAGCCCGGCCAGGCGTTTGGCGCCACCGACCAGGGCGTCGCCTGAACTCCAAACCGACAGCGAGAAGAACGCCACGGCGGTGAGCAACGACAAGAACGAACCGACGATGCGCCCATGCACGCCGAAGTGCGCGCCGGACGATACCGCATTGTTGGTGCCATTGAGCGCACCGAACAGGCCCATGGGGGCGAGGATCAAGGCGCCCACCCCGACGCCGAGCAGGATGGCCCATAGCCCGGCCTGGAACGACAGGCCGAACAGCACCGGGAAGCTGCCCAGCACGGCGGTGGCGAAGGTGTTGGCACCGCCGAAGATCAGGCGGAACAGGTCCAGTGGGGTCGCGTCGCGTTGATCATCGGGGATCTGTTCGACGCCATTGGTCTCGATACCGGTCGAGTGGCTCATGGCAAGGCTCCAGCGCGGTTGTTGTGAGTCGGCGCGATGCGCGGATTTTCTTGTGGTGCGTTGGCAGTGCGGCAGGGCCGCGAAACATCAGGTGTCGGAGACGACCGACAGGTGTTCGTGGCAGGCCAGCCAACGTTCGCCCTGGCGCTTGAAGACGATGGTCTCGCGCTCGGCCAGCCGGTGCTCTTGGCCTGCGATGCGAATGTGCGTGGCCACGTCGTGCATGAAGATCGCCACCTCACCTTGCAAGCTCACCTGCGCGTTGCTGGACTGGCATGCCAGCACGGCAAAGCCTTCGGCCTGCCATTGCGCCCACAGCGTTTCATAGGCACGGCGCGAGAGCAGCGGGTGCGGCAAGGTGTGGAAGAGGAACGTGGCGTCTTCGCTGAAGCAGGCGAAGTAGCGGGCGGTGTCGTTGCTGGCGAAGGCGTCGACGAGGTCGGCGGCGGCTTGCCTTACCTGGAGGGTCTGGTCCACGGGCGTGGCCTCACGATTATTGTGATTGTTGGTGAAGCGATTCTGGTGAGGGGCGACGGAGGGAAAAATCGCTGGGGATAAATAATCAGTTCAGAAATTTGTGAACCAATTCCATGTCCGCACGCACCCTACAGGATCAGTGCTGGCACTCAGGCAAAAGCGTTCACCAAATGGAACGCAGGGGGGCGAATTCGGCCTCTACCGACAGGCCGTTTATCGAACTAACGTTGTGTCTGTACCAGCTGCAACCTGCTGATGAAATAACCTGGCTCGGGAAGCCATGCCTTGGCGCAGGGTTCCCCGTCCGTGTCTCGAGGTACCGAATGGGTCCACTGATTGCCTATTTCAAGCTGGCCTTGAACCCCGGGCGCGGGGTGCTGTTGTTCGCGCTGCGCACCCTCGTCGCAGGCCTCCTGTGCCTGTACCTGGCGTTCATCTTCGACCTGGAACAACCGAAGTGGGCGCTGATGACCGTGATCATCATCAGCCTGCCGCTGGCCGGCATGACCCTCAAGCGCAGCTTCGCCCAGGTGCTCGGCACAGCGGCGGGCGCAGCCGTGGCGGTGGCGATCATGGCGCTGTTCCCCCAGGCGCCGATGCCTTTCATCGTCTGCCTGTCCCTCTGGCTGGCCTTCTGCACGGCCGGGGGGACCTTGTTGCGCTACACCGATTCCCACGCCTTCGTCCTGAGTGGGTTCACTGCCGTGGTGGTGGCGATGCTGGCGGTCCCGGAGCCGGACGGTATTTTCCTGCTGGCCATCACCCGGCTGACCGAAA
Source organism: Pseudomonas sp. NY15372 (assembly GCF_048068215.1). Classification (NCBI taxonomy): domain Bacteria; kingdom Pseudomonadati; phylum Pseudomonadota; class Gammaproteobacteria; order Pseudomonadales; family Pseudomonadaceae; genus Pseudomonas; species Pseudomonas sp. NY15372. Next base: position 96,321 of record NZ_JBLUPY010000013.1, read on the forward strand.
CCCTGCTGGCCGTGGTCTGCGTGGCCGTGGTCAGCCTGTTGACCGCTCGCCCCCAGGCGGTGGCGCAGGGGTATTTCAGCAAGGTCGATAGTCTGGTCAAGCTGATCGCCCGTCACGCGGCCGAAGTGGTCCGTACCGAAGAAGACGAGGCGGCGTTCAGTCAACGCCAGGCGCAGCTGATCGCTGAGATCAGCGCGCTGGAAGGCCTGCGCCGGCATCTGTATTTCGATGCGCCGCACCTGCGCAGCGCCGACGGGCTGGTGCAACTGCTGGCCAACCAGTTGGTGCTGCTGGTGTCGCGTCTGTTGGTGCTGCGCCAGCAACGCGAGCTGATCAAGCAGCATTGGCAAGGGCCGCTGCCGGCCGACATTCAGCTGCTGCGCCTGGCCGAGCTGGACAGCCTGGACGCGCTGGCCCGCGACGGTGTGGCGTTGTCGGCGAGCGGGCGCAAGGCGATCCGCAGCCTGCACCAGGGCTTCGACCAGGCTGCCGACCGCGCCGAGTTTCTCAACGAGCCCTTGCCGCCGCGCATGCGTTCGCTGGCCTGGGCCCTGCGCTGGGAGCAGGCGCGCCTGTTGCAGCAACTCGATGAGCTGATCGAGCTCAACGAGGCGATCCAGCAGGGCAGGGCGGCCAGCTGCCCTCATGACCAGGGGCGGTTCAGTGCCCTGCACCTGGATTTTCGCCTGGCTGGCATGAATGCCGTGCGGGCATTCCTGGCCTTGTTCCTGGCCGGCTGGCTATGGATCGAAACGGCCTGGGACGGCGCGCGCTCCGGGGTGATCCTGATCGGCGTGATGTGTTCGCTGATGGCGACCCTGCCAAGGCCCTTGCTGGCGAGCCAGAACTACAACCGCGGCCTGCTGGTGGCGCTGGTGCTGTCGGCGTTGTACCAGTTTGCGCTGCTGCCGATCTTCACCGATTTCGAAATGCTTGCCCTGTGCCTGGCGCCGTTGCTCTACCTGGCAGCCGTTGGCCTGGCAAACCCGATGACCGCCGGCATCGGCATGGGCATCGGCCTGATCAGCCTGTTGATGATCGGGCCGCAGAACGTCGGCGCCTACCACAACAGTGCCATCCAGTGGTTCGAGTTCGCGGGTGGCTACGTGGTCGCCGGGGTGCTGGCCATGGTGGTGTTCGCCTTGGTCTTTCCATTCAATGCGCCAAAACGCATGGCCCGGCTGTTCCGCCTGACCCGTGACGATGTGTACCGGCAGGTGACCGAGGGCAACGGGTTGACCCACCAGTTCGACTTCGAAAGCCGTACGCTCGACCGCCTGTCCGCGATGATCGGCTTGCTGCCGGCGGCGACCGACCCGCGTTCCCGGGCGCTGTTCGATTGCAGCCTGGTTTGCCCGGCATTGGCCATTGCCCTGGGCCAGGCGCGTACCCAGTGCGTGACCAGCGTGGCGCTGCCAGAAGGCACGAAAGCTCGTTTAGGCCTAGTGTTGCAGGGGATGGCCGAGGTCATCGGCGGGCAACGCCCGGTGGACATCGACGGGCTGTTGCAGGAGGCCGAACGGGTCGGCCAGGCCCTGGATGCGTTGCACGAGGCGCACCTGGACGCTGATCGGGAAGCGCTGCGGCGCTTGTTCATCCTGCGCGTGGCGCTCGCGGTTGCCAGTCAGTTGCTGCAGCGCTATCGGTCGGTCCTGGCGGGGCCTCCGCCGCTACCTGAACAGGAGGGCGCCCATGCCCATTGATTTCGAATTTGGCGGTGTCTACCTGCCGCCCATTGCCCAGGCCCTGCTGTTGGGGCTGCCATTGTTCCTGATCGCCGATGCCGTGCTGCGTCGGGTTGGCGTGTTGGCGCGGGTCTGGCACCCGGCGCTGTTCCAGGGAGCCCTGTATGCCGCGATCTGCGCGGCCCTCGTATTGTCGATGGGAGCGAGCGTCTGAAATGCCTGCGTTGAAACCTGTTGTGGCCAAGGCCTTGACCTTGGTGGTGTTGGCAATTGCCGTCGGCCTGGTCTGGCTCGCCTGGGACTACTACACCCGCGCGCCCTGGACCCGCGATGCGCGGGTACGCGCGGATGTGGTGACCTTGTCGGCGGAAGTCGCCGGGCGCATCATCGCGCTACCTGTGCAGGACAACCAGTTCGTCCACCGCGGCGACTTGCTGTTGCAGATCGACCCTGCCCGCTACGAACTGGCCGTGCTGCATGCCGAGCGCGCAGTCGAGGTGGCCCGAGCCACCCTGGGGCAATCACAGGCCGCCATCGTCGCCAGCGAGGCGTTGCTCAAGCAGCGGCGCAGCGAGGAGCAACGGCGCCGCAAGCTGCAATCGATGTCGGCGATTTCTGCCGAAGAATGGGAAAAGTCCGGCACCGATGTCGCCGTGGCCCAGGCGGACCTGCTGCGCGAGCAATCCAACCTGGGGCTGGCGCAGGCCAATGTGAAACTCGCCGAAGCCACGCTCAAGCAGGCGCGCCTGGATCTTGAACACACCCGCGTGAGCGCCCCGGTCAATGGCTACGTGACCAACTTGCTGACCCGTCAGGGCGACTTCGCCCAGCCCGGCGCGCCGCTGCTGGCCCTGGTGGACAGCGAGTCGTTCCATGTCAGCGGTTACTTCGAGGAAACCAAGCTGCCGAAGATCAAGATCGGCAGCCGGGCACGCATCGAATTGATGAGCGGCGAGCGGCTGCAAGGCACCGTGGAAAGCATCGCCTATGCGATCACCGACCGGGAGAACCAGCCGGGCAACCGCCTGCTGGCCAACGTCAACCCGAGCTACACCTGGGTCAAGCTGGCCCAGCGCATCCCGGTGCGTCTGCGCCTGGAGCGCGCGGCCGATGCGCCACCACTGCGCGCGGGCACTACCGCGACGGTCACCATTCTTGAATAGTGTTTGAGTGGGCCGTCGCTGCCTGGTTCGCCTGGCCAGCAGCACCAGTCACAAGGAGCGGGCTTGTCATATCACCGTCGCCTGGCAAGGGCTTCGCTCTTGATCGCGGGACAAGTCGGACCGCCGCACCGTCGCTCCTACAAGGGCAGGCGCCAAAAGAAAAACCCCTTGAGGCGCCTGTCCTCAAGGGGTTTTTTCTAACGTATGGTTATCACACGTTGAAGCGGAAGTGCATCACATCGCCGTCCTTGACGATGTAGTCCTTGCCTTCCAGGCGCCATTTGCCGGCTTCCTTGGCGCCGCCCTCACCCTTGAACTGGATGAAGTCGTCGTAGGCCACCACTTCGGCGCGGATGAAGCCTTTCTCGAAGTCGGTGTGGATAACGGCAGCGGCTTGCGGGGCGGTGGCGCCGACGCGTACGGTCCAGGCGCGGACTTCCTTCACGCCGGCGGTGAAGTAGGTCTGCAGGTTGAGCAGGCTGTAACCGGCGCGGATCACGCGGTTCAGGCCAGGCTCTTCCAGGCCCAGGGCCTCGAGGAACATGTCCTTCTCTTCACCTTCTTCCAGCTCGGCGATCTCGGCTTCGATCTTGTTGCACACCGGCACCACGATCGCGCCTTCTTCCTCGGCGATGGCCTTGACCACGTCCAGGTGCGGGTTGTTCTCGAAGCCGTCCTCGGCAACGTTGGCGATGTACATCACCGGCTTGCTGGTCAGCAGGTGGAAGCCGCGGATAACGGCCTTCTCTTCGGCGCTCATGTCCTTCATCAGGCTGCGGGCCGGCTTGCCGTCGGTGAAGTGGGCGATGAGTTTTTCCAGCAGAGCCTTCTGTGCCAAGGCGTCCTTGTCGCCGCCCTTGGCGTTGCGCGCGACCTTCTGCAGTTGCTTCTCGCAGCTGTCGAGGTCGGCGAAGATCAGTTCCAGGTCGATGATCTCGATGTCACGCTTGGGGTCGACGCTGTTGGAGACGTGGATCACGTTCTCGTCTTCGAAGCAGCGCACCACATGGGCGATGGCGTCGGTCTCGCGGATGTTGGCGAGGAACTTGTTGCCCAGGCCTTCACCTTTCGAAGCGCCAGCGACCAGGCCGGCGATGTCGACGAATTCCATGGTGGTGGGCAGCACGCGTTCAGGCTTGACGATCGCGGCCAGGGCGTCCAGGCGTGCGTCGGGCATCGGCACGATGCCGCTGTTCGGCTCGATGGTGCAGAAGGGGAAGTTCTCTGCCGCGATGCCGGACTTGGTCAGGGCGTTGAACAGGGTGGACTTGCCGACGTTGGGCAGGCCGACGATGCCGCAATTGAAACCCATGGGTATTCCCCTCTCTAGGAAATCAGGCCTTCTGGCTGTGCAGTTCGCGCATCGCCTTGGCGAAGTCGCCGGCGAGGACGTCCGGCATCACGCCGAGGGCAAAATCGATGCTGGCGTCGAGCTTCTCCTGCTCGGCGCGCGGTGCGCGGCCCAGGACGAAGTTGGAGACCAGTTTGGCGTCGCCCGGGTGGCCGATGCCAAGCCGCAGGCGGTGGAAGTCGTTCTGGTTGCCGAGCTGCGCGATGATGTCGCGCAGGCCGTTGTGCCCACCATGGCCGCCGCCCTTCTTGAGTTTGGCGACGCCCGGAGGCAGGTCGAGTTCGTCATGCGCCACCAGGATCGCTTCCGGCTTGATGCGGAAGAAATTGGCCAAGGCCGCTACGGACTGGCCGCTGCGATTCATGTAGGTGGTGGGGATCAGCAGGCGAACATCGTTGCCCTGATGGCTGAACTTCGCCGTCAGGCCGAAATATTTTTTGTCAGCGGACAGCGAAACGCGCTGGGCGCTGGCAAGGCGTTCTACGAAAAGAGCCCCTGCGTTATGCCGGGTCTGTTCGTATTCGGGGCCGGGGTTACCCAGGCCGACGATCAACTGGATGGCGGTCACGTCAGGGGCTCTTCCTTGGAGTTGGTGGGTTACGGTGCGCGCGGCACTGTAACCCGATCAACGCCGGCGCGCGAGTGGATTACTCGGCAGCGCCTTCAGCAGCTTCAGCGGCAACGCGCGGGGCGTGGACGTTGGCAACAGCTTTGTCATCACCGTGGGCCAGAGCGACGAACTCTACGCCTTTCGGAGCTTTCAGGTCCGACAGGTGGATGATGGTGCCGATTTCAGCGTTGGCCAGGTCGACCTCGATGAATTCAGGCAGGTCCTTGGCTTCGCAGGACACTTCGATCTCGGACTCGACGTGGGAGATCTCGCCGCCTTTCTTGACCGGGGCTTCTTCGTTGATGAAGTGAACCGGTACCTTGGCAGTCAGCTTCTGGCCAGCAACGACGCGAACGAAGTCGGCGTGCATGATGAAGCCTTTGGCCGGGTGACGCTGCAGGGCCTTGACCACGACGTTCTGCTTGGCGCCGTCGACATTCAGTTCCAGAACGTGGCTGAAGGCAGCCTCGTTTTCGAACAGCTTGGCGATTTCCTTGGCCACGATGGTCAGGGATTGGGCTTCTTTATCACCACCGTAAACAACGGCAGGGATGCTGGCGGAATGACGCAGGCGGCGGCTCGCACCTTTCCCCAGGTCAGTACGCGCTTGGGCGTTCAGGGTGAAGTCAGTCATTTTGTTTCTCCAAAATAGCCTCCCGAGGGCGTTTGCGACCAGCGCCAACGGGGATGGCAAAAAAGCCCCGCCCCGACAACCAGTGTCGGGGCGGGGCGCTTTTCGTCAGCGTCTGTTCCGCTTAGCGGAACATCGCGCTGATCGATTCTTCGTTGCTGATGCGACGTACCGCTTCAGCGACAACCGGTGCGATATCCAGCTGGCGGATACGGTCACAGGCTTGAGCAGCGGCGGACAGCGGGACGGTGTTGGTCACCACCAGCTCGTCCAGTACCGACTTCTCGATGTTCTCGATCGCACGGCCCGACAGGACAGGGTGTGTGCAGTAGGCGTAAACCTTGGCAGCACCGTGTTCTTTCAGGGCCTTGGCCGCGTGGCACAGGGTGCCGGCGGTATCGACCATGTCGTCTACCAGGATGCAAGTGCGCCCCTCGACATCGCCGATGATGTGCATGACCTCGGAATGGTTGGCCTTTTCGCGGCGTTTGTCGATGATCCCGAGGTCGACGCCCAGGGACTTGGCCACGGCACGCGCACGTACCACGCCACCGATGTCCGGGGAGACGATCATCAGGTTCTCGAAACGCTGGTCTTCGATATCGTCGACCAGTACGGGCGAGCCGTAGATGTTGTCGACGGGGATATCGAAGAAGCCCTGGATCTGGTCAGCGTGCAGGTCGACGGTGAGTACACGGTCGATACCCACGACAGTGAGCATGTCAGCGACGACTTTGGCGCTGATGGCTACACGTGCCGAACGCGGACGACGGTCCTGGCGGGCGTATCCGAAGTAGGGAATCACGGCGGTGATTCGAGACGCTGAGGAGCGGCGGAAGGCGTCGGCCATCACCACCAGTTCCATCAGATTGTCATTGGTAGGAGCACAGGTTGGCTGGATGATGAAGACGTCCTTACCACGAACATTTTCATTGATCTCAGCACTGATTTCGCCGTCGGAGAATTTACCGACAGAAACATCACCCAGTGGAATATGCAGCTGACGTACAACACGCCGAGCCAGATCGGGGTTGGCATTCCCCGTGAAGACCATCATCTTGGACACGCGCAGTACCTGAAGGCTGAGGGTAACCTGGATGAGTATAAGGAAAATGGCAGGGGCGGCTGGATTCGAACCAACGCATGGCAGGATCAAAACCTGCTGCCTTACCGCTTGGCGACGCCCCTGTATCTGTTGCTGCGAGCGCTAGGCACTCGACTTCTTGATCAGACTTTGCAGCTTGCGATGCAACATCGAAATATTGCTTCCCTTTGCCACAAACCCTGTTTGGGTCTCTGAAAGAAGGGCCAGAACTTTATCAGCTTCGGCTTTGCTTGGGAAGGCCCCAAACACGCAACTTCCAGTGCCGGTCATTCGAGCTTCCGTATATTTACCCAGGGAATTCAACGCATTGCGAACTTCTGGATAACGTTGCTCGACCACCGGTTGGCAGTCATTTCGACTGTTTCCCTCGGGAACGGGGCGCATCTTAAGGGGGAGGGAATCACGTGTCAACTCTGGATGCGAAAAAATTTCCGCTGTGCTGACAGACACTTGCGGCACCAGCACGACGTACCAGGGCTCTTCGGGGTCGACCGGGGTCAGTTGCTCGCCCACCCCCTGGGCGAAGGCGGCATGGCCACGCACGAACACCGGCACGTCGGCGCCGAGGGCTAGGCCCAGGGCGGCCAGGCGGTCTTCGTCCCAGTCCAGTTGCCACAGGTGTGCCAGCGCCAGCAGGGTGGTGGCGGCATCGGAGCTGCCGCCACCGATGCCGCCACCCATGGGCAGGACTTTGTCCAGCCAGATGTCGGCGCCCAGCGAGGTGCCGGATTGTGCCTGCAGCATGCGGGCTGCGCGCACGATCAGGTTGCTGTCGTGGGGGACCGCTTCGATCTCGGTGTGTAGGCGGATCTGGCCGTCGTCACGCAGGGCGAAGCTGAGCTCGTCGCCGTGGTCGAGGAACTGGAACACGGTTTCCAGCTCGTGATAGCCGTCCGGGCGGCGGCCGGTGATGTGCAGCCACAGGTTGAGCTTGGCCGGGGCCGGCAGGGTCAGCGTGCCCATGGATCAGCGCCCCAGCTGGCGGGGTTGCCAGTCCTTGACCACCAGGGTGACGTCCAGGTCCTGGCCGTGCAGCTTCAGGCGCTCGGGCAGCCAATAGCCGTTCTGCTGGGTGTAGCTCAGGTACTCGACCTGCCAGCCGTCCTGCTTCAGGCTGGCCAGGCGGCTGTCGCCGTCCAGGGTCAGCTGGCTCTTGCTGTCGGGCGCGGGCAGGCCGCGAACCCACCACACCAGGTGCGAGACCGGCAACTGCCAGCCGAGCTGCTCTTCGAGCAGGGCTTCAGGGCTTGGCGCTTCGTAGCGGCCCTGGTTGGCCACCTCCAGTACCACGCCGCCGGGGCGTCCGGTCAGGCGGGCGGCGCCACGGCCCAAGGGGCCGGCCAGGCGAATGTCGTAGTAGTCCTGGCGTTGCAGCCAGAACAGGGTGCCGCTGCCGGAGTCGCGTGGGGCGCGGATACCGACCTTGCCATTGATTTGCCAACCGTCGAGGGTGCTCAACTGCGTTTTATGGGCACGCCACTGCTGCGGGTCGCCTTGACCGTGCAAGGCTTCGCGGCTGGTGAAACCGGCGCAGCCGGCGAGCAGGGCGATCAGGGTGAAGGTAATGCAATGACGCAGGAACATATCTACAGGGTCTCTGATCCGGTCAGGCGCAGGAGGGTCTTGCGCAGGATGGGACTGTCGGGCTGGCCTTCGAAGGCTTTGGCCCAGACCTGGCGGGCTTCACGGCGCTTGCCGTTGGCCCAGAGGACTTCGCCCAGGTGGGCGGCCACTTCGTGGTCGGGGAAGCGTTCCAAGGCCTGGCGCAGCAGGCGTTCGGCCTCGTCGAGGTTGCCCAGGCGATAATTCACCCAGCCCAGGCTGTCGAGCACTGCCGGGTCGTCCGGAGTGAGCTGGTGGGCTTTTTCGATCAGCGCCTTGGCTTCGGCGTAGCGGGTGGTGCGGTCGGCCAGGGTATAGCCGAGGGCGTTCAGGGCCATGGCGTTTTCCGGCTCGCGCTCGATGATGGCGCGCAGGTCTTTTTCCATCTGCGGCAGGTCATCGCGCTTTTCGGCCAACATGGCGCGGGTGTAGAGCAGGTTGAGGTCGTCCGGGTAACGCTTGATGGCCTGGGCCAGGACCTGCTCGGCCTGGGCGTCCTTGCTGTTATTGCCGTAGCTCTCGGCTTCGATCAGGTACAGCTGGATGGCGTAGTCGGGCTGGGCTTCGCGCGCCTCGGCGAGCAGGCGCGAGGCCTCGGTGGCACGGCCGTTGGCGATGAGGATGTCGGCCTGGCGCAGCTGCGCCGGCAGGTAGTCGGGGCCCGGGCCGACCAGGGCGTACTCGCGCAGGGCAGCTTCAGGGTCGCTGCGCTCCTCGCGGATGCGGCCCAGGTTCAGGTGCGCGGCATCGACATTGCTGTCGCGCTCGACCAGTTCCTGCAGGTAGCCTTCGGCTTCGTCCCAGCTTTTGTTCTCCATGCACACCAGGGCGAGCGAATAGCGCAGCTCGTCATCCTCGGGGTACTGCTGCAGCAGGCTTTCGAACTCGGCCTTGGCATCGGCCATGCGGTCCTGTTCGACCAGGGTGCGGGCATAGGTCAGGCGCAGGCGCTTGTCGTCGGGGTTGTCGCGTATGGCCCCGCGCAGCAGCGGCAGGGCTTCCGGGCCGCGGTCCAGGGCCTGGAGCAGGCGTGCGCGCAACAGCACCGGGGCCACTTCGCCGTTCTGTGGAGGGTGCGCCTCGAGCAGGTCGAGGGCTTGCTGGGTCTTGCCGTCCTGGTTGAGCAGCAGGGCCTTGCCGAATACCAGCTGGCCGTTGTCCGGGTGCTTGACCAGCAGGCGGTCGAAGCTTTGCAGCAGGCCGTCGCGGGTGTTCTGGTCGGTTTCGGCGGCCGACAGGGCGAGGAAGTCGAAATGGGTGTCGCCTTTGCCCTGGAGGACTTTTTCCATGTAGGTCATGGATTCGTCGTAGCGCCCGGCGCGGGCCAACTGGATGGCGGCGGCGCGTTGGGCGTCGAGGTTTTGCGCATCGTTGCGGGCCCAGATCAGGGCGGTATCCAGGGACGGCTCGTCGGCACCCAGGTACTCGGCGATGCGGTAGGCGCGCTCGGAGACCGCTGGGTCCTGGGTCTTCTCGGCCTGGTCGACATAATTGGCCAGGGCGATGTCGAAGCGGTTGCGCTGGCCGGCGAGTTCGGCCACCAGCAGGCTGTACAGCGTTTCCTGCTTGAACGATCCATACACCACGGGCTTTTCCGGTTCGCCTTTGCCGGCCTCGGCCACGGGTGGCTCGGCCGTTTGCGGGGCCAGGCTCTGGCAGCCCTGGAGCAGGGCGAAGGCAAGCAGCAATGCGTAAGGTCTGTTCATATAAAGGGGCTTAAGAAGGACTTACCGGCGGTCGGAGCATGATGACACAAGCGCGAGGGCAAACCCACCAGTGCGGTGTCTGGTTAACTGCGACCTTCTGGGGGGAGGAGGGTTCCGCGATAGCTGTCCTCATGCAGCCATCCCCAGGCATGCACCCCTGCTATCACGACAATAGCGAACGGTGGTTGTTCTGGAACCTGCGAAGTAGGACAATTATCGGCTTCTCGTCACAACCAGCGACCTTGCATGGCCTTTCTTGCACTTGGTATCAACCATAAGACTGCCTCGGTAGACGTACGCGAGCGCGTGGCGTTTACGCCAGAGCAGCTGGTCGATGCCCTGCAGCAGCTCTGCCGACTGACCGCCAGCCGCGAGGCCGCGATCCTGTCGACCTGCAACCGCAGCGAGCTCTATATAGAGCAGGACCACCTGGCCGCCGACGCGGTGCTGCAATGGCTGGCCGAGTACCACCAGCTGAGCCTCGACGAGCTGCGCGCCAGCGCCTACATCCATGAGGAGCACGATGCTGTCAAGCACATGATGCGCGTCGCTTCCGGCCTGGATTCCCTGGTGCTCGGCGAGCCACAGATTCTCGGTCAGATGAAGTCCGCCTACGCTGTCGCCCGCGAAGCCGGCACCATCGGCCCGCTGCTGGGGCGCCTGTTCCAGGCCACCTTCAGTGCCGCCAAGCAAGTGCGCACTGACACCGCCATCGGCGAAAACCCGGTTTCGGTGGCCTTCGCCGCCGTCAGCCTGGCCAAGCAGATCTTCAGCGACCTGGGGCGCAGCCAGGCGCTGTTGATCGGTGCCGGCGAGACCATCACCCTGGTCGCCCGCCACTTGCACGAGCAGGGGGTGCGCCGGATCGTCGTGGCCAATCGCACCCTCGAACGGGCCAGCACACTGGCCGAGCAGTTCGGGGCCCATGCGGTGCTGTTGTCCGACATTCCCCAGGAGCTCGCCAACAGCGACATCGTCATCAGCTCCACGGCAAGCCAATTGCCGATCCTCGGCAAGGGCGCAGTGGAAAGCGCGCTGAAGCAGCGTCGGCACAAGCCGATCTTCATGGTCGACATCGCCGTGCCGCGGGATATCGAGCCGCAGGTCGGCGAGCTGGACGACGTCTACCTCTATACCGTCGACGACCTGCACGAAGTGGTCGCGGAAAACCTCAAGAGCCGCCAGGGCGCAGCCCAGGCCGCCGAGGAACTGGTGTCGGTGGGCGCCGAGGACTTCATGGTGCGCCTGCGCGAGCTGGCTGCCGTGGATGTGCTCAAGGCCTACCGCCAGCAAAGCGAGCGCCTGCGCGACGAAGAACTGCAAAAGGCCCAGCGCCTGCTGGCCAATGGCGGCAACCCCGAAGAGGTGCTGGCCCAGCTGGCGCGTGGGTTGACCAACAAACTCCTGCATGCGCCCAGCGTGCAACTGAAAAAGCTCTCCGCCGAAGGCCGCCTCGATGCGCTGGCCATGGCCCAGGAACTCTTTGCCCTCAACGAGGGCTCGACGGACAAGACCCCGCAATGAAAGCGTCGCTGCTCAATAAACTGGACACGCTCCAGGACCGCTTCGAGGAACTCACCGCCCTGCTGGGCGATGCTGAAGTCATCACCGACCAGACGCGTTTTCGCGCCTATTCGCGCGAGTACGCCGAAGTCGAGCCGGTGATCGACGCCTATAAAGAGTGGCGCAAGGTCCAGGACGATCTGGAAGGTGCCCAGGCGCTGCTCAAGGACAGTGACCCAGACCTGCGCGAGATGGCCGTCGAGGAGGTCCGCGAGGCCAAGGAACAGTTGGTCGGCCTGGAGTCGCAGCTGCAGCGTATGCTGCTGCCCAAGGACCCCAACGACGGTCGCAACGTGTTCCTCGAAATCCGCGCCGGTACCGGCGGCGACGAGGCGGCGATTTTCTCTGGCGACCTGTTCCGTATGTATTCGCGCTATGCCGAGAAACGTGGTTGGCGCCTGGAGATTCTCTCGGAGAACGAAGGCGAGCACGGCGGCTACAAGGAAATCATCGCCCGGGTCGAGGGCGAGAGCGTGTACGGCAAGCTCAAGTTCGAGTCCGGCGCGCACCGCGTGCAGCGGGTGCCGGAGACCGAATCCCAGGGCCGTATCCACACCTCCGCGTGCACCGTGGCCGTGCTGCCCGAGCCGGACGAGCAGGTCGCCATCGAGATCAACCCGGCCGACCTGCGGGTCGACACCTACCGCGCCTCCGGTGCCGGTGGTCAGCACGTCAACAAGACCGACTCGGCGATCCGCATCACTCACTTGCCCACCGGTATCGTGGTCGAGTGCCAGGAGGAGCGGTCCCAGCACAAGAACCGCGCCCGGGCCATGTCGTGGTTGTCGGCCAAGCTCAACGACATGCAGACCAGCGCCGCGCAGAATGCCATCGCCAGCGAGCGCAAGCTGCTGGTGGGCTCGGGCGACCGCTCCGAGCGCATCCGCACCTACAATTATCCACAGGGCCGGGTGACCGACCACCGCATCAACCTGACCCTGTATTCGCTCGACGATATCCTGGCCGGCGGTGTCGATGCCGTGATCGAGCCCCTGCTGGCCGAGTACCAGGCCGACCAGCTGGCCGCCCTGGGGGATTGAATGACCATCATCGCCAGCCTGCTGCACAATGCGCAGCTGCCGGATTCCCCGACCGCGCGCCTGGATGCCGAGCTGTTGCTCGCCGCGGCCCTGGGCAAGTCGCGCAGCTACCTGCACACCTGGCCTGAGCGCATCGTCGACAGCGAGGCGGCCGAGACGTTCGCCGGCTACCTGGCGCGTCGCCGTGCCGGTGAGCCGGTGGCCTATATCCTCGGCCAGCAAGGCTTCTGGAAGCTGGACCTGGAAGTGGCACCGCACACATTGATCCCGCGCCCGGAGACCGAACTGCTAGTGGAAGCGGCCCTGGCCCGAGTACCGGCTCGCCCTGCGCGTGTGCTCGACCTTGGCACCGGCACCGGCGCCATCGCCCTGGCCTTGGCCAGTGAATGCCCGGCCTGGCAGGTGACGGCGCTGGACCGCGTCCCGGAGGCCGTGGCCTTGGCCGAACGCAACCGTGAGCGCCTTGGCCTGGGCAATGTCCAGGTGCGCCTGAGCAACTGGTACGACGCCGTGGCCGGCGAGCGCTTCGACCTGATCCTCAGCAACCCGCCTTATATCGCGACAGACGACCCGCACCTGGTGGCCGGCGATGTGCGTTTCGAGCCCAGCAGCGCGCTGGTGGCGGGCGCCGACGGGCTGGACGACCTGCGCGTGATCATCGCCCAGGCGCCCGAGCACCTGCTGCCCGGCGGCTGGCTGTTGCTCGAGCACGGCTATGACCAGGCGGCGGCGGTGCGCGAACTGCTGGCCAGCCACGGCTTTGGCGAGGTGGCCAGCCAGCGCGACCTGGCCGACCACGAACGTATTACCATGGGGCGACTGCCATGCTGAGCGATCAGGAACTGTTGCGTTACAGCCGGCAGATTCTGCTGGCCCAGGTGGACATCGACGGCCAGTTGCGGCTCAAGCGCAGCAAGGCGCTGGTGGTCGGCCTGGGTGGGCTCGGCTCGCCGGTGGCCTTGTACCTGGCCGCTGCCGGCGTGGGTGAGCTGCACCTGGCCGATTTCGACACCGTCGACCTGACCAACCTGCAGCGCCAGGTCATCCATGACAGCGACAGCGTGGGCATGAGCAAGGTCGACTCGGCACTCAAGCGCCTGCAGGCGATCAACCCCGAGATCACCCTGGTCGCCCATCGCCAGGCACTGGACGAAGATTCGCTCGCCGCGGCCGTAGCAGCGGTCGATGTAGTGCTGGACTGCTCCGACAACTTTTCCACCCGCGAGGCGGTCAACGCCGCGTGCTTCGCTGCCGGCAAGCCGCTGGTCAGTGGCGCGGCGATTCGCCTGGAAGGGCAGTTGTCGGTGTTCGACCCGCGTCGGGACCACAGCCCTTGCTACCACTGCCTCTACGGCCATGGCAGCGAAGCCGAGCTGACCTGCAGCGAAGCCGGCGTGCTCGGGCCGTTGGTTGGCCTGGTCGGCAGCTTGCAGGCCCTGGAGGCGATGAAGCTGCTGGCCGGTTTCGGTGACCCCCTGGTCGGCCGCCTGCTGCTGATCGATGCCCTCGGCACGCGCATGCGCGAACTGCGGGTCAAGCGCGACCCGGCGTGCCCGGTGTGTGGCAGCCGGCATGGCTGAGCGCTCGGCGCCGGTAGGCGTGATGGACTCGGGAGTCGGCGGCCTGTCGGTGCTCGCCGAGATCCAGCGCCTGCTGCCCAACGAGTCGCTGCTGTATGTCGCCGACAGCGGCCACGTGCCCTACGGCGAGAAGTCCCCGGACTACATCCGCCAGCGCCTGCGTCACATTGCCGAGTTCTTCCGCGAGCAGGGCGCCAAGGCCATGGTGCTGGCCTGCAACACCGCCACGGTGGCCGCGGTTGCCGACCTGCGCGAGCTGTACCCAGATTGGCCCCTGGTGGGCATGGAGCCGGCGGTCAAGCCGGCGGCGTTGGCCACCCGTTCGGGCGTGGTCGGTGTCCTGGCCACCACTGGCACCTTGCAGAGTGCCAAGTTCGCGGCCTTGCTCGACCGTTTCGCCAGTGATGTGCAGGTGGTGACCCAGCCGTGCCCTGGGCTGGTCGAACGTATCGAAGCCGGCGACCTCGACAGCCCCGAGCTGCGCCAGCTGCTCTTGGGCTATGTGCAGCCTTTGCTGGCGGCCGGGTGCGATACCGTCATCCTCGGTTGTACCCACTATCCCTTCCTGCGCCCGCTGCTGGCGCAGCTGGTGCCCTCGGACGTGGCGATCATCGATACCGGCGCAGCCGTGGCGCGACAGCTGCAGCGCCTGCTGGCCGCGCGAAACCTGTTGGCCGAGGGGCCGGCGCGCGGGGCCGTATTCTGGACCAGCGCGCAGCCGCAGTCATTGGGCACAGTGCTGCCGCTGCTCTGGGGTGGGGCCGGGCCGGTTCATTCTTTCCCTCGGTGAAGGGGCTGCTGTGCTGCCCTTTCGCGGCACAAGGCCGCTCCTACAGGAATGCGGCCTTGCGCGCCTGGCTCAACCTTTCAGGGCCTGAAACGCCGCCAAGGCCCGCGCCCGGCTGTTGCCCAAGTCGACGATCGGCCGCGGGTAGGGCGCCGCGAACAGGTCGCCGCTGCCTCCGGGCTCATGCACCGCCTTGTCATCCAACCCCTCCAGCTCCGGCAGCCAGTGCCGGATGAACTGCCCTTGTGGATCGAAGCGACGCGACTGGCTGATCGGGTTGAAGATCCGGAAGTACGGCACCGCATCGGTCCCGGTGGACGCGCTCCACTGCCAGCCGCCGTTGTTGGCGGCCAGGTCGCCGTCGATCAGGTGGCGCATGAAGTGGCGCTCGCCCAGGCGCCAGTCGATCAGCAGGTTCTTGCTCAGGAACATGGCGACCACCATGCGCAGGCGGTTGTGCATCCAGCCGGTATGCAGCAGCTGGCGCATGGCCGCGTCGATCAGCGGAAAGCCGGTACGCCCGGCCTTCCAGGCCTCCAGGTCCTCGGGGGCGTCTCGCCAGGGTAAGGCCTCGGTGTGGGCGCGGAACGCCCGATGCCGGGCGACCTGTGGATAACCCACCAGGATGTGCTTGTAGAACTCCCGCCAGAGCAGCTCATTGATCCAGGTTTGTATGCCGGCGTTGCCGCTGTCCAGCTCGCCCTGGTTGCTGAGCAGGGCTGCGTGCAGGCAGTGGCGTGGCGAGATCACGCCGGCGGCGAGATAAGGCGAGAGTTGGCTGGTACCGGTTCTGGCGGGCAGGTCGCGCAGGCGCGGATAGTCCTCGACGGTTTCATCGATGAAACGGGTGAGGCGGCGCTGCGCTTCGTTTTCACCCGCCGGCCAATGCTCGCGCAGGCTTCGCATTGGAGCGGCAAAGCCGGGGAACCCTTGGGGGATCGGATCGCTGGCGATGCCGGTCGGCGCCTGCCTCCTCACGCGCGGGGCCAGGGGCGGCAGGCTCAGGCGCAGGTGTTCCAGGCATGCCTTGCGAAACTGGCCGAACACCTGGAAGTAATGGCCACTGCGGGTCAGTACCGCGCCTGGGCGCAGCAACAGTTGGTCGAGATAGCCCTGGGCTGCGATGCCGGCCTCGTTTAGCAACGCCTGGGTGCGTGCGTCGCGCTGCTGTTCGTTGACGCCATATTCCTCGTTCCAGTGCACGCCTTGCACCTTATAGTGCCGGCATACCTCCAGCACCGCCTGGGGCGCTTGCTGCCAGGTGTCGACCTGACGGATCAATAGCGGTATGTCGAGCCGCTCCAGCGACTGGCGCAAGGCCTGCAAATTACGCAGCCAGAAGTCGACCTTGCAGGCGGCATCGTCATGGGCCTGCCATTGGCCGGGGCTGGCCAGCCACAAGGCGATGGTTGGCCCGTGCGCGCAGGCGGCGCTCAACGCGTGGTTGTCCTCGACGCGCAGGTCGGTGCGCAGCCAGATCAATTGCATGGTGAAGCGCCTCGTCGGGTTATGCGGCAGCTGGGGAATGGAGGGCGGGTTGCAGATAGACCTGCTGCAGCAGGTAAGGGTCAGGATGTTCCTGCAAGTAGTGCCTGAGCAGTGCCAGGGGAACCGTCAGCGCCACACTGCCTTGTTGGTAGTGGCGGATGGTTTCCTGCAATTGGCTGCGCTCGTGCTGTGCCAGCACGGGGCGCAGGTAACCACTCAGGTGCTGCAGCACATTGGTGTGGGTGCCTCGGCTGGGCGTGTGCTGCAGGGCTTGCTGCAACTGGCTGAAATAATTCGCGCCGACCCGCTGCGGATCGTCATCACCGGACATGCTGCCCAGTAGGCGCCCCAGTTCACGGTAGGCCTTGGGGCTGCAGGCCATTACCAGGTACTTGTAGCGGGAGTGGAAGCGCACCAGTGCGCCACGGCTCAGGCCTTCGGCAAGCAGGTGCTGCCATTGCGCATGTGCCTGGGCTTGGAAGGGGGTGATGGCTTGGTTGTCTGCATCCTTCATCGCTGCATCCATAAAACCTGTACATGTGTATTTTTTTGTACAAGTCGATTTCAACACAGCAGCGGGGTTATGCAAGCGATTTTTAGGCAGGGCGCGCCGTGACTGGCCATTCGAGCGCGAGCACCGCCGCTGCGGTGCTTGGCTCAGGCCTGTAAAGGCGCGTTCACTCCAGATGCTCCAGCAGCCGCCTGGCGGCTTCCTGGCCACTGAGCCAGGCGCCTTCGACGCGGCCGGACAAGCACCAGTCGCCACAGGCATACAGGCCCAGGTCGGCATCGGCCAGGGCGCCCCATTCATGGTTGCCGGCCGGGCGGGCATAGAGCCAGCGGTGCGCCAGGGCAAAGGTAGGGGCGGGTACCACGCAGCCCACCAGCTCGGCGAACTCGCCCCACAGCTGTTCGATCACGTCTTCCTTGGGCAGGTCGATGTGCTGTTTGCTCCAACTGGACGTGGCGTGCAATACCCAGGTGTCCAGGTGTTCGTCGCGCCCGGGCTTGCTGCGGTTGCGGGCCAGCCAGTCGAGCGGGTTGTCCTGCACGAAGCAGCCTTGCATGGGGGTGTCGAGGGCGGACTGGAACGCCAGGGCGACTGCCCAGGTCGGTTCCATCTGCACGCCTGCGGCCACGGCGGCGAGCTTCGGCGTCGCGGCCAGCAGGGGTGTGGCCTGCGGCGCGGGCACGGCGATCACCACACGGCTGAACGGGCCGTGGCTGCAGCCTTCGGTGTCCTGCAGGTGCCAGTACTGTTTACCGCGGAACACTTCAGCGATGCGGCAACCAAAGTTCACCGTCACGTCCTTGAGCAGGCCACGGGTGATGGCGCTCATGCGTGGCACGCCTACCCAGCGTATCTGCTCGTCGGGGGAGGGCGTCAGCTCGCCGTCGCGGTAGTTGTACAACTGCGGCTTCCATTGCTCGGCCCAGCCTGCGGCGACCCAGTGCTGCACCTGCTCGACGAAGCGCCGGTCGCGCGCGGTGAAATACTGGGCACCGAGGTCCAGCGCACCGGCCTCGCTGCGCTTGCTGGCCATGCGGCCGCCGCTGCCATGGCCCTTGTCGAACAGGTGAACGGTCTGCCCGGCTTTCTGCAGGGCCTGTGCGGCAGACAGGCCGGCGATTCCGGCACCGATGATGGCAATAGGTACTGTCATGATGGCCTCTTCGAACCTTGCTGTTAGCAGACTACGCGGTCAGGAAAACCTGTACAATGCGCATTTTTTGTATAAGGTTATTCCGCTCGGTAGGGCAGGTTGGCCTATGTTTATCCGAGAGCATCCGGTCTAAAAAGTGCCTTTGTTCTTAAAAATAGACCACGGGCGCAGCTTGCGAGGACACAGCCATGCATATATTGCTGACCGGCGGTACAGGTTTGATCGGCCATCACCTCTGCCAGTACTGGCGCGACCAGGGGCATCGCCTGACGGTCTGGAGCAGGCGCCCCGAACAGGTGCCAGGCATTTGCGGTACGGGTGTGCGCGGTATCGCCCGTCTGGATGAACTGGCTGCGGACGACAGGGTGGATGCGGTGGTCAACCTGGCAGGTGCGCCCATCGCCGATCGCCCTTGGACGGCTGCGCGGCGGACCTTGCTGTGGGCCAGCCGCATCACCCTCACCGAGCAGTTACTGGCCTGGCTGGAAAGCCGCGAGCAGCGCCCCGAGGTGCTGCTTTCAGGCTCGGCAGTGGGCTGGTATGGCGATGGTGGCGAGCGCGAGCTGACCGAGGCGTCGCCGCCGGTGAAGGAGGATTTCGCCAGCCAGTTGTGCATCGCCTGGGAAGAAACCGCCCAGCGTGCGCAACGGCTGGGTATCCGCGTGGTGCTGGTGCGCACCGGCCTGGTATTGGCCAGCGACGGCGGCTTTTTGTCGCGCCTGCGCATGCCGTTCAAGCTGGGGCTGGGCGGGCCCTTGGGCGATGGGCGACAGTGGATGCCCTGGGTCCATATAGAAGACCAGATCGCCTTGATTGATTTTCTCTTGCAGCACAAGGACTGCAGCGGTCCTTATAATGCCTGCGCGCCGGAACCGGTGCGCAACCGCGAATTCGCCAAGCGCCTGGGCCGCACGCTGCATCGGCCCGCTGTGCTGCCGGTGCCGGCGCTGCTGCTCAAGGCTGGCCTGGGCGAGCTGTCGACGCTATTGCTCGGTGGCCAGCGCGCTCGCCCGGTTCGCCTGCTGGCGGCTGGCTTCACGTTCCGCTTCAACGATCTGCAATCGGCGCTGGACAACCTGTCCAGCCGCCTCTGACATAGGACGCTGCATGACCGATCACGCCCTGCTGCTGGTCAACCTGGGTTCGCCGGCCTCCACCTCGGTGGCCGACGTGCGCCGTTACCTCAACCAGTTCCTCATGGACCCCTACGTGATCGACCTGCCCTGGCCCGTACGGCGCCTGCTGGTGTCGCTGATCCTGATCAAGCGCCCGGAACAGTCGGCCCACGCCTACGCCTCGATCTGGTGGGACGAGGGCTCGCCCCTGGTGGTGCTGACGCGGCGCCTGCGGGCGGCGATGGCCGAGCATTGGCCCCATGGCCCGGTGGAAATCGCCATGCGCTACGGCGAGCCCGCCTTGCCCGAGGTATTGGAGCGCCTGGCGGCCCAAGGCGTGCGCAAGGTCACCCTGGCGCCGCTTTATCCACAGTTCGCCGACAGCACCGTGACCACGGTAGTGGAGCTGGCGAAGCAGACCATCGCTGAGCGCCGGCTGCCGCTGCAGATGCGCGTGCTGCAGCCGTTCTACGAACACCCCGACTACATCGAGGCGCTGGCCGACAGTGCCAGGCCGTACCTGGAGCAGGACTACGACCACCTGCTGCTGAGCTTCCACGGCCTGCCCGAACGGCACTTGAAGAAGCTCGACCCGACTGGCAAGCATGACTTCCAGGCCGCCGACTGCTGCAAGGATGCCAGCGCTCAGATGCGAGCAGTCTGTTATCGCGGCCAATGCCTGGCCACCGCGCGGGCGTTTGCGCAGAAGATGGGAATCCCGGACGGCAAGTGGTCGGTGTCGTTCCAGTCGCGCCTGGGGCGCGCCAAATGGATCGAGCCCTACACCGAGACGCGCCTGGACGAGCTGGGCAAGGCGGGGGTGAAGAAGCTGCTGGTGATGTGCCCGGCGTTCGTTGCCGATTGCATCGAGACGCTGGAAGAGATCGGCATGCGCGGCAGCGAGCAGTTCATCGAGGCGGGGGGCAAGGAGTTGGTGCTGGTGCCTTGTCTGAATGATCACCCAGAGTGGGTGAGGGTACTGGCGCGGATGTGCGAGAAGGCCTAAATGGCTGGGGCCGCGTTGCGGCCCTTTCGCGGGGCCAGGGCCCGCCGACAAGGGCGGGGGGGGCCCCCCGGGGCGCGGCCGGGGGGCGGGGCCCGGGGGGGCCCCCCCCCCCCGCGCGCCCGGATCCACCAGCG
>NZ_JBLUPY010000014.1:0-106443 GCF_048068215.1 Pseudomonas sp. NY15372
CACCCAAACGGGCGGGGGGGGGCGCGGCCCCCCCAACCCCCCCCCCCCGCCGCCCCCCCCTGCTTCTTCGGGCCCGGGGGGGGCGCGCGCGGCCCGGCGATTGGGCCGCAAAGCAGCCTAACAAGACCACTACCCTTTGCTTTTGCAGCTTCAGCCGCTACATTGGATCCCCTGTGCCAGCCAACGCTGGCACTTTTTTTCTCACCCTTACAAAGACGGACCCCGTAAAAACTCCATCATGGACCCTTCCCCTGGTTTTAGCTTCATCTCCCTCTTTGCCGACTTCGGCATGATTCTCTTCGCCTTCCTCCTGGTGCTGCTCAACGGCTTCTTCGTGGCCGCCGAGTTCGCCATGGTCAAGCTGCGCGCCACCCGCGTCGAGTCCATCGCCGAACTGCATGGCTGGCGGGGCAGCATCCTGCGCAAGGTCCACAACCAGCTTGACGCCTACCTGTCGGCCTGCCAGCTGGGCATCACCCTGGCCTCCCTGGGCCTGGGCTGGGTCGGCGAGCCGGCCTTCGCCCACCTGCTCGAGCCGGTGCTGGCCGCCGTAGGCGTCGACACGCCGGAGCTGGTCAAGGCGATCTCCTTCTTCGTCGCCTTCTTCGTGATCTCCTACCTGCATATCGTGGTCGGCGAACTGGCGCCCAAGTCGTGGGCGATCCGCAAGCCCGAACTGCTGTCGCTGTGGACGGCCGTGCCGCTGTACCTGTTCTACTGGCTCATGTACCCGGCCATCTACCTGCTCAACGCGAGCGCCAATACCATCCTGCGCATCGCCGGCCAGGGCGAGCCCGGCCCGCACCATGAACACCACTACAGCCGCGAAGAGCTCAAGCTGATCCTGCACTCCAGCCGTGGCCAGGACCCGAGCGACCAGGGCATGCGCGTGCTGGCCTCGGCCGTGGAGATGGGCGAGCTGGAAGTGGTCGACTGGGCCAACTCCCGCGAGGACATGGTCAGCATCGATGCCCATGCCCCGCTCAAGCAAATCCTGGCACTGGTGCGCCGCCACAAGTTCAGCCGCTACCCAGTCTACGATGCCGAGCGCGAGGAGTTCACCGGCCTGCTGCACATCAAGGACCTGCTGCTGGAGTTGGCCGAACTCGACCATCTACCCGAGACCATCGACCTCGAAGAGCTGGCCCGCCCCTTGGAGCGGGTGTCCCGACACATGCCGCTGGCCCAGTTGCTGGAGCAGTTCCGCAAGGGCGGCGCGCACTTCGTGCTGGTGGAGGAAGCCGACGGCAAGGTGATCGGCTACCTGACCATGGAAGACGTGCTGGAAGTGCTGGTAGGCGACATCCAGGACGAACACCGCAAGACCGAGCGCGGCATCCTCGCCTACCAACCGGGCAAGCTGTTGGTGCGTGGCGACACGCCGCTGTTCAAGGTCGAGCGCCTGCTGGGCGTTGATCTGGACCACATCGAGGCCGAAACCCTGGCAGGGCTGGTGTACGAAACGCTCAAGCGCGTACCCGAGGAAGAGGAAGTGCTGGAAGTCGAAGGCCTGCGCATCATCATCAAGAAGATGAAAGGCCCGAAAATCGTCCTGGCCAAGGTGCTCAAGCTCGATTGAGCGCTCCGTCCCACAGGGTATGTGCACCACTGAACCCTGTGGGAGATTCTATGGTTGTGGGCAAGCCGGTTCCCACTGGTGCAGCGCCAACCACACCCTGTGGGAGCCGGCTTGCCGGCGATGAAGACAACCCTTTACCCAAAGCCTGATCGCATCCCGGTGTGGGTAATCACCATGCACTCAACCAGCCCTGCTCGCTCAGGATTCATGATGCTGTTGCCCGTTCTGGCCAATCGCCGGCAAGCCGGCTCCCACCGGTACTTCGCCAACCACACCCTGTGTACGCTTGTTGCGGGAGGTCACCCAGCCCTTTGGGCTGCGCTGTCGAGCACAGAACAAACGGCCAGTGCTGACCCTCTGTGCGGCTCGGGCAGTACGAATCAAGGGTTCCCTGCAGTGAAATCCGGCAAACCACCCAGCGGCCGATTGAACCGGTAGGGAATCGACTCCAGCGCCAACCCCACATTGCGCTGCACCACGAAATGCAGGTGCGGCCCGGTGCTGTTGCCGGTGTTTCCCGACTTGGCCAGCAGCGCGCCCTGGGCCACCCGCTGCCCTTCGCTGACCACCACCGACCCACGCATCAGGTGCAAATACACGCCCATGGTGCCGTCCGGGTGCAGAACTCTGACGAAATTGCCCGCTGGGTTGTTGCCGCGACCGCGCTGGCTGTTCTCCACCTTCACCACCACGCCTTCGCGCGCCGCGACGATCGGCGTGCCTTCGGGCATGGCGACGTCCATCG
Organism: Pseudomonas sp. NY15372; assembly: GCF_048068215.1. Lineage (NCBI taxonomy): Bacteria > Pseudomonadati > Pseudomonadota > Gammaproteobacteria > Pseudomonadales > Pseudomonadaceae > Pseudomonas > Pseudomonas sp. NY15372. Next base: position 2,325 of record NZ_JBLUPY010000014.1, read on the forward strand.
CATAGCGCCCCTTGGGCCCGAAGTGGCTGAAGCGCCCGTTGGGCCCTTGGGTCAAGCGGAACGGGCCACCGCGCCAGGGGAATGGATAGCGGAAGGCTTGGGGCCGCTTGCTCGGGTCGCCCAGGGCATGGCGGAATTTCGTCTCGTATCGCAGCCGCCCGCCTGGCACCGCAGTCAACACGGTCAGCACCTGGGTCGAACGCGGCGCCACCACACGCCGGATGACCCGTGGCGCGTTACCGCCCTGGGCATCGGCCAGGCGAAACAGGCGAAGCTCGACCTCCACCGGGGCGAACAGCTCGTTGCGCGCGAAGAAACGGGTGCCTCCGGCAACCTCCACGGCGCGCAAGCGTATCTGGCTGTCCAGGCGCTCGACCATGGGTTCGCGCAGCACGAACGGCCTGGCACCAGGCAGCGGGTTTTCGGAGTAGGAGACCACGCCAAAGGCATCGGTGGTCTTGTAGAGAGTCATGCCCAGGCTCGACGCCGAGGCCGTGAGCAAGGCACAGAACAGCAACAGGCGGGCGGCGGGCATGATAGTGGCTTTTTGATAGTTGTTATGAACCGAAGCCTAGCAGCCACTTTCAGGCGGGGTGTTGCAGTTGGTCGGGAATTGGTCGGTTGTCTGATTGCGGGATAGGTCGGACCGCCCCAGCGCCGCTCCTACAAGAGGATCAGCGCTAGCCGCTTGTTCTCTGCGCAACGCAGGCCTGACGATAGATCAGGCGCCGGGGGTGAAGTGCTTCTGGGCGGTGCCACGGGCGATCAGCCGCGACAGGTAGTCGAGCTTCTGCGCATCCTGGTCGACGAACTTGAAGGTCAGTTGCAGCCAGTCGCTGTCCGGCTTGGGCTCCAGGGCCGCCACGGCATGCAGGTAGCCGTTGAGGCGTGCCACCTCGGCATTCTCGCCCTGCTCCAAGTCCAGCACTGCACCTTCGAGCACCTGCGGCAAGGTCGTGCCACGGCGCACCACCAGCAATGCTTCCTTGAGGCTCAAGGCCTTGATCACACAGGCCTGGGTACCGCTGGAAAGCCGCAGCTGGCCCTGGCCACGCCCGCTCTGGGCCGCCGCCGCCGCGCTCTTGGGTGCCGGTGCGTTGATTAGTGGCTTGTTGGGGGCCACGGCAGCCGCCACAGGCGCCTTGACCGTTTCGGCTCGCCCACCGGTGAGTGCACTCAACGAATCATTGGCGAACGCCGAGTTGATACGTGCCGGCGCGCTGTTCACCAGGCCTTCGAGCTTGCCGAGCTTGGTCAGGGCCTTCTTTACCTTGGTCAGCAGCTGCTCGTTGGTAAATGGTTTGCCCACGAAATCGGAGACGCCGGCCTGGATAGCCTGGATCACGTTCTCCTTGTCGCCACGGCTGGTCACCATGATGAACTGCAGGTCCTTGAGCTCGGCCTGCTGGCGGCACCAGGTGAGCAACTCAAGGCCGGACATTTCCGGCATTTCCCAGTCGCACAAGACCAGGTCGAAACGCTCCTTGCCCAGCAGGGTCATGGCCTTGCGACCATTGACCGCGTCCTCGATGGCGATGCCTGGGAAGGCATTGCGCAGACACTTCCTCACCAGGTCGCGAATGAACGGCGCATCATCCACGACCAGCACGTTGACCTTACTCATCGATACTCCTCTTGAACCCCGACTAGCTTACCGCCGACTGATGGCCATTTGCCAAACCATTGGTCACGCCGGGACTTCTCTCATCGTTCGCGGGTGCCTGCCGGCTGCCCGACCGCAAACGAAAACGCCCGGCCTAAGCCGGGCGTCGATGCTCGGGAGCAACCTTACTTATCGTCCGATTGCGCCGGAACATTAGCGATTTCGGCGTCGTCCGCCGTTTCGCCTTGCACTTCGGCCTTCATACGCTTGAGGCCCATGTGGCGTACGTCGGTGCCGCGCACCAGGTAGATCACCAGCTCGGAAATGTTGCGCGCGTGGTCGCCGATGCGCTCCAGCGAACGCAGGGCCCAGATCACGCTCAGTACGCGGGAGATCGAACGTGGGTCTTCCATCATGTAGGTGACCAGCTCGCGCAGTGCGGTCTTGTATTCACGGTCGATGGTCTTGTCGTACTGGGCCACCGACAGCGCAAGGTCGGCATCGAAGCGGGCGAAGGCGTCCAGGGCATCACGCACCATGTTGCGCACCTGGTCGCCGATGTGGCGCACCTCGACGTAACCGCGGGGCGATTCACCTTCCTCGCACAACTGGATGGCGCGGCGGGCGATCTTGGTGGATTCGTCGCCGATGCGCTCCAGGTCGATCACCGACTTGGAGATGCTGATGATCAAGCGCAGGTCGGAGGCCGCCGGCTGGCGACGGGCGAGGATGCGCACGCATTCCTCGTCGATGTTGCGCTCCATCTGGTTGATCTGTTCGTCGACTTCACGGACCTGCTGGGCCAGGCCCGAATCGGCCTCGATCAGTGCGGTGACCGCGTCGTTGACCTGCTTCTCGACCAGGCCGCCCATCGCCAGAAGGTGGCTACGCACCTCTTCGAGCTCGGCGTTGAACTGCTGGGAGATGTGATGGGTGAGGCTCTCTTTGTTGATCATCGTTTCGCTCCGCGAAGAAGCTGCAAGCTTCAAGAAATTCGTATCGTTCCCTGGCGGCACCTGTGGGAGCGGGCTTGCCCAGCGATTGCGATCGACCGCTTGGCATGGCTGCCCAGGCGCAATCGCGGGACAAGCCCGCTCCCACAGGGTGGGGATTAACCGTAACGACCGGTGATGTAGTCTTCGGTCTGCTTCTTCGCCGGGTTGGTGAACAGGGTATCGGTATCACCGAATTCGACCAGTTTGCCCATGTACATGAACGCGGTGTAGTCCGAGACGCGCGCCGCCTGCTGCATGTTATGGGTCACGATGACGATGGTGTACTTGGACTTGAGCTCGTAGATCAGCTCCTCGACCTTCAGGGTCGAGATCGGGTCCAGAGCCGAGCACGGCTCGTCGAGCAGCAGGACTTCCGGCTCCACGGCGATGGTGCGGGCGATGACCAGACGCTGCTGCTGGCCACCGGACAGGCCCAGGGCCGAATCGTGCAACCGGTCCTTGACCTCGTCCCACAGCGCGGCGCCCTTCAGGGCCCATTCGACGGCCTCGTCGAGCACGCGCTTCTTGTTGATGCCCTGGATACGCAGGCCGTAGACCACGTTTTCATAGATGGTCTTGGGGAACGGGTTGGGCTTCTGGAACACCATGCCGACCCGGCGGCGCAGCTCGGCCACGTCCTCGCCCTTGCGGTAGATGTTGTGGCCGTACAGGTTGATGGCGCCTTCCACGCGGCAACCGTCGACCAGGTCGTTCATGCGGTTGAAGGTGCGCAGCAGGGTCGACTTGCCGCAGCCGGACGGGCCGATGAAGGCGGTCACGCGCTGCTTGGGAATGTTCATCTGCACGTCGAACAGGGCTTGCTTGTCACCGTAGAACAGGGACAGGCCGGGTACTTCGATGGCCACGGTTTCTTCGGCCAGGCGCAGGCTCTGCTTGTCGCGGCCCAGGGCGGACATGTCGATGCCGTGGGCGTGGGATTCTTGCTGCATGGTCAACTCCATACGCTATCAATTCGTTTCAAAGGGCCGCCCGGCTTACGGGCGGCACGCTTGCAATCAGGATCAGCTGTCGAGGGCCTTGTACTTCTCGCGCAGGTGGTTACGGATCCACACCGCCGAGAGGTTGAGGGTGGCGATCACCAGCACCAGCAGCAACGCGGTGGCATACACCAGCGGTCGCGCGGCCTCGACGTTGGGGCTCTGGAAGCCGACGTCGTAGATGTGGAAGCCCAGGTGCATGATCTTCTGGTCCAGGTGCAGGTACGGGTAGTTGCCGTCCACCGGCAACGACGGCGCCAGCTTCACCACACCCACCAGCATCAGCGGTGCCACTTCGCCCGCAGCACGGGCCACGGCGAGGATCATGCCGGTCATCATGGCCGGGCTTGCCATCGGCAGGACGATCTTCCACAGGGTCTCGGCCTTGGTCGCGCCAAGGGCCAGGGAGCCTTCGCGCACGGTACGCGGGATCCGCGCCAGGCCTTCCTCGGTGGCCACGATCACCACCGGCACGGCCAGCAGCGCCAGGGTCAGCGAGGCCCACAGCAGGCCTGGGGTACCCAGGGTCGGGGCCGGCAGCGCCTCGGGGAAGAACAGCCGGTCGATCGAGCCGCCCAGCACGTAGACGAAGAAGCCCAGGCCGAACACGCCGTAGACGATCGCCGGTACACCGGCGAGGTTGTTCACCGCGATGCGGATCAGGCGCGTCACCGGGCCCTGCTTGGCATATTCGCGCAGGTATACCGCCGCCAGTACGCCGAACGGGGTGACGATCACGGCCATGATCAGGGTCATCATCACGGTGCCAAAGATGGCCGGGAAGATACCGCCCTCGGTGTTGGCTTCACGCGGGTCGTCGCTGAGGAATTCCCAGACTTTGCTGAAGTACACGCCCATCTTGGTCATGGCCGACATGCCGTTGGGCTGGTACGCGTGGACCACCTTGCTCAGGTTGATCTCCACTTCGCGACCGTTGCCGTCACGGGCCACCAGGCTGTCGCGGGAGAACGCCTGGTGCAGGCCGGTCAGGCGCTCTTCGATGGCCTTGTAGCGGTTGTTCAGCTCAGCGCGGTCGGCCTCGATATCGGCCTGGGCCGCGGCGTCCAGCTTGCCATCGAGCTCCAGCTTGCGGGTCTGCAGGCGCAGGCGCTCCAGGCCATGGTTGATGGCGCCGATGTCCTTCTTCTCGAGGGTCTGCAGTTCGGAAGCCAACTGGTCGGCACGCTTGAGGCGCGCCTGCAGCTCGGCCCAGGCACCTGCGCCTTCGGCGACCACGCGGCCTTCTTCCTTGACGCTCACCAGATAGCCGTAGAAGTTGCCCCACTCGCGGCGCTCCAGGGCGATCAAGTCGGCAGGCTTCTGCTGATCGACCAGCCACTCGCCGACCAGCCAGGTGAAGTCGCTGCCGTTGAGGTCGCGGTTGCCGACCTTGACCAGCTCGCGGGTCATGAACTCCGGGCCTTCGTCCGGCACCGGCAGGCCGGCACCCTTGAGGCGGGCGCGTGGCACTTCTTCCTTCTGCACCACTTCGCCGATGATCACATGGTCACCCTGACCCGGCACCTTGTAGGTGGCCTGGATCAGGTCGGCCGGCCAGAAGTGGCCCAGGCCGCGGACGGCGATCACGGCAAGCAGGCCGACGGTCATGATCACCGCCATGGCGACCGCGCCACCGCTGATCCAGACGCCGGGGGCGCCGCTCTTGAACCAGCCTTTGAGGGAATCCTTTTTCACGGATCTCTACCTTTCTATCAAAGCGACGAGTATTTCTTGCGCAGACGCTGGCGAATCAGCTCGGCCAAGGTGTTCATGATGAACGTGAACATCAGCAGCACGAGGGCGGCGAGGAACAGCACACGGTAGTGGCTGCCGCCGACTTCCGACTCGGGCATTTCCACGGCCACGTTGGCGGCCAGGGTGCGCATGCCTTCGAACAGATTCAGCTCCATGACCGGGGTGTTGCCAGTGGCCATGAGCACGATCATGGTCTCGCCCACCGCACGGCCCATGCCGATCATCAGCGCCGAGAAGATGCCCGGGCTTGCGGTGAGGATGACCACGCGGGTCAGGGTCTGCCAGGGCGTCGCGCCCAGGGCCAGGGAGCCCAGGGTCAGGCTGCGCGGCACGCTGAACACGGCGTCCTCGGCGATCGAGTAGATGTTCGGGATGACCGCGAAGCCCATGGCGATACCGACTACCAGGGCGTTGCGCTGGTCGTAGGTAATGCCCAGATCGTTGGTGATCCACAGGCGCATGTCACCGCCGAAGAACCAGGTCTCTAGGAACGGGCTCATGTACAGGGCGAACCAGCCGATCACCAGGATCACCGGGATCAGGATCGCCGCTTCCCAGCCATCCGGGATGCGCAGGCGGATCGATTCGGGCAGGCGGCTCCAGGAGAAGCCGGCGACGAGGATACCGATCGGCAGGATCAGCAGCAGGCTGAACACGCCCGGCAGGTGCCCCTCAAGGTACGGGGCCAGGAACAGGCCGGCGAAGAAGCCCAGGATCACCGTCGGCATCGCTTCCATCAGTTCGATCACCGGCTTGACCTTGCGGCGCATGCCCGGGGCCATGAAGTAGGCGGTGTAGATAGCGGCGGCGATGGCCAGAGGCGCGGCGAGGATCATCGCGTAGAAGGCGGCCTTCAGGGTACCGAAGGTCAGCGGCGACAGGCTCAGCTTGGGCTCGAAGTCGGTATTGGACGCCGTGGACTGCCAGACGTACTTCGGCTCGTCGTAGTTTTCGTACCAGACCTTGCCCCACAGCGCGCTGAAGGAAACCTCTGGGTGCGGGTTCTTCAGGCTCAGCGGCAGCAGCTTGCCACCCTGCTCGATGATGATGCGGTTGGCGCGTGGCGACAGGGCCAGAATACCGGCACCTTCGGCTACCGGCTCGACCAGCAGGGTGCGATGCGCGGTGCTGTGGAACACGCCCAGCTGGCCTTCGCTGTCCAGGGCGATGAAGCCCTTGCGGCGCTCTTCGGCATCGATCTGCACGACTGGCGCCTTGCCCATCTGGAAGCTGCGGATCAGCTTGAAACGCGACTCGCCATCCGGGTCGCGGGCCATGAACCACTGGCTCAGGCCGCCCTTGGAATCACCGAAGATCAGCGAGATGCCGCCGACCAGCTGGGCGCTGGCGGTGATCTCGGTGTTGCCGTCCTCGGACAACTTGTAGCGCCCGTTCAGGCTCTTCTCGCGCAGGCTGAAGACATCGGCGGTGGCGCGGCCGTTGACCACGTACAGCCACTGCTGGCGCGGGTCGATGAAGATAGCCTTGACCGTCTCGGTCATCTGCGGCAGGTCGATGCGGTTCTGCTCGCTGGTGACCTCGCCGGTCATCATGTTCTCTTCGCGAGTCAGCTCGATCACCTGCAGGTGCGAACCGGTGGAGCCGGCCAGCAGCAGGGTGTCGCCGTTGACGTTGACGCTCACGTGCTCGAGGGCACGGCCCTGGTCGTCCAGGGTGAACGCTTGCTGGCCATACGGGAAGTCGATGGCCGGCGTGATGGTCTTCTTGTTGTCCGGGTAGGTGATCTTGTAGCTGTGGTTGAACACCAGCGCCTGGCCGTTGGACAGACCCAGCACCACCACCGGGCTGCCCGGCTGGTCGGTGCTGATCGAGGCCACCTGGACGCCTGCCGGCAGCGGCAGGTCGATGCGCTTGACCTCGGCACCGGTCTTGGTGTCGAAGAACAGCGCCTGGCCCTTGTCGGAAACGCGCATGCCCACGAGGTTCTGCTCCTCGAGGGCGATCATCAGCGGCTTGCCGGCGTCCTGTTGCAGCCAGGTCGGTTCCAGGGCCTTCTTGCTGGTCAACTCGGCGCCCTGGAACAGCGGCAGCACCACATAGGCCAGGTAGAAGAAGATCAGGGTGATGGCTGCCAGCACGGCAAGCCCGCCCACCAGTACGTACCAGCGGGTCAGGCGGTCCTTCAGCGCACGCATGCGCCGCTTGCGTTGCAGCTCGGGCGTATTGAAGTCAATCCGCACGGGGGGAGAATTTTGGGTCATTGTGGAGTTGGCCAGATCATTCATGCGCACACCCTAGCGGTCCCGTATGACAAAAACATGACAATGCAGTGACGCAAAAAAGCCCGCCGCTCAGGAGCCCTGGCTTCGGACTGAGAATTCGTGGAAGAGGCCGGGCATTGGCGCCGGCCTCTTCCTCAGTTACTTACTTCTTTGCAACGTTACCGGCGTGGGACAGGCCCAGGTCAGCCAGGGTCTTGTCGACCACTTTGGCCGGCAGCGGGATGTAACCGTCCTTCACCACGACCTGCTGGCCAGCCTGCGACAGCACCAGCTTGACGAACTCGGCTTCCAGCGGGGCCAGAGGCTTGTTCGGGGCCTTGTTGACGTAGACGTACAGGAAGCGCGACAGCGGGTAGGTGCCGTTCAGGGCGTTGGCTTCGTTGTCCTCGACGAACGCGCCACCTTCCTTCTTGGCCAGGGGCACGGTCTTGACGCTGGCGGTCTTGTAGCCGATGCCCGAGTAGCCGATGCCGTTCAGCGAGCTGCTGATCGACTGCACGACCGAAGCCGAGCCAGGCTGTTCGTTGACGTTAGGCTTGAAGTCGCCTTTACACAGGGCTTCTTCCTTGAAGTAGCCGTAGGTACCGGACACCGAGTTGCGGCCGAACAGTTGGATTGGCTTGTTGGCCAGATCACCCGTCACGCCGATGTCGCCCCAGGTTTTCACGTCGGCTTTGGCGCCGCACAGGCGAGTGGAGGAGAAGATCGCATCGACTTGGGCCATGGTCAGGCCTTTGATCGGGTTGTCCTTGTGCACGAACACGGCCAGGGCGTCGACGGCGACCGGGATGGCGGTCGGCTTGTAGCCGTACTTCTGCTCGAAGGCCTGCAGCTCGACATCCTTCATCTTGCGGCTCATCGGGCCGAGGTTGGCGGTACCTTCGGTCAGCGCGGGTGGCGCGGTGGAGGAGCCGGCAGCCTGGATCTGGATGTTTACGTTCGGATATTCCTTCTTGTAGGCCTCGGCCCACAGAGTCATCAGGTTCGCCAGGGTATCGGAACCGACGCTGGAGAGGTTGCCCGATACGCCAGTGGTCTTGGTGTAGGTCGGGATTGCAGGATCGACGGCGGCAACCGCATTGGCGGTAGCGACGCCAGCGGCGGCGAACGTGAGGGCCGCCATCAAACGCTTCAGTTTCATGCCTAACTCCTAGCAGGAATATTTGGGGTGTGAGATGGAACGGGCCCAAGTATCTGCAGGCCGCATGAACACTCTATGACTCGAATGTGACAATTGGATGAAAGGCCATCACCGGAAACCGGGATGGCCTTTGCAGGATGTTGCAAGGATGTGGGGGCGCTTCGCACCCCATCGCCGGCTCCCACCTGCCCCCGACACCTGTGGCAGCCGGCTTGCCGGCGATGACCGCCTCAGCGTTTCTTCACTATCAGATACAGCCCCACCAACAGACCAACGGCACACAGGCCCGCCACATAATAGGCCGGCGCCATCGGGCTGAACCTCAGCAGCGCCGTGACCACCATCGGCGTCAGCCCGCCAAAGATCGCGTAGGCCAGGTTGTACGAGAACGACAGCCCGCTGAACCGCACCACCGGCGGGAACGCCTTGACCATCACGTAGGGCACCGCACCGACGATCCCCACGCACAGGCCAGTGACCGCGTACAGCGGGAACAGCAGGTCAGGCCGGGTCGGCAGGCTATGGAAGAACATCCACGAGGTCACGAGCAACAGCAGGCTGCCCACCACGAACACCCGGCCGGCGCCGAAACGGTCGGCCAGGCTGCCGGCAACCACGCAGCCGAAGCTCAGCAACACGATGGCCAGGCTGTTGGCTTTCAGCGAGTCGGTGGGGCTGACCTGGTAGAGGCTCTGCAACAGTGCCGGGGTCATGAGGATGATCACGACGATGGCCGCCGACAGCAACCAGGTCAGCAGCATCGACAGGACGATCGCGCCGCGGTGGTCACGCAGCACCGCGCGCAACGGCAGCTCTTCGGCCAGGGCCTTGCGTTGCTGCATCTCGGCGAACACCGGGGTCTCGTGCAGCCAGCGCCGCAGATACACCGCCACCAGCCCGAACACGCCGCCCAACAGGAAAGGAATACGCCAGGCGTAGTCCGCCACTTCGTCGGGGCTGTAGAGGGTATTGATCAACGTGGCCACCAGCGAGCCGAGCAGAATACCGGCGGTCAACCCGGCGGTCAGCGTGCCGCAGGCATAACCGGTGTTGCGTGCCGGTACGTGCTCGGACACGAACACCCAGGCCCCCGGCACCTCGCCACCGATGGCGGCGCCCTGGACCACGCGCATGGCCAGGAGCAGGATCGGCGCCCACAGGCCGATCTGCGCATAGGTCGGGAGCAAGCCCATGACCAGGGTCGGCACAGCCATCATGAAGATGCTCAGGGTGAACATCTTCTTGCGCCCGAGCAGGTCGCCGAAATGCGCCATGATGATGCCGCCCAGCGGCCGGGCCAGGTAACCGGCGGCGAAGATGCCGAAGGTCTGCATCAGGCGCAGCCACTCGGGCATCTCGGCCGGGAAGAACAGTTTGCCGACCACCGTGGCGAAGAACACGAAAATGATGAAGTCGTAGAACTCCAGCGCTCCGCCGAGGGCGGACAGTGAAAGGGTTTTGTAGTCACTGCGGGTCAGCGGCCGGGAAGGCTGCTCGATACTGCTCGGCACGGAGGTCATGATAATTCTCTTTATTGTCGTGCAGGCCGTTTGTCACGCGGCTTCTGGAAGATGTAGCCGGCGAAGATAACAAATTGCCGCGTGCGACTCATAGCGGTACAAAATCTATACAGATATTCATGAATGCACGGTCGTCGCTGGCTGTTCAGCTCTATATACTGCCGATTCGTAGGAAAACGTTGCGCCTCTCGTGGGATGTTGTGCGAAAACGCCGGTCAAGTGTTTCAGGCGGTTTCGCAGAGTTTCCCTTTGGCCGCCCACCGAAGCGAAATCAGCGTAGTATGTTTTCAGCTGAATCGTTTTCCCGGCGTCCGTTCTTTGCGCCAACCAACGAAGCGTCACGGGTCCGAGGCCCCATCGCATGATTGAGCTCGAACAAGAAGATCCTATCCCACAGGGCGACCTGGCCCTGCAGATTACCGCCCTGCCGCGCGAAACCAATGGTTTCGGCGACATCTTCGGCGGCTGGCTGGTTGCCCAGATGGACCTGGCCGGCACGGCCATGGCCAGCCGCGTCGCCGGTGGCCGCGTCGCCACCGTGGCCATCGACCGCATGGCGTTCCTGGTACCGGTCGCCGTGGGCGCGCAGTTGTCCTTCTATACCCAGACCCTGGAAATCGGCCGCAGCTCCATCCAGATGATGGTGGAAGTGTGGAGCGACGATCCGCTGTCCAGCGAATGGCGCAAGGTCACCGAAGCCGTCTTCGTGTTCGTCGCCATCGACGGCAGTGGCCGCACCCGCTCCGTCCCTCGTCGCTGAGCCACAGGCGCGTTAAACTCGTTGCACGGCATGAGGTCCAAGGCCTCATTTGCATCCCAACGAGACGCGCACAATGGCTACCTTCCAGGTCGAAACCGAACAACACGGCGAGCTCAACTGCTGGCGCATCACCAGCGAGCATGCAGAACTGCTGGTCGCTCAACAGGGCGCCCAGGTCCTGAGCTACCAAAGGCTGGGCGAGCCGCCGCTGCTGTGGCTGAGTGACCAGGCCATCTTCCGCCAGGGCAAGTCGGTACGCGCCGGCGTGCCGGTGTGCTGGCCCTGGTTCGGCAACCTGCAGCGCAACCCTCAGGCCGTGCAGGCCATGTATCAGGGCGAACAGGCGCCAGCGCACGGTCTGGCCCGTACCCGTGACTGGCAATTGCTGGGTATCGAGGAAGCGGACGAAGGCCTGCGTATCGAGTTCGGCCTGCCCGAAGCCCAGGGCGCCCTGCCCGGCTGGCCCCATGACGTTGAGCTCAAGCTGCTGATCGAAATGGGCTCACAGCTGAAAATGACCCTGCGCAGCCAGAACATGGGCAATGACGATGTCACCATCAGCCAGGCACTGCACAGCTATTTCGCGGTGAGCGATGTGCGCCAGGCGCGCGTCGAAGGCGTGGAGAACCTGGGCTATATAGAGACCCTGGCCGATTGGGAGCTGCGTCAGCAGCATGGCGCACTGGCGTTTGCCGGGGAAACCGACCGCATCTACCTGCAGGTACCTGCCGTGCTGAAGATCGTCGACCCCCACTGGAACCGTCGCATCACCTTGCAAAGCACCGGTTCGCGCTCGGCGGTGATCTGGAACCCCTGGACCGACCGCGCGCGCGACCTGCCGGACATGGCGGACGATGGCTGGCAGCGGATGCTGTGCATCGAGACGGCGAACGTGTGGGATGACGTGGTAGCGTTGAAACCTGGGGCCAGCCATTCGCTGAGCGTCACGATCGGCAGCGAGGCCTTGTAGCGGGGCCGCTACGCTGCCCAATCGCCGGCAAGCCGGCTCCCACAGGGTTCGCGAACAGCCAGTCTCTGTGGGAGCCGGCTTGCCGGCGATTGGGTAGGAATGAAAATCAGAGGTCGGCGTCTTCCACCACCCTCACCTTTCCTGCATCCATGGCATAGGCCGCATCCGCCAAGTCATTGCTGACCTTTTCCACCTTCAGCGTCCCGCTGACCCACAACGGCGTGTAGATATCGTCGATCTTCAGCCCCTTGGGATAACGCACCAGCACCAGTTGGTTCGGCGGCGGCGGTGGCACATGGATGCAGGCGCCGGGGTATGGCACCAGGAAGAACAGCGTGCTGTTGCCCTTGGCATCGCTCTCCAACGGCACGGGATACCCGCCCAGGCGGATCTGCTTGCCGTTCATGGCCGCCACGGTCTTGGTCGAGTACATCACCGCTGGCAACCCCTTGGCCTGCTTGAGCCCACCCTTGTCGGTGAAGGTGCCCATGGCCTCAGGTGAGTTGTGGTCGATCTCGGGCATCTGCTCGAGTGCCTTCTGGTCCGACTTGGGCATCAATTCCAGCCAATCGGTCTCGGGCAATTCGGCATGGGCCAGGGTGCTGGCCAACAGCAGGGAAGCAAGGAAAAACGCACGCATGGAAAATGCTCGGCAACTCAGGTGAATTGCCGGGCATTCTAAACCAGTCATCCGCGTTTCTTGATGAATCCGTAGATCACCAAAAGGACGATGGCACCGATCAGGGCGCCAACGAAACCTGCGGCCTGGCCCGCCTGGTAGATACCCAGGGCCTGCCCGCCGTAGGTGGCGACCAGGGAGCCGGCGATGCCCAGGAGGATGGTCATGATCCAGCCCATGCTGTCGTCCCCAGGCTTGAGGAAGCGGGCCAGCAGGCCGACGATAAGGCCGATGAAGATGGTTCCGATGATACCCATGGCAATCCCTCTGCAGTGAAATGAAACAAGCCAAAGCCTAGACAGCGCTTTGGCTTGTTGCCATTTCAGAGGGCCTGCCGGGGGCAGAGGTTCAATCAGCCGGCGATCAGGGCTTCGACTTCGGCGATCTTGCCCTTGAGGGTGGCCATGTCGGCGCAGCGCAAGGTGGCGTGACCAACCTTGCGGCCGACCTTGAAGGCCTTGCCGTAGTGGTGCAGGTGGCAGCCCTCGATGGCCACGACCTGGTCCACTGCCGGCACTTCACCGATGAAGTTGAGCATGGCGCTCTCGCCAACCTTGGCAGTGGAGCCCAGCGGCAGGCCGGCAACGGCGCGCAGGTGGTTCTCGAACTGGCTGCACTCGGCGCCTTCGATGGTCCAGTGCCCCGAGTTGTGCACCCGTGGCGCGATCTCGTTGGCCTTCAGGCCCCCGTCGACTTCGAAGAACTCGAAGGCCATGACGCCGACGTAGTCCAGCTTCTCGAGCACACGGCCAACGTAGTCTTCGGCCAGGGCCTGCAGCGGGTGTGCCTGGCTGGCCACCGACAAGCGCAGGATGCCGCTTTCATGGGTGTTGTGCACCAGCGGATAGAAGCGGGTTTCGCCATCGCGGCCACGCACGGCCACCAGCGAGACTTCGCCGGTGAACGGCACGAAGCCCTCGAGCAGACACGGCACGCTGCCCAGCTCGGCGAAGGTGCCTACCACGTCGTCGGCAGTGCGCAGGACCTTCTGGCCCTTGCCGTCGTAGCCCAGGGTACGGGTCTTGAGCACCGCCGGCAGGCCGATGCTGGCCACGGCGGCGTCCAGGTCTTCCTGGGAGAGGATGTCGGCGAAGGCCGGGGTTGGGATGCCCAGGTCGCGGAACATGCTCTTCTCGAACAGGCGATCACGGGCGATGCGCAGGGCTTCGGCGCTGGGGTAGACCGGGACGAACTGCGAAAGGAAGGCCACGGTCTCGGCCGGGACGCTTTCGAACTCGAAGGTCACCAGGTCGACTTCGTCGGCCAACTGGCGCAGGTGGTCCTGGTCGCCATAATCGGCGCGAAGATGCTCGCCCAGAGGCGCCGCACAGGCGTCCGGGGCGGGGTCGAGGAAAGCGAAGTTCATGCCCAACGGCGTTCCCGCCAGGGCCAGCATGCGGCCCAGCTGGCCGCCACCGATTACACCGATCTTCATGTTGATAGCCTCAGGCCTGGCGCGGGTCCGGGTTGTCCAGGACGGTTTCGGTCTGCTCCGTGCGGAACTGCTTGAGTGCCGCGTGGTACTGCGGGTACTTGGCGCCCAGGATGCTCGCCGACAGCAACGCCGCGTTGATCGCGCCGGCCTTGCCGATGGCCAGGGTAGCGACCGGCACGCCTGCCGGCATCTGCACGATCGACAGCAGCGAATCGACACCCGACAGCATCGACGACTGCACCGGCACGCCCAGCACCGGCAGGTGGGTCTTGGCGGCGCACATGCCTGGCAGATGGGCAGCGCCACCGGCACCGGCGATGATCACCTCGATGCCGCGGCCTTCGGCCTCCTCGGCGTACTGGAACAGCAGATCCGGGGTACGGTGGGCGGAAACCACCTTCACCTCGTAGGGAATGCCGAGTTTTTCCAGCATATCGGCGGTGTGGCTAAGGGTGGACCAATCGGACTTGGAGCCCATGATCACGCCAACCAGTGCACTCATCGTCGAGCCTCTTCGCTTGTGCGCCCGCGGGCGCGTCAAAAAACAACAAGCCACGCGGGACGACCGGCGTGGCTTGTTTGCTGATCAATGACCGGATCGATCCGGTCCAGGGGCCGCGCAGTATACCGTAAGCCAGTGCCGTAAAGGCACCCCGGCGACCAACTGTCGGCCTTATTTTTCGGGGGTTTGGCTGACTTTTGGGTCAACTGACACAGCGGCCGTGCCACCCTCGAGCTTGCGCCACAGCAAGCGCACATTGGCCTTGCGCACCAAGGCACAGCGATACAGGCGGATTTCCAGCGGTACGTGCCACTGGATGCCCCCACAGATCGCCAGCTCGCCGCGCTCCAGCTCACCGCGCATCGACAGCCGCGGCACCCAGGCGATGCCCATGCCCTCGAGGGCCATACTCTTGAGACTGTCGGCCATGGCGGTTTCATAGACCGTGGTATAGCGCAGGTTGCGCTGGCGCAGCAGCAGGTTGACCGAGCGGCCGAGGAAGGCGCCGGCACTGTAGGCCAGCAGCGGCACGCTGCTTTCACCCTCGAGGTCGAACAGCGGCTTGCCGTCGGCACCCACCGCACAAACCGGCAACATCTCCGTGGTGCCCATGTGCAGCGACGGGAAGATCTCGGCATCCATCTGCAGGGCGGCGTCGGGGTCATAGAAGGCCAGCATCAGGTCACAACCGCCTTCGCGCAATGCATGCACCGCATCACCCACGTTGGTGGCCACCAGGCGGGTGGCGATGTTCAAGCCATCGTTGCGCAACTGGGCGACCCAGCGGGGGAAGAAACCCGACGCCAGGGAGTGCGCCGCCGCCACCTGCACCACTTCACCCTGCCCGCCTTCCAGGTGATGCAAATGGCGCAAAACTTCGCTCAACTGGTCGACAACGGTGCGCGCCGTGACGAGAAACAGCTGCCCGGCCTCGGTCAGTTCGATCGGCGTGCGGGAACGATTCACCAAGGTCAGCCCCAAGGCAGCCTCGAGGCTGCGGATCCGCCGGCTGAAGGCCGGCTGGGTCACGAAGCGGCGTTCCGCCGCCTGGGAAAAACTGCGGGTAGCGGCCAGGGCGCTGAAGTCTTCCAGCCACTTGCTTTCGAGGTTCATGAAGCGATCTCCCAGCGTGCACCAAAATGGAACACGCTCGATTGTCAATTGGCGTCACATGAATCGGTATGCCGTTTGTGCATAGGTTAGCGTGCAACAGCATTGGCCGCAAAATCCGCCCCGGCCTAGGATTGGCGCCATTCCGGCAGGTGCCGGGTTTAAATCGAGATGATATCCGTCATGTCCTCCGCTGCATCGTTCCGCGTCGAAAAAGACCTGCTTGGTACCCTTGAAGTCCCTGCCGATGCCTACTACGGCATCCAGACCCTGCGCGCTGCCAACAACTTCCACCTCTCCGGCGTTCCGCTGTCGCACTACCCGAAGCTGGTCGTGGCCCTGGCCATGGTCAAGCAGGCCGCTGCCGACGCCAACCGTGAGCTGGGCCACCTGAGCGATGCCAAGCACGCCGCCATCAGCGAGGCCTGTGCCCGCCTGATCCGCGGTGAATACCACGACCAGTTCGTGGTGGACATGATCCAAGGCGGTGCTGGTACTTCCACCAACATGAACGCCAACGAGGTCATCGCCAACGTCGCGCTGGAGGCCATGGGCCACAAGAAGGGTGAGTACCAGTACCTGCACCCGAACAACGACGTGAACATGGCGCAGTCGACCAACGACGCCTACCCGACCGCCATCCGCCTGGGCCTGCTGTTGGGCCACGACGCCCTGCTGGCCAGCCTCGACAGCCTGATCCAGGCCTTCGCTGCAAAAGGCAAGGAATTCGACCACGTACTGAAGATGGGCCGTACCCAGCTGCAGGACGCCGTACCGATGACCCTGGGCCAGGAATTCCGCGCCTTCGCCACCACCATGACCGAAGACCTGAACCGTCTGCGTTCCCTGGCGCCTGAGCTTTTGACCGAAATCAACCTGGGCGGTACCGCGATCGGTACTGGCATCAACGCCGACCCAGGCTACCAGGCCCTGGCCGTACAGCGCCTGGCGACCATCAGCGGCCAGCCGCTGGTCCCGGCTGCCGACCTGATCGAAGCCACCTCCGACATGGGCGCCTTCGTGCTGTTCTCCGGCATGCTCAAGCGTACCGCGGTCAAGCTGTCGAAGATCTGCAACGACCTGCGCCTTCTGTCCAGCGGCCCACGCACCGGCATCAACGAGATCAACCTGCCGGCTCGCCAGCCAGGCAGCTCGATCATGCCAGGCAAGGTCAACCCGGTTATCCCGGAAGCCGTCAACCAGGTCGCCTTCGCCATCATGGGCAACGACCTGGCCCTGACCGTCGCCGCCGAAGGGGGCCAGCTGCAGCTGAACGTCATGGAACCGCTGATCGCCTACAAGATCTTCGACTCCATCCGCCTGCTCCAGCGCGCCATGGACATGCTGCGCGAGCACTGCATCGTCGGCATCACCGCCAACGAACAGCGCTGCCGTGAACTGGTCGAGCATTCGATCGGCCTGGTCACCGCCCTGAACCCGTACATCGGCTACGAGAACGCCACCCGTATCGCCCGCGTCGCCCTGGAAACCGGCCGCGGCGTGCTGGAACTGGTGCGCGAGGAACAGCTGCTGGACGAAGCGATGCTCAACGACATCCTGCGTCCGGAAAACATGATCGCCCCACGTCTGGTTCCGCTGAAGGCGTAACCGACGGCTTGAAACGTCTCACCAGGTCGAGGGACTAGACACCTCTCAACCGTTCAAGGGCCCGAGCGCATGCTCCGGGCCCTTTTTTTATGCTCAACCGCTTCATGGCCTTTCGCGGCAGCCCCAAAGGACCAACCGGGCACACAACTTGCTCCATAATGCGTCCCAGCCCAACGGGATACCGAGCATGCTGCACAGTCACCTCACCACCCTCAACGCGGTTTCGCTGATTCTCACGGTCTTCCAGGAAGAGGGCTGCGATGCCGCGCGGTTGCTGGCAGGCAGCGGCATTGCGCTGGAGGATCTGGGCCATGCCGATGCGCGCATCACCACCCAGCAGGAATTGCAGGTGTGCGCCAACGCCGTGGCCCTGCGCGAGGAGATCGGCCTGGAGCTGGGCCGGCGCATGCATGTGTCGTGCTACGGGATGCTCGGTTACGCCCTGCTCTCCAGTGCCACTTTGGGTGACGCCCTGAGCCTGGCGCTGCGCTACCCGGCGTTGCTGGGCACGGCATTCCAACTGCGCCTGGTGGATGACGGCCAGCGGGTCTGGTTCAGCGCCAACGACTACCGGGACAGCCCGGAGCTGGCGGCCTTCAACGTGGAGTTCTGCCTGGTTTCCTTGAAGGTCATCTGCGATGACCTGCTGGGCAAGCCCCTGCCGCTGCTGGCGGCACGCTTCGAGTATCCAAGGCCCGGCTACCATGGCCTGTACGCGGATGCCTTCCAGTGCCCGCTGGGCTTCGAGGCCAACGACAATGCGTTCGCCTTCGAGCGCCGCTGGCTGGACATGCCCCTGCCTCTGGCCGACCCCATCACCCACAAGGCCATGGCCGAACGCTGCCGGCAGCTCAATCTGGAATTCACCGGGCGCCAGGCCTGGCTGGGGCGTATTCGCCATCTGCTGATGCAGCAACTGGACGCCGCGCCCGGGCTCGAAGGCCTGGCGCGACAGATGAACTGCTCCTCGCGCACTTTGCGCCGGCACCTGCAGGCGCTTGGGTGCAGCTATCAACAATTGCTCGACGAGCTGCGCTTCGAACGGGCCAAACAGTTGCTGGCCGAGGACCAGATGCCGATCTACCGCATCGCCGAGACACTGGGGTTCAGCGAGACGGCAAGCTTCCGACATGCCTTCCAGCGCTGGAGCGGCGTGGCGCCCAGTCATTTTCGTGGCTGACTGCATTGACCCAATCGCCGGCAAGCCGGCTCCCACAGGTACAGCGCAGAACAGCTGGGAGTCGGCTTGCCGGCGATTGGGCCTTGAAAATCGCACACCTGCTTTGGCCACATCGATCCCCTTTTGGCCGTTTCCGTCGTTCTCCCCCGCCACGCCGCCTCACACAATGAGGCACGCCAGTAAAAACCGGAGAACAACAACGTGCTGACGATCTATTCCGATGACCACCGCCTGCACCATGGCCGCTGCGAGCTGATCGACGGCAAGCTGATGCCGTGCTTCGAGATGCCTTCGCGTGCCGACCATGTCCTGGACCAGGTGAAAAAGCGCAACCTCGGCCCCATCGAGGGCCCGCGCGACTTCGGCCGCGCTCCGCTGCTGCGGGTGCATGGCGCCGATTACCTGGACTTCTTCGAAGGCGCCTGGGCACGCTGGGCGGAACTGGGCCAGGAAGGCGACCTGCTGCCGTTCACCTGGCCGGCGCGCACCCTGCGCAAGGTCAAGCCCACCGGCCTACACGGCGAGCTGGGCTACTACAGCTTCGATGCCGGCGCACCGATCACTGCCGGTACCTGGCAGGCCGCCTACAGCGCCGCGCAGGTTGCCCTGACCGCCCAGGCGGCGATCCAACAGGGCGCCCACTCGGCCTTCGCCCTGTGCCGCCCACCGGGACACCACGCCGCCGCCGAGGTCATGGGCGGTTATTGCTACCTGAACAACGCCGCCATCGCGACCCAGGCATTCCTCGACCAAGGCCACCGCAAGGTCGCCATCCTGGACGTCGACTACCACCATGGCAACGGCACCCAGGACATCTTCTACCAGCGCGGCGATGTGTTCTTCGCCTCGATCCATGGCGACCCGCAGGACGAATTCCCATTCTTCCTCGGTTATGCCGACGAAACCGGGGAAGGCGCCGGGGAAGGCTGCAACATCAACTACCCGCTGCCTGCCGGCAGCGACTGGGCCGCCTGGAGCCAGGCGCTAGAGGATGCCTGCCAGCGAATCGCCGCCTACGGCCCGGATGTGGTGGTGGTCTCCCTGGGCGTAGACACCTTCAAGGACGACCCGATCTCCCAGTTCAAGCTCGACAGCCCCGACTACCTGGCCATGGGTGAGCGCATCGGCCGCCTGGGCAAACCGACCCTCTTCGTCATGGAAGGCGGCTACGCTGTGGAAGAAATCGGTATCAATGCCGTCAACGTGCTGGAAGGCTTCCAGCGTACCCAGCCAGGAGCCTGACCATGGCCCGACTCACGCGTCTGCTCGCCCCGCTCATCGCCGCCGGCCTTGTGGCCGGCGCCTTGCCGGCCCAAGCCGAACAGCGCACCCTGCGGGTGTACAACTGGTTCGACTACATCACGCCGCAAACCCTGACGGACTTTCAGAAGGACAGCGGCGTCAAGCTGATCTACGACATCTTCGACACCAACGAAGCCCTGGAGGCCAAGCTGCTCACGGGCAACTCCGGCTATGACGTGGTGGTCCCGTCGAACGTGTTCCTGGCCAAGCAGATCGAGGCCGGCGTTTTCCAACCCCTGGACCGCAGCAAGCTGCCCAACTGGCAGCACCTGGACCCGGCGCTGATGAAGCTGATCGAGGCCAACGACCCCGGTAACAAGCATGCCGTGCCTTATATGTACGGCACCGTGCTGATCGGCTTCAACCCTGACAAAGTCAAGGCCGCGCTGGGCGACAAGGCCCCGGTGGACAGCTGGGACCTGATCTTCAAGGAAGAAAACATTGCCAAGCTCAAGCAGTGTGGCGTGGCCTTGCTCGATTCGCCGTCGGAGATCCTGCCGCTGGCCCTGCAGTACCTGGGGCTGCCGCCCAACAGCGAGAAGCCGGCCGACTACAAGAAAGCCGAAGCACTGATGCTCAAGATCCGCCCGCATATCACCTACTTCCACTCCTCCAAGTACATGGCGGACATCGCCAATGGCGATATCTGCGTGGCCGTGGGCTATTCGGGCAGCTTCTCCCAGGCTGCCAACCGCGCCCGCGACGCCAAGAACGGCGTAGTGGTGGACATGCGCCTGCCCAAGGAAGGCGCGCCAATCTGGTTCGACATGCTGGCCATCCCGAAGAACGCCGCCAACCCGGATGACGCCCACGCCTTCATCAACTACCTGTTGCGGCCAGAGGTGATTGCGCCGATCAGCGACTTCGTCGGTTATCCGAACCCGAACAAGGACGCTACCGACAAGGTCAGCCCGGCGATCCGCAACAACCCCAACCTGTACCCGACTGCCGAGGCGATGGCCAAGCTGTACACCTTGAAGCCCTTGCCGCGTGAGGCCGAGCGGGCGCGCACCCGAGCCTGGACACGCATCAAGTCCGGGACCTGACCTAAGGCCCGATCGCCGGCAAGCCGGCTCCCACCTGCGCTGCGCTGTTTTCACAGACACCGCTAAACCTGTGGGAGCCGGCTCGCCGGCGATTTCAGGCCCTCATGCTCTCCATGCCTTGCGCAACCGCATCAGTGCATCCGCAATCTGCGCCTCTGGCACCGCCGCGAACCCCAACACCAGCCCTGCCCGCTTATCCACAGGCACATCGCTGTCCTCCAGCCAGTAACCGCTCAGCGGGTTGACCTCCACCCCCACCGCCTCTGCCCGCGCCACCAGTTCCTGCTCGCGCGCAAAGTTATCCACATCCACCTTCACATGCAGCCCCGCCGCCACTTCCGGCATCGCGCCAAGCCCCGCAACGTCCACAGGCCATCCCGCCTTGAGCACGTTGCGCCGGCTCAGCGCTGCCTTGCGCATGCGCCGGATGTGCCGCTGGAAGTGCCCCTGGGCCATGAACTGCGCCATCACGCACTGGGTGCCGACCTCTGAATGGCGCACCGCCAGCGCCCGCCCCTGGCTGAACGCTTCCACCAACTGACGGGGCAACACCAGGTAACCCAGGCGCAGGGCCGGAAACGCAATCTTGCCGAAGGTGCCCACATACAACACCCGCCCCTGACGGTCCAACGACGCCAAGGGCGCCAGCGGCGCGCCGCTGTAGCGGTACTCGCCGTCGTAGTCGTCCTCGATGATCCAGCCATCCTGGCGCTGCGCCCAGGCCAGCAGCGACAAGCGCCGGGCCAGGCTCATGGTGACGCCGGTAGGGTACTGGTGCGCGGGCGTCACATAGGCCAGCCGGCAATCGGGCAGGTGCATCAGCCGTTCGCAATCCAGGCCTTCATCGTCCACCGGCACGCCTTTGACCTTCGCGCCCGCCAGGGCAAATGTATGCCCGGCCGCCCGATACCCAGGGTTTTCCACAGCCACGGCATCGCCAGGCTGCAACAGCAACTGTGCACAAAGGCTGATGGCTTGCTGCGCACCACTGGTGATCACAATTTGTTCAGCACTGCAGGAGAGCCCCCGGGAGCGCCGCAGATAGGCAGCGATGAGTTCGCGCAACGGAGGCTCCCCGGCCGGGTCGCCATACCCCAGCGACGCAGGGTCGGGGTTTCGCCAGAAACCCGCTTGCAGCCTGGCCCAGACCTCGAAAGGGAACAAATCGAACGCCGGCACACCCACCCGGAAAGCCCGCGGTACTCCCACCTTGGGTGGCGGCAGATGGTTGTTTTTCAGGCGCTGCAAGGGCTCGCTCGAACGCTCGAAACTGGATAAATCCTCAGTATCAGAAGCGTGAAATGTGGATAAACCTGTTGATAACCCCAGGGATAACCCTGTGGACAGTTGTGTGGATAGTTTAGGCAGCTGGCTGACGTAGGTGCCGTCCCCCACCCGGCTTTCGATGTAGCCCTCGGCGTACAGCTGGTCGTAAGCGCGTACCACGCTGTTGCGAGACAACGACAACATCGCCGCCAGGTCCCGCGTGGCCGGCAAGCGCGTGCCACTGCCCAGACGGCCATCGAGCACCCGCACACGCAGCGCCTGATAAAGCTGATGGCTGAGGCCCCGGCTACGGTCGAGCACGATGCCGGCAGGGTCGAAGGGCAACGCGAGGGCACGTTCGTTCATGTCATTGGACCTATCAAAACAGCCGGTATTGGCTCTTACAGAGAACCAATAGCCTGCCTAGGATGGAGCCATTCGACAAGGAACCTCGCATGTACAACGCCAAGCCCCATCAAGAACATGACCTTGAGCGTTTGCACCAGCAAATGCTGCAAACCCGCCTCGCCCTGCTGGTCAGCCATGGCGAACAAGGCCTGCTGGCAACTCACCTGCCGGTACTGCTCGATCCCCATGAAGGCGCGTACGGCACGGTCTACGCCCACCTGGCCCGGGCCAATCCCCAATGGCAGGCGCTGGAACAAGGCGACGAAGCCCTGCTGGTGTTCGCTGGCGCCGACGCCTATGTCAGCCCCAGCTACTACCCCAGCAAAGCCGAACATCACAAGGTCGTGCCCACCTGGAACTACCTGGCGGTACACGCCTACGGCGCCGTGGAAGTGATCCAGGATGCCCCGCGCCTGCTGGACATCGTCACCCGCCTGACCGACCGGCACGAACAGGGCCGGGCCGAGCCCTGGAAAGTGACCGACGCCCCCCGCGACTACATCGACGGCATGCTTCGCGCCATCGTTGGCATCCGTCTGCCCATTGCGCGCCTGCAAGGGGCGCGCAAGCTCAGCCAGAACCGCTCGGCCGAGGATATCCAGGGTGTACGCGAGGGCCTGGCCGCCAGCGCGGATCACCTGGACAACCAGCTTGCAGCCCAAATGCATTCACTCTGAAGGAAAAGGAAAACCACCATGTCCGAGATCACCCTGCGCCCTGTCAGCGCCCACGACCATGCTGCCTGGCTCGCCCTGTGGCAGGCCTACCTGCGGTTCTACCAGACCGAATTGGCCGACGAGGTCAGCGCCAGCACCTGGCAACGCCTGCTCGACCCGAACGAACCCACCCATTCGGCCCTGGCCTGGGCCGATGGCAAGGCGGTGGGGATGGTCAACTGGATCTATCATCGATCCAACTGGAGCATCGAAAACTCCTGCTACCTGCAAGACCTGTACGTCAATGCCGAGCAGCGCGGCCTGGGCATCGGCCGCCAACTGATCGAATGGGTCTACGCGACAGCCAAGGCAGCGGGTTGCATCAAGGTGCACTGGCTGACCCATGAAACCAACGCCACCGCCATCAGCTTGTACGAGCAAGTCGCCGAGCGGCCGGGCTTCATTCAATTTCGCAAAGGGCTGTAGGCCGAACATGACTGACGCATTGAACTGGAAACCCGCAGCGACGCCCAAGGCCGAGCCTCTTGAGGGCCGTTTCATCCGCCTGGAAAAACTCGACCCTGCCCGCCACGGTGATGATCTATGGGAAGTCCTGCAAGGGCCGGGATCAGATCCGGTGCTATGGGACTACTTGCCCTACGGCCCCTTCAGCGAGCGCGCCAGCTTCGACCGCTGGCTGGAAGGCAACGCCGCCGGTCGCGACCCGCTGTTCTACAGCGTCATCGACCGAGCCTGCGACCAGGTGCAGGGCATCTTGAGCTACATGTCGATCGTCCCCGAGCAGGGCCGCTTCGAGATCGGACACATCGCCTTCGGCGCCGCGATGCAACGCACGCCACGTGGCACCGAGGCCGTCTATTTGCTCGGCAAGCTGGGCTTCGAACTGGGCAACCGCCGCCTGGAGTGGAAGTGCAACAACGCCAACGCTCGCTCCAAACGTGCGGCCGAGCGGTTTGGCTTTACCTTCGAAGGGGTGTTCCGCAAACACATGGTGGTCAAGGACCACAATCGGGACACGGCCTGGTACTCGATCACCGATGACGAGTGGCCCGCGGTGGAAGCTGGGTTCCAGCGCTGGTTGAGCGAAGATAACCAGCGGCCCGAGGGGCAGGTGAAGACCTTGGAGGCTTGCCGCAAGGGCTGAGTTGCAGAGCCTGTGTGGGGCTTGTCCCGCGATTGCGCACAAAAAGGCAGCACAAAAAAAAAGGGGAGCATATCGCTCCCCATGAGGTAAACCGCTTATGAGTCGAAGGCTTCGATCAGCCTTCGATCTCGATCAGGATCTCGCCCGGCGTGACGCGATCGCCCTTGGCCACATGGATGGCGGTGACCTTGCCGGCGATCGGCGCCTGGACTTCGGTCTCCATCTTCATGGCTTCGGTGATCAATACCGCCTGGCCGGCCTTGACCGTGTCACCTTCCTTGACCAGCACATCGACGATGTTGCCCGGCATGGTGGTGCTCACGTGGCCCGGGCCACTGGCTTGCTTGCGCTTGCTGCCGCCACCGCTGACGAATTCGTTGAGGGGCTCGAAGACCACCTCTTCCGGCATGCCGTCGATGGACAGGTAGAAGTGACGCTTGCCTTCGGCCTTGACGCCCACACCGGTGATGTCGACGCGGTAGGTCTCGCCGTGCACATCGATGACGAACTCGGTCGGCACGCCTTCGCCACCTGGGCCGGCCACCGCGCCCGCTTCCGGAATCGGCAGCAGCGCTTCAGGGGTCAGGGTGCCGGCCTCGCGTTCCTCGAGGAACTTGCGGCCGATGTCCGGGAACATGGCGAAGGTCAGCACGTCTTCCTCGCAGCGGGCCAGGCTGCCGATTTCGGCACGCAGCTTGGCCATCTCCGGCTTGAGCAGATCGGCCGGGCGCACGTCGATCACGTCTTCGCTGCCGATCGCCTGGCGGCGCAGTTGCTCGTTGACCACACCCGGCGCCTTGCCGTAGCCACCTTGCAGGTACAGCTTCACCTCGTTGGTGATGGTCTTGTAGCGCTCGCCAGCGAGCACGTTGAAGAACGCCTGGGTACCGACGATCTGCGAGGTCGGGGTTACCAGCGGCGGGAAGCCGAGGTCTTCACGCACCCGCGGGATCTCCGCCAGCACTTCGTTCATGCGGTTGAGCGCGCCCTGCTCCTTGAGCTGGTTGGCCAGGTTGGAAATCATGCCGCCCGGAACCTGGTTGACCTGCACGCGGGTGTCCACGGCGGTGAACTCGCTTTCGAACTGGTGGTACTTCTTGCGCACGGCGTAGAAATACAGGCCGATTTCCTGCAACAGCTCCAGGTCCAGGCCGGTGTCGAACTCGGTGCCTTTGAGCGCGGCGACCATCGACTCGGTGCCCGGGTGGCTGGTACCCCAGGCGAAGCTGGAGATGGCGGTGTCGATGTGGTCGGCACCGTTTTCCACCGCCTTGAGCTGGCACATGGCGGCCAGGCCGGCGGTATCGTGGGAATGGATGAACACCGGCAGCGACTGCTCGGCCTTCAGTGCCTTGACCAGCTCGCCGGTGGCGAAGGGTGTCAGCAGGCCGGCCATGTCCTTGATCGCCACGGAGTCGCAACCCATCGCCTCCATCTGCTTGGCCTGCGCCACGAAGGCATCGATGGTGTGCACGGGGCTGGTGGTGTAGGCGATGGTGCCCTGGGCATGCTTGCCGGCAGCCTTGACCGCTTCGATGGCAACACGCAGGTTACGCACGTCGTTCATAGCGTCGAAGATGCGGAACACGTCGATGCCATTGACCGCGGCCTTGGCGACGAAGGCCTTGACCACGTCATCGCTGTAGTGGCGGTAGCCCAGCAGGTTCTGGCCGCGCAGCAGCATCTGCAGGCGGGTGTTGGGCAGGGCCGCACGCAGCTTGCGCAGGCGCTCCCAGGGGTCTTCCTTGAGGAAGCGCACGCAGGCATCGAAAGTGGCGCCGCCCCAGACTTCCAGGGACCAGTAGCCGACCTTGTCGAGCTTGTCGCAGATCGGCAGCATGTCTTCGGTGCGCATGCGGGTGGCCAGCAGGGACTGGTGGGCGTCGCGCAGGATTGTGTCGGTGACAAAGATTTTCTTGGACATTATTCGGTTCCTCACAGGCCTGCGTGTGCAGCAATGGCGGCGGCGATGGCCAGGGCCAGCTCTTCGGGTTTGCGCTTGATCGAGTAGTTGGTCAGTTCCGGGTGGCTTTCCACGAAGCTGGTATTGAACTGGCCGCTACGGAATTCCGGATTGCGCAGGATCTCCTGGTAGTACGCGGCGGTGGTCTTCACGCCTTGCACGCGCATGTCGTCCAGGGCCCGCAGGCCGCGGTCCATGGCTTCTTCCCAGGTCAACGCCCAGACCACCAGTTTCAAGCACATGGAGTCGTAGAACGGCGGAATGGTGTAGCCGGTGTAGATCGCGGTATCGGTGCGCACGCCTGGGCCGCCGGGCGCGTAGTAACGGGTGATCTTGCCGAAGCTTGGCAGGAAGTTGTTCTTCGGGTCTTCGGCGTTGATGCGGAACTGCAATGCGTAGCCGCGGTGCTGGATGTCTTCCTGCTTGACCGACAGCGGCAGGCCCGAGGCGATGCGGATCTGTTCGCGAACGATGTCGATACCGGTGATTTCCTCGGTGATGGTGTGTTCCACCTGCACACGGGTGTTCATCTCCATGAAGTACACCTCGCCATCGGCGAGCAGGAACTCCACGGTACCGGCATTCTCGTAGTTCACCGCCTTGGCTGCGCGCACGGCCAGATCGCCGATGTAGGCGCGCTGTTCGGGGGTCAGCTGGGGGCTTGGGGCGATCTCGATGAGCTTCTGGTTGCGGCGCTGGATCGAGCAGTCGCGCTCGAACAGGTGCACCACGTTGCCGAAGCTGTCACCCAGGATCTGCGCCTCGATGTGCTTGGGGTTGACGATGCATTTTTCCAGGAACACTTCCGCCGAACCGAAGGCCTTGGTCGCTTCGGAAATCACGCGAGGGAAGGCCTGCTCCAGCTCCTCGCGGCTGTTGCAGCGACGGATACCACGACCTCCACCCCCGGAGGTGGCCTTGAGCATCACCGGGTAACCGATGCGGTCGCCCTCGGCCAGGGCTTCGTGGATATCGGCGACGTTGCCTTCGGTACCTGGGGTGACCGGCACACCGGCCTGGATCATGGTGCGACGCGCTTCGGTCTTGTCGCCCATGCGGCGAATGACGTCGGCGGCCGGCCCGATGAACTTGATGCCACGCTCGGCGCAAATTTCCGCCAGCTCAGCATTTTCCGAAAGGAAACCGTAACCTGGGTGCAAGGCGTCGCAGCCGGTCTCTACAGCGAGGTTCACCAGCTTGCGCGGGTTCAGGTAACCGGCCAGGGGCTCGGCACCGATGCTGTAGGCCTCGTCGGCGCGCTTGACGTGCAAGGCATGACGGTCGGCGTCGGAATAGATCGCCACGGAGCGAATGCCCATCTCGGCGCACGCACGCACGATCCGAACTGCGATTTCACCCCGGTTGGCGATCAGGATTTTTTTTATCACTGGAGTCTTCCCAAAGCCGATGGAACACACGAGCCGGTACTGCCGGTCGGCGTGACCAGACGCTGCTGGCCAGTCGCATATGCACCCTAGCGCTGTAGGTTGATAAACAAAAATCAATATTTGTTAGGGTCGGCATTAGCAAAAGCTTATAGTGCCGTAACAGGGTGTTGCGCGGAGGCGGGGAAAAATGCGTAAGTCATTGATGCGCATGACTTTAAGGCAATTGCAGATTTTCAACGAGGTGTGTGACCTGCGCTCTTACAGCCGGGCGGCCGAAGAGATGGCGCTGACGCAACCCGCCGTAAGTCTACAGATCCGCCAGCTCGAAGAGCTGGTCGGCCAGCCGTTGTTCGAATATGTCGGCAAGAAGCTGTACCTCACCGAGGCGGCCGAAGCCCTGCAGCGCGCGAGCCGGGACATCTTCGGGCGCCTGGAAAACCTCGACATGCAGCTGTCGGACATGCAGGGCTCGCTGCAAGGGCAGCTGAAGCTGGCGATCGAATCCAGCGCCAAGTACTTCGTGCCGCACCTGTTCGCCGCGTTCAAGCAGCGCCACC
Organism: Pseudomonas sp. NY15372; assembly: GCF_048068215.1. Taxonomy (NCBI): domain Bacteria; kingdom Pseudomonadati; phylum Pseudomonadota; class Gammaproteobacteria; order Pseudomonadales; family Pseudomonadaceae; genus Pseudomonas; species Pseudomonas sp. NY15372. Next base: position 30,575 of record NZ_JBLUPY010000014.1, read on the forward strand.
CGGAGGTCAACCTGACCCTGACGGTGGTCAACCGCGCCCAGGCGATCCGGCGCCTTTCAGATAATCGCGACGACCTGATCATCATGTCGATGGTTCCCCAGGACATGGGCCTGGAGTTCATGCCGTTCCTGAATAACCCAATCGTTGCCGTGGCACCGCCGGACCATCCGCTGTGCAAGCTGGAAAAGCTCCGTCTGCAGGACCTGGAACCCCACACACTGCTGGTTCGCGAGCAAGGCTCGGGCACGCGCAAGGCCTGCGAAGAATACTTCAAGGACAAACGCGTGCATTTCACCCAGACCCTGGAAGTCGCTTCTGCCGACGCCCAGCGCGAGTGCGTGATCGCAGGCCTGGGCATCGCCCTGCTGACCCGCCATGCAGTGAACATGGAGCTGGCCACCGGTGTTCTGAAAGAGCTGCCGGTCGAGGAACTGCCCCTGTACCGCAGCTGGTGCGTGGTGCAGTCCAAGGCCAAGCGTCAGTCACCGGTGGCATTGGCATTCCTGGCGTTCATTCGTAACGAACGGGCGAAAATCAGCGGGCTTGTGGAGCGATTTTCGGGGAAGATGCCGCCGATACCTGCCATACCATGATGTCCTGCAGGTCAGGGTAATCGGTGATCTCGCGCAGCAGTTGGCGCTGGTCGCAATAGCTTTCGATCGCGCGGCGGAACTCCATGCGGCGCTGGTCCTTTTCCTGCTGCTTGCGAGCCTTGGCGCTGGGTTGGTACGAACCGTCATGATCACGTGCCATTGCCTGTCTCCCTGAAAGGATGCGGGAGTTTCAGATTGGCCTTGCGGGTTTACGGTTTTGCGGTGGATTGGTGACAGAATCGTGAATTTTCACTGCCTGTAGGAGCGGGCTTGTCCCGCGATCAAGGGCGAAGCCCTTGCCAGGCGACGGTGATATCCGGCCCGGCCCAATCGCGGGACAAGCCCGCTCCCACAGGGGGCGGCGCTAGACGCTTGTTCTTTGCGCGACAGCGCAGCCCGAAGGGCTGGGTAATCTCCCACAGGCGACACAGATATGCGTTGCTCTATGCGAGGCACCCAGCCGCGCAACGCGCAATAGAGAACAAGCGGCTAGCGCTGACCTCGCTCCCACAGATGGGCGCAAAAGGTTTACCTAGAGGCCGGCACAGGCTGTAACGATCAGTCGTCGGTCGCCTTGACCGACTTGGGCGACAGCCGCAGGCTGCGCAAGCTGCGCTTGACGCTCTTGAGGTGGTTGACCAGGCTCGGCCCGCGGGCCATGGCCACGCCCATCGCCAGCACGTCGATCACCACCAGGTGGGCGATACGCGAGGTCAATGGGGTGTAGATCTCGGTGTCTTCGTGCACGTCGATGGCCAGGTTGACGGTGGACAATTCAGCCAACGGCGTCTGGCTCGGGCACAAGGTGATCAAATTGGCCCCGCTTTCACGCACCAGGTTGGCCGTGATCAGCAGGTCCTTGGAGCGACCCGACTGGGAGATGCACACGGCCACATCGCCAGGCTTGAGCGTCACCGCGGACATCGCCTGCATGTGCGGGTCGGAATAGGCTGCGGCGCTGAGCAGCAGGCGGAAGAACTTGTGCTGGGCATCGGCCGCCACCGCGCCGGAGGCACCAAAGCCATAGAACTCCACGCGCTGGGCCTGGGCCATGGCGGTTACCGCCTGTTGCAGGGCCTGGGGATTGAGGTGTTCGCGCACCTCCATCAAGGTATGTAGCGTGGTGTCGAAGATCTTCAGGCTGTAGTCGGCGACCGAGTCGTCTTCATGGATCGCGAACTGCCCGAAACTGGCGCCAGCGGCCAGACTCTGCGCCAGCTTGAGCTTGAGGTCCTGGAAGCCTGAACAGCCGATCGCCCGGCAAAAGCGCACAATGGTCGGCTCGCTGATCCCTACGCTGTGAGCCAGGTCGGCCATGGAGCTGTGCATGACGGCAGCCGGATCGAGCAGCACATGGTCGGCCACTTTCAGTTCCGATTTGCGCAGCAAATGGCGCGATTGGGCGATATGTTGCAACAGATTCACAGGCTGGACTCGGTTATGATCGGCTGGCCGGGATGTAGCTTTCTTGTAGTTATACTACAAGACCCGCGACCCGCCCAGCTAAACGAACGTGGAGAGTGGTGGTTTTGACTATTCCTTGCGACATCCTGGTCTTCGGCGGTACGGGCGACCTGGCCCTGCACAAACTGCTGCCGGCGCTTTATCACCTGTATCGCGAGGGCCGCCTGCACAACGCCGTGAGAATCATCGCGCTGGCCCGGCGCCCCTTGCCACGGGACGAATACCTCAAGCTCGCCGAGCGTAACTGCCGGGCCCAGATCGCCCGCAACGATTTCGAGGAAGATGTCTGGCGGCGCTTTTGCGCACGCCTGGACTACTTCGCCATGGATGCCCTGCAAAGCGCCGATTTCGTGCGCCTTGCGCGTTACCTGGGTGAGCCTGGAGGGCTGGCCCGCATCTACTACCTGGCCACCGCACCCAACCTGTTCGTGCCCATCGCCAACCACCTGCGCATTGCCGGCCTTGCCGACAGCGAAGCGCGCATCGTGCTGGAAAAGCCCATCGGCCACTCGCTGGAATCGGCCACGGCGATCAACGAAGCCATTGGCGCGGTATTCGACGAGAGCCAGGTGTTTCGTATCGACCACTATCTGGGCAAGGAAACGGTGCAGAACCTCATGGCTCTGCGTTTTGCCAATGCCCTGCTGGAGCCGGTATGGCGCAATGGCCAGGTCGACCATGTACAGATCAGCGTCTGCGAAACCCTGGGCGTGGAAAACCGCGGCGCCTACTACGACCGCGCGGGTGCGACCCGCGACATGCTGCAGAACCACCTGCTGCAGCTGCTGTGCCTGGTTGCCATGGAGCCACCGGCGCAGTTCGAGGCCGAGGCGGTACGTGATGAAAAGGTGAAGATCCTTCGGGCGCTCAAGCCGATCACCGGCCAGGACGTGCAGGACAAGACCGTGCGCGGCCAATACGGCGCCGGCCATATCGGCGGCCAGGAAGTGCCGGCCTACTACTTCGAAAAGGACGTCGACAACGACAGCGACACCGAGACCTTCGTCGCCGTGCACGCGCACATCGACAACTGGCGCTGGGCCGGCGTGCCCTTCTACCTGCGCACCGGCAAGCGCATGGCGCGGCGCTCGTCGCAAATCGTCATCCAGTTCAAGCCGGTGCCCCACGAGCTGTTCAGCGGCGGCCAGGTCAACCAGCTGTTGATCCAGCTGCAGCCCGAGGAGCGCATCAGCCTGCGCATGATGACCAAGAGCCCGGGCAAAGGCATGCGTCTGGCGCCTGTCGAACTGGACCTGAACCTGGCCCAGGTGTTCGGCCAGACCCGCCGCTGGGAAGCCTATGAACGTTTGTTGCTGGACGTGCTCGAGGGGGATTCGACGCTGTTCATGCGACGTGACGAAGTGGAAGCCGCCTGGGCTTGGATCGACCCGATCCTCAAGGGCTGGGAAGAACACTTCCAGCCCCCGCGCCACTATGCCGCCGGAAGCAACGGGCCAGAGCAGGCCAACAGCTTGCTGGCCAGGCATGGCAGCCAGTGGTATCGAAGTCCTGGGGGCGACCGAGCGTAGCGAATCACCCGATGAGCGACGCTACCAGAAGGTGAATATTCATACAGTAGGTGTTTGTCCCTTGACCGGCTTGGCCCTAGAATGGCCGGATGCACACAGATGACCTCTCCCTCCTGTTGAACTCCCTCAATGATGCCCAACGCCAGGCTGTCGCGGCCACGCTTGGGCGTCAGCTGGTGCTTGCTGGCGCCGGCTCCGGTAAAACCCGCGTGCTGGTGCATCGCATCGCCTGGCTGATCCAGGTCGAGCAGGCTTCGCCGCACTCGATCCTGTCGGTGACGTTCACCAACAAGGCCGCCGCCGAAATGCGCCAGCGGATCGAGCAGCTGCTGGGCATCAACCCGGCGGGCATGTGGGTCGGTACCTTCCACGGCCTGGCACACCGCCTGTTGCGTGCGCACTGGCAGGAAGCGCGCCTGGTGCAGAACTTCCAGATTCTCGACAGCGATGACCAGCAGCGCCTGGTCAAGCGGGTGATCCGCGAGCTTGGCCTCGACGAGCAGCGCTGGCCAGCACGCCAGGCCCAATGGTTCATCAACGGGCAGAAGGACGAGGGCCTGCGCCCGCAACATATCCAGGCCGGCGGCGACCTGTTCCTGGGCACCATGCGCAGCATCTACGAAGCCTATGAGCAGGCTTGCGAACGTGCTGGGGTCATCGATTTCTCCGAGTTGCTGTTGCGCGCCCTGGACTTGTGGCGCGACCACCCCGGCCTGCTGGAGCACTACCAGCGACGCTTCCGCCACCTGCTGGTGGACGAGTTCCAGGACACCAACGCCGTGCAGTACGCCTGGCTGCGCCTGCTGGCCGGCCAGAACGGCGGCAGCCTGATGGCCGTGGGCGACGATGACCAGTCCATCTATGGCTGGCGCGGGGCCAAGATCGAGAACATCCACCAGTACACCGCCGACTTCCCTGACGCCGAGCTAATCCGCCTGGAGCAGAACTACCGCTCCACCGGTGGCATCCTCAAGGCGGCCAATGCCCTGATCGCCAACAACAGCGGGCGCCTGGGCAAGGAACTGTGGACCGACATGGGCGAAGGCGAGCCGCTGACGTTGTACGCCGCCTATAACGAACACGACGAAGCGCGCTATGTGGTCGAGACCATCGAGAGCCTGATCAGGCAAGGCAATGCGCGCAACGACATCGCCATCCTGTATCGCTCCAACGCCCAGTCACGGGTATTGGAAGAAGCCCTGCTGCGCGAGCGTATTCCCTACCGCATCTACGGCGGCCAACGCTTCTTCGAACGCGCAGAAATCAAGAACGCCATGGCCTACTTGCGCCTTCTCGAAGGCCGCGGCAACGATGCCGCCCTCGAACGGGTAATCAACGTGCCACCGCGTGGCATCGGCGAGAAAACCGTCGAAGCGATCCGCGACCATGCCCGCCACAGCCAGCTGTCGATGTGGGAAGCCATGTGCCAGCTGCTCGCCGCCAAAGCCCTGAAAGGCCGTGCGGCAAGCGCCCTGGGCGCTTTCATCGAGCTCATGGAAAACCTGGCCGCCAAGACCTTGGACATGCCACTGCACCTGATGACCCAGACCGTCATCGAGCAGTCCGGCCTGATCATCTACCACCAGGAAGAAAAAGGCGAAAAAGGCCAGGCACGGGTAGAAAACCTCGAGGAACTGGTCAGCGCCGCGCGCAACTTCGAAACCAGCGAAGACGATGCCGACCTTTCGCCGCTGTCGGCCTTCCTCGGCCATGCTTCCCTGGAGGCCGGCGATGCCCAGGCGGACGAACATGAAGACAGCGTGCAATTGATGACCTTGCACAGCGCCAAGGGCCTGGAGTTCCCCTATGTGTTCCTGGTGGGCATGGAGGAAGGCTTGTTCCCTCACAAGATGAGCCTGGAAGAGCCAGGCCGCCTCGAAGAGGAACGTCGCCTGGCCTACGTGGGCATCACCCGGGCCATGCGCCAGCTGATCATGACCTACGCCGAAACCCGTCGCCTGTACGGCAGCGAGACCTACAACAAGGTGTCGCGTTTCGTACGGGAAATTCCGGCGGGGCTGGTGCAGGAAGTGCGTCTGTCCAATAGCGTCAGCCGCCCCTTCGGTGGCAATCAGAGCAATTCCAGCAGCCTGTTCGCCAATGCCAGCATTCCGCAAACGGCGTTCACCCTGGGCCAACGTGTGCAGCATTCGGTGTTCGGCGAAGGCGTGATCCTCAATTTCGAAGGCTCGGGGGCCCAGGCACGGGTGCAGGTCAACTTCGCCGAAGGCAGCAAGTGGCTGATGCTGGGCTACGCCAAACTGGAAGCGATCTGATACCGAACGCTACGGCTTCCAGCCGACTGTAGTCTTTTCTTTTGCCTGCTGACGAAAGGTCCTACGCACTGAATGGGCTTGTGTACAGGCCCATCAGGCAAAAGATGGAAACATTATGGCGCTGGTCATGTGCACAACAACCTGTGCAACATGACGCGCGTGCAATCCACCCACAGGGGAAATCCCATCTATGCAACGTTTTCTTAGCATCGTACTGGCGCTGTGCGTCGGCCTGACGCTGAGCCTGGACGCCAACGCCAAGCGTTTCGGCGGCGGCAAGAGCTCGGGCTCCGCGCCTATCCACCAGACCCGCCAGGCTACGCCAACCACGCCGGCCGCCGCGCCGACCGCTCCTGGCCGCGCCCCGGCCGCCGCCAGCGGTGCTTCGCGCTGGCTGGGCCCATTGGCTGGTATCGCCGCGGGCGGCCTGCTGGCTTCCATGTTCATGGGCGACGGCTTCCAGGGCATGCAGATCCTCGACTTCCTGATCATGGGCCTGATCGCCTTCCTGGTGTTCCGCTTCATCGCCGCGCGCCGTCGCCAGCAGCAGCCGCAACACGCCGCCGCCGGCCACGCGCCTTACCAGCGTGAAACCCATGCCCAGCCAGCCCAGCCGTCGGTCTTCGGTGGCGCCGCTGCGCCTGCCGCCGCCCCAGTGATCAACGCCCCGGCCTGGTTCAACGAGCAGAACTTCCTGAACGCCGCACGCAGCCACTTCATGTCGCTGCAGCAGCATTGGGATGCCAACGAGATGGACAAGATCGCCGAGTTCGTCACCCCACAGATGCTCGAGTTCCTCAAGCGCGAGCGTGCCGACCTGGGTGATGGCTTCCAGTCCACCTACATCGACAACCTCGATGTACAGCTCGAAGGCGTCGATGACCGCGCCGACAAGACCATCGCGACCCTGACCTTCCACGGTGTCTCGAAGACCTCGCGCTTCGACCAGGGCGAAGCGTTCAGCGAGAGCTGGCATATGGAGCGTGCACAGGGCGAGAACCAGCCTTGGCTGCTCGCTGGCATCCGCCAGAACGGCTGATTCTTCCGCTGGCATACGTTGGGGCTGCCTTGCAGCCCTCTCGCGGGACAAGCCCGCGCCTACAGATCGGTGTTGCATCGTTCTTGTAGGAGCGGGCTTGCCCCGCGAGAGGGCCGCAAAGCGGCCCCAAGCTTTTTGTTTCCGCCCCTGCCCGGGGTTTTTGCTTTTGGCAGACTGGCCTACTAGGGTATAACGCGCAGCGTTGTCATCAAGGTCAGAGGATGTAAGCCGTGGAAGAAGTGATCGAACAACTCCGGGAAGCCAACGAGCCGGTTCCCGTGCCGCTGGAACTGCCAGACGAAGACTTGCTGGTGGAGATCGAAGAGCAGCTGTTCATCAACATTCCCTTCGTGTTCAAGGAGTTCCTGCTGACCGTCAGCGACGTGGTCTACGGCAGCCTGGAACCGGTCACCGTCACCGATCCGCAGTCCCATACCTACCTGCCAGACGTTGCCGCGAACGCCTGGGATGCGGGCGTGCCCCGGGACTTGATCCCGCTGTGCCAGGATGGCGACAGCTACTATTGCGTCGAGGAAGACGGCACCGTGGTCTTGTGGGATGGCGATGAAGAAGCCATCGCCGAAGACAACTGGGAATCCGTTTGGCATTGGGCCAGGGATGTCTGGCTGGAGAGCTGATACCCTTCGGCGCATAGGATTAGCGAAAGCCTACAGCCTTTGTGGGCTTTCCCTACACTCAACCCATGGCTCTTAGCCACCATCCACCGTAGAATCGCCTGGCTTTCTGCGCTTGGCCGCGTCGCTACCGCTCCATCCCCTCGGACTTCGATTAAATCAAGCGCAGAAAGCCCTCCTTCAATGGGCTTGGTCGCGATTGTTGTCCAGCGTTTCCAGCAAGGCGATCTGCATGCGGGTATGGACCCGGATGAACCAGCGCCACAGCAATGCCACCACCACTGCCGCTACCACTGCGATCACCAGCAGAAGCTCGTTGGTCGGCAGGATGCTCGCCGACAGCGCCGAAAGCAGCAGGAAGATCACCAGCAGCGACAACAACGGAATCACTTCGGCGATCACCCGCCGCACACGCTGGGTATGCCGCCCTGCCATCTCCGGCTTGACGCCCAGCTCGGCCAGCAGCATCGAAAGCGCCTTGAGCTTGCGGTAGGCGGCAATCAGGAACGGCAACGACAGCAATAGCGCAGCGCCCCAGATCAATGCCTTCTGCCGGCTGATATCGCCGACCCACTCCATCAGCCAGGTGCCGATACGCTCGGCGAAGTAACCGCCACTGAAGAAGATCGCGATCACCAACGCCAGGTTCACGCCGACCTGCAGCAGGATGCGCCTGACCATCGCAGCCACCATGGCGCCTTCCCCTTGGGGTTGGATGCTGCGCAACCATTCACCATATAGCGACAACACCCGTGCCAGCCGACCGGGCACCACCTTGCCGAGCTTCAGCGACAAGGGGTCGGCGGCGCGAATCAGGTAGGGCGTGAGCAAGGTGGTAATTGCCGAAACAGCCACCGCTACCGGGTAGAGGAAGTCACTTGTGACCTGCAAGGTCATGCCCAGCGCCGCGATGATGAAGGAAAATTCGCCAATCTGCGAAAGGCCCATTCCCACGCGCAGCGAGGTACGCCCGTCATTGCCGGCAATGAAGGCGCCCATGCCGCACGACAGCATCTTGCCCAACACCACCGCCACGGTAATGACCGCAATAGGCCAGGCGTAGTCGACCAGAACGCGCGGGTCGATCATCAGGCCGATGGCCACGAAGAAGATGGCACTGAACAGGTCGCGCACCGGTTCGATCAGGCGTTCGATCTTCAGCAGTTGCCGGGACTCGGCCATGATCGCGCCGATCAGGAACGCACCCAGAACCATGCTGTATTCGAGCTTGACCACCAGCAGACAGAACCCGAAACACAGGCCCAGCACGGTGATCAACAGCATTTCGTTGCTTTCGAACTTCGCCACGTAGGCCAGCAGCCGTGGCACCAGCAGGATGCCGACGACCAGGGCGACGATCATGAACAGCGACAGCTTGCCCACCGTGGAAAACACCTCGCCCGAACTGACCGTGCCGCTGACCGCGATGCCTGAAAGCAGGGCAATGATGCCGATACCCAGGATGTCCTCCACGATCAGCACCCCGAAGATCAATTGGGCGAAGCGCTCGTTCTTCATCTTCAGGTCGTTGAGCGCCTTGACGATGATGGTGGTCGAGGAAATGGCCAGGATCGCGCCCAGGAACAGCGAATCCATCGTGCTCCAACCAAACCAGCGGCCGATCTCGAAGCCGATCCAGATCATCAGCACGATTTCCAGGAAGGCCGCGATGAACGCCGTGGCACCGACCTTGAACAACTTGCGCAGGCTGAACTCCAGGCCCAGGCAGAACATCAAGAAGATCACCCCGAGTTCGGCCAGGGTCTTGATCGTGTCTTCATCATGGATCAGGCCGAAGGGCGGTGTGTGCGGGCCGATGATGAAGCCGGCGACGATGTACCCCAGCACGACAGGCTGCTTGAAGCGATGGAAAAGAATGGTGACCACCCCGGCCACCAGCATGATCACGGCCAGATCCTGAATGAAGCTGATGGCATGCATGGCGAGGGACTCCTTTTCTCGTTGCCTGGGCAGACCGCTCCTCTGCCGAGGCAAACCCGAGCGAGCAGCAAGTACATACTGTGTTCAATGCAGGAAAGCCCAGGTTGCGTGGGCTCGCTCAGGTTAACATCGCGCCTGTGTGCGAAACGCCGATGCAATATGCAGAAACAGATCGGCGATTTTGCCGCCAGCGATGGCATGATTCGCGTGACGATGGCGCGTCGGCCGACGTCCCGTACCAGGATGTGAAACCACATTGAGGGGGAAACAGAAGTGTCTGCAGATACCCGCCCCGTTTCAGCGCAACCAACCCGTGAGCACACTATGGAACCTGGAAACGCCCAGTTGACGATGACTGTCCTGATGACCCCGGACATGGCCAATTTTTCGGGCAACGTACATGGCGGCACCCTGCTCAAGTACCTCGACGAAGTCGCCTACGCCTGCGCCAGCCGCTACGCCGGCACTTATGTGGTGACGTTGTCCGTGGACCAGGTGATCTTCCGCGAGCCTGTGCACGTGGGCGAGCTGGTGACGTTCCTCGCTTCGGTCAACTACACCGGCAATACCTCGATGGAAGTGGGCATCAAGGTGGTGACCGAGAACATCCGCGAGCGCTCCGTACGCCATTCCAACAGCTGTTTCTTCACCATGGTCGCAGTGGACGACAACCGCCGTCCGGTACAGGTACCGCCACGCCAGCCGCAAAGCAGCGAAGAGAAGCGCCGCTTCTTGCAAGGCCAGCAGCGCCGGCAGATCCGCCAGGAACTGGAACAGCGCTACCAGAACCTCAAGACCGATTCGATCTAGTCGTTACCGAATGGCTTTGGAGGCTACCGCCCCCACAAGCGGTTAGCACTACCCCTGTGTGCGGGCTTGCCCCGCGATCAAGGGCGAAGCCCTTGCCAGGCGGCGATGATACTGGGCTCGGCCTAATCGCGGGAAAAGCCCGCTTCCACAGGGGGCAGCGCTAGCCGATTAGTTGCCGACCACCAGACGTTGCGCCTGGAAGCGCACGCGCGGATGGGCGATGCGATCCTGGGCCCGGACCAGCTGCAGCTCGTAGCTGGCACAGGCCTGGGTTTCCAGCAACACCTCATGTACTGCGGCGGCGGTGAACTCGAACGCCTGCACCCAGCTGTCGCCCAGCAGCACCCGGGCCAGGAACAGCCCGGAGGTCAGGTCCCCTACGCCCACCGGCTGGCGGGGAAACGCCAACAGCGGGCGCTGCAGATGCCAGCAGCCGTCGCCGGTGACCAGCAGCATCTCGAAGCTGTCCTCGGCACGCCCTGGGTAGGCCAGGTGCTTGACCAGCACCACTTTCGGCCCACGCTCGAGCAGACCACGGGCCATGGCCACGCAATCGTCCAGGGATTGCGCCCTGCGGCCACAGAAGCTGTCCAGCTCGAGCTGGTTCGGGCAGAGGATGTCGGCCACCGAAGCGGCCTCATCGAGCAGGAACTCGCTCACCTCCTCCGGGACGATGCAGCCTTTTTCCGCATGCCCCATGACCGGGTCGCACAGGTACAGCGCCTTGGGGTTCACCGCCTTGATCCGTTGCACACCCGCCAGGATCGCACGCCCTTGTTCGGCACTGCCCAGGTAACCGGACAACACCGCGTCGCAGTGGCCCAGCTCGCCGATGTTGGAAATGCCTTCCACCAACGCAGGAATTTGCGCTGGAGCAAGCACTTCACCGGCCCACTGGCCATACTGAGTATGGTTGGAGAATTGCACGGTATTGAGTGGCCAGACATTCACCCCGGCCCGCTGCATGGGGAACACCGCCGCGCTGTTTCCGGCATGGCCGAAGACCACGTGGGACTGGATGGCAAGCAGATGCGGTGTACGTTTCATGCGAATTTTCCAAAGCTGTTTCAAAAGTATGCGGCGCGCAGTATGAACCTGATTGCCACCTGTACGACAGGCCAGGGACACAGTTAAGCTGGACTGACCTGTTTGGAGCATATGCAAATGTTGACCCTGGAGAACCTGTTCGTTCTGATGGTGGTAGCCGCCGCCGGCGCCTGGTTGTGGCACAACCACGGGCTACGCGAGAAGGCGCTTGAACGGGTCAAGCAACATTGCGCCAAGCTCGACCTGGAGCTGCTCGACGATAACGTCGCGCTCAAGCGCATCGGGTTCGTACGCGACGCCAATGGGCGCAAGCGCCTAGCCCGGGTCTATGGTTTCGAATTCACCGTCACCGGCGAGCAGCGCCATCCGGGTACGGTCACCCAATTCGGCGCCCATACCATGCAGATAGAATTGGCGCCCTATCCGTTCGAGATCAAGACGCCTCCCAAGGCGGACAACGTGATCGAGATGCAGCAGTGGCGCCAGGAGCACAACCGCTGGCATAACTGATCAGTCATCCAGGCGACAGGCAGCCAGGGCGGCTTTCAGGGTCTCCAAGGGCTGGGGCTGGTCGAAGATCAGTTCCAGGCGCGTGTCCTTGCGCCATTCGCTCGGCTGCCAGACCGGTTTACCACCATCGAGGGTATTGAACGATTGCCAGCCGGTCGCGCTGTGGATAACGCCTTTGGCCCGTCGCCATGGCCAGGCCTGCAGAAATCGCTCCAGGCGCCCCGCGTCGAAACGCTGCGTAGGGTGCCAGCGCCAACCCATACTCCAGCCACCTTCCCCGGCCTGAGCGAGACAGATAGGTTGGCGTGGATCGGGCCAAAGCACGTTAATGCCGGCCGCAGGTTCATTCACAGGTAATTTATCCACAGACTCGGTGGGCGTCGATGCAGGTGCAATGCTTGGCAAACGATCTAGCACAAACGCCCCATGCTCTGTCCAATAGCTAGGCAAATCGGGCAGCCGAGCACTTATCAACAGACGGTTTTTTTCATCCACAGAGGCGGATTTGTTGAAAACCAGCATTCCGGCTGCCGCCAAGGCCGCCTGCTGCGCCTCCGGCAATGGCTCGCCACGCGCCAAGGCCTGGGTATCCAGGACCATCAGCAGCGGCTGTACCGCCAGCACACCTGACCAGGGGACCTGGCGGAGCTGGCCAAGCAACTGAACGGGGTGGCCGAGCCCGGACGGTTCGATGAACAAGCGGTCAGGCCTGGCCTTGCGCAGCAAACGCCCCAGGCCGACCTGAAACGGCATGCCATTGACGCAACACAGGCAGCCACCTGCCACTTCGCCAATGGCGATACCGTCGTCGTCACGACCCAGTAGCGCCGCATCCAGCCCCACCAGGCCAAACTCGTTGACCAGCACCGCCCATCGTTCATTCGCCGGGCGCTGGGCCAACAGCTGATGTATCAGGCTGGTCTTGCCGGCGCCCAAGGGGCCTGCGATCACGTGGGTGGGGATGTTCTGCAGCATGGGAAAGTGCCTGGAAAAACAGTCGCCCCACTATGACCCTTCGATCGAGCCCGTCAAGCGTCGTGGATATCCACAGGCTCAGGCAACATCCTCATACCAAGGCCCGAAAGGGTCGTTGAAACGAAGCCAGGCCATTTCGCCCAATGCCATTTCCTCGTCGGTCAACAAGCACGCTTCCAGCTCTGTGGATAACTGTTTGAAGTCGACGTTCTGGCCGATGAAAACCAGCTCCTGTCGGCAATCACCGCTTTCGGCCACCCATTGCTTGAGGATCGCGGCGGTACTCTCCTCGTCCTGTGGCCAATGCTCACGTGGAACGAAGCGCCACCAGCGCCCCGCCATGCCATGGCGCATCATGCCACCCGCCTGCGACCAACTGCCCGCCTCCTGGAACTTGCTGGCCAGCCAGAAAAACCCCTTCGAACGCAGCAAGCGGCCATTGGTCCATTCGCTGTGGATAAAATCGTGGAAGCGCTCAGGGTGAAACGGCCGACGGGCTTGCCAAGTGGTGGCTGCAATCCCGTATTCCTCGGTTTCCGGCACGTGCTCGCCACGCAGTTCCTGTAGCCAGCCAGGGGCCTGGGCCGCCTGTTCGAAGTCGAACAGGCCCGTGTCGAGGATGCGCTCCAGCGGCACTTGGCCCATGACCATGGGGACAATCTGCGCCCGGGCATTGAGGCTGCGCAGGATGGCCATCAGCTCTTCGCGTTCATGCTGGCTGATCAGGTCGATCTTGCTGAGCAGCAGCACATCGGCGAATTCCACCTGCTCGACCAGCAGGTCGGTGATCGAGCGCTCATCATCCTCGCCCAGGGTTTCGCCGCGGCTGACCAGGCTGTCGGCGGCTTGGTAGTCACGCAGGAAGTTCAGACCATCGACGACCGTCACCATGGTATCCAGGCGCGCCATGTCGGACAGGCTGCGCCCCTGCTCGTCACGGAAAGTGAACGTTTCGGCCACCGGCAGGGGTTCGGAAATACCGGTGGACTCGATCAACAGGTAGTCGAAACGCCCCTCCCGCGCCAGCTTCGCCACTTCCTCGAGCAGGTCTTCGCGCAAGGTGCAGCAAATGCAGCCATTGCTCATTTCCACCAGTTTCTCTTGCGCCCGGTTGAGGCTGACGTTGCGCTGCACTTCGCTGGCATCGATGTTGATTTCGCTCATGTCATTGACGATCACGGCCACCCGCAGGTTTTCGCGATTGCGCAGTACATGGTTGAGCAAGGTGCTCTTTCCGGCGCCCAGGAAGCCGGACAGCACGGTAACAGGAAGACGGTTGGGCATGGGAAACCTCATCGGGCAAGGGCATTCGAAGCGATGCATTGCATACGTTATATTATAACAATACAATTTCGCCAAGCCCGTGTGCCGCTGCTGCACTCACCAGGATCGCCAAGATGACCAGCCTGACCCTCCCCGATATTGCCACCCAAACCCAACCCCATACCCTCCCCCTGGACTGGGTTGGCATGCAGGGCATCGCATTGCCGTTGCGGCATGAAGGCCGCGTTCTCTGCGGGCAAGCAGACGTCGGGGTCAACCTGGAAGATGGCGTTTCACGGGGGATACACATGTCGCGCCTGTACCTGGCGCTGGAGGCGCTCGAGCAAGCCGAGCTGAATCCGCTGTCGCTACGCCGGTTGCTGGCTGATTTCCTCTCATCCCATGAGCGGTTATCTTCTGCGGCGTACGTAAGCCTACGCTTCGATCATCTCCTGAAACGGCCGGCCTTGGTCAGCCCGTTGGCGGGTTGGAAAAGCTATCCCGTCACCCTGGACGCGAAGATCGAATATGAAATGTTCCACGTGGAACTATCCGTTGTGGTGCCCTATTCCTCCACTTGCCCTTGCTCAGCCGCCCTGGCTCGACAGCTGATTCAACAGCAGTTTCTTACCGACTTCCCCACGCAAATGCCCGACCAGGCCACACTGCTGGAATGGCTAGGCAGCAACCAAGGCATCGTCGCCACGCCACACAGCCAGCGCAGCCAAGCCCATGTCCGCGTTCAACTACGGGACAACTTGGCTCATCTACCGATCACTGAGCTGATCGACACGATCGAGGCAGCCTTGGGCACTGCCGTGCAAACCGCGGTAAAACGCGCCGATGAACAGGCATTCGCCTTGGCCAATGGCCAGAACCTGATGTTCTGCGAGGACGCCGCGCGACGGCTGCACCTGTCGTTGCGCGACGTGGAATGGACGGCTGGCTTCAACCTGCGCGTGGAACATGCAGAAAGCCTGCATGCCCATGATGCGGTTGCTGCCAGCCAATATCGCTGGTGATGCTCAGGTGCGTGGTTTCACCGAACCACAGTCGCTGCCCAGCCAAACGGCCCGGGTATTCATGCTGCCCTGTTGCTGAACACCGGAGGCATTGAAGGTGCCGCTGACCTGGGTCAGGAATTCCCGGTCACTGAGGAAGGTCGCCTGACCGTTACCTTGGGCGCGCGGGCAGCTGAACTGGAATTTCCATACGTTGCCCGTACGCTCGGTGATCTTCTGGGTGCAGCCGGACTGAGGGTCCTGCAGCGGAATGTCATCGGTCTGGACCTGCTCAGGCGTGAGGCAGGAACGCACGCCTTTTCCTGCCAAGGTAATACCCTGCTTGGCCAATACCCCTTCCATCATGGCACGCTGCTCCGGCGGCAGGTTCTTCAATTGCCCGAGCATGAATTCCATATTGGGTAACGGCTTGCCATCGACCTGCATGTTACTGGTGGTCAGTTCCCACAAGCCCGGTTGCAGCATCTGCGCTTGCACCAGCGGTGCGCCCAGGCCCAATGCCAGGGCCAACAGTGGCAGACGAATCTTCATGGATGAATGCTCCTCGAAAGACCGGCTACTGGCCGGTTGAGCCTTAGACGTCATTTCCGCTTCCGGGTTGCAAGCCGGGCCTGGAACATGCTCTGTTATCCCGGTGCCCTCAGCAAGCAGGATGCGTATGGACTACCACAGCCCCTATTTCTTCGGCTATGTACTCGGCTTGATTCACTTGCTCGGCATCATCGCCGCGCTGCACGCCGTATTCACCGTACGCACCGCCCAGGGCGCGATCGCCTGGGCCATGTCGCTGTTCTTCATTCCTTACTTCACACTGGTCCCCTATCTGATCTTCGGTGCTCGCTCCTTCTACGCCTACATCCAGGCCAGGCGCCAGGCTAACCAGGAAATGCATGTGGCCATGGCCAACCTCAATTGGCGGCCTTGGGTAGAGGAAGCGCTCACAGCGCGCGAATCACAGAGTTATGCTGCGCTGCGCGCCATGCCGCGGCTGGGCCCCATGCCCTGCCTGGCGAACAACGAGGTGAAGCTGCTGATCAACGGCAAGGCGACCTTCGATGCGATCTTCACCGCCATTGCCCAGGCACGCCAGGCGGTGCTGGTGCAGTTCTTCATCATCCATGACGACACCCTCGGCCGAAAGCTACAGCAATTACTCCTGCGCAAGGCCGCCGAAGGTGTGCGTGTCTATGTGCTGTACGACCGGGTCGGCAGCCATGCTTTGCCGGCCAGCTATAGTCAGGCCCTGCGCGACGGTGGCGTGCAGATCCATGCGTTCGCCACGCGCCGTGGCTGGTTCAACCGCTTCCAGGTCAATTTCCGCAACCATCGCAAGATCGTGGTGGTCGATGGCCTGCTGGGCTTCTTGGGTGGGCATAACGTCGGTGACGAATACCTCGGCGAACATCCCCCTCTATCGCCTTGGCGCGATACCCACGTCCAAGTCAGCGGCCCGGTGCTGGCCTGCTTGCAAGAGTCGTTTGCCGAGGACTGGTACTGGGCCACGCGTGAACTGCCGCCACTGATCCTGCCCGACACCTATCCGGAAAACGGCGTGCTGTGCCAAGCATTGGCCAGCGGGCCGGCTGACTCCCAGGAAACCTGCGCACTGTTCTTCCTCGAAGCCATCCACTCGGCTACCCGCCGGGTGTGGATCACCAGCCCTTACTTCGTTCCCGATGAGGCGGTATTCGCGGCGCTGCGCCTGGCGGTGCTGCGCGGGGTCGATGTGCGCGTCCTCATTCCGGCACGACCGGACCACCGTATCGTCTACGCCGCCTCCAGCCTGTTCGCATTCGAGGCGGTACGTGCCGGTGTAAGGATGTTCCGCTACCAGCCAGGGTTCCTGCACCAGAAGGTGGTGCTGGTGGATGACGAGGTCAGTGCGATCGGCAGTGCCAACCTGGACAACCGCTCATTCCGGCTGAATTTCGAGATCACGTTGCTGACCGTCGACCGCACCTTTGCCGACCAGGTCGAGGCCATGTTGCTGAAGGATTTCGAGGAGGCCAAGGAAATCAGCGCCGAGGACAGTCGCGATACGCATCGCCTGCAACAACTCGGGATGCGTATCGCGCGGCTGATATCGCCGATCCTTTGAGTTAACGGTAAAGGTCTTCGCGGGTCCAAGGCAGGTCGTGATGCCCGTCCGCATAAGGCTTCACCGCGAGGATCTGGTGCAGGTTGATCCAGCCCTTGGAGAAGGCATAGGCACAGCCGGCCAGGTACAGGCGCCAGATGCGCAAGGTCTTCTCCGGCACCAGGGCAGCAGCCTTGTGCAGCTGGTTCTCCAGGTTCTCGCTCCAGTGGTTGAGCGTCTTGGCGTAGTGCAGGCGCAGGCTTTCCACGTCAACGATCTCCAGCCCTGCTTCACAGATGCGAGCACTGATCATCGACACATGCGGCAGTTCGCCATGGGGGAAGACATAGCGGTCGATGAATTCACCCGCCCCCCGCCCCACGGGACGCCCGTCCACGTGCTTGGCCGTGATGCCATGGTTCATCACCAGGCCGCCTTCGCGCACGGCACCGAACAGCTTCTGGCAATACAGCTCAAGGTTGGCATGGCCGACGTGCTCGAACATGCCGACACTCACCACCTTGTCGAACCGGCCATCCTGAGGCAGGTCGCGGTAGTCGAGTATCTGCAGATCGACCTGGCCGGCCAACCCTTCATCCTTGACCCGCTGGCGCCCCAGCTTGAGCTGCTCCTTGCTCAGGGTAATGCCGAACACCTTGGCGCCATACTCACGCGCGGAGAACCGTGCCAGACCACCCCAACCGCAGCCCACGTCGAGCAAGTAGTCACCAGCCTGCAGACGCAGCTTGCGGCACAGGTGGTCGAACTTGTTCTGCTGGGCTTCGTCGAGGGTATTGTCCGGCTCGCGGAAGTAGGCGCAGGAATAGGCCATGTCCTGGTCGAGCCAAAGCTGATAGAACTCATTGGACAGGTCGTAATGGTAGGAGATGGCTTCGGCGTCCGTGTCCTTATCGTGAGCGGTTCGCGCCGGTGGTGCTTCGTCTTTATCCTCCAGCAAGGCTTCGCTGAGCTCGTCGCAGACCCGGATGACTTCCCCGATATCGCCTTCGAGCTCGAGCTTGCCTTCGACGAAGGCGGCACCCAGTTCGTCCAGGCTCGGATGGGTCAGCTGGCTGATCAGCTGAGGCTCCTTGACCAGGATGGTGACCTGCGGGCTCGGCCCCAGGTCGAACTGGTTGCCGTCCCACAGCTTCAGACGCAAAGGCAAGTGCAAGCTCTGCAACGCAGGTGGAAGTTGCGCAAGCATGAATGACCCTCCCTTTCATTTTTCCAGACGTCGCGCCTCTAATTGGGACGTCACCGGGAACAGGGTAGTTCATTCGTAGGAAGTTTCCGTGAATGCAGACCTTGGTCTAGAAGCATCCGAAACAAATTGAAGGCATTTTTGTATACAACTTTCTTTGCGCAGACTAATCTTGTGGCCCTCTTGCGCTTCTTCACTCCTGGAGTAAACCCATGAAATCCTATGATGTGGTGATCATTGGCGGCGGCCCCGGTGGCTACAACGCAGCGATCCGCGCCGGTCAGCTGGGCATGAGCGTCGCCTGCGTGGAGGGCCGCTCGACCCTCGGCGGCACCTGCCTGAACGTCGGCTGCATGCCGTCCAAGGCCCTGCTGCATGCGTCGGAGCTCTATGAAGCGGCCACTGGCGAGGAGTTCGCCCACCTGGGGATCGAGGTCAAGCCAACGCTCAACCTGGCCCAGATGATGAAGCAAAAGGACGAAAGCGTGACCGGCCTGACCAAGGGCATCGAGTACCTGTTCCGCAAGAACAAGGTTGACTGGGTCAAGGGCTGGGGCCGCCTCGACGGCGTCGGCAAGGTCATCGTCAAGGCCGAGGACGGTAGCGAGACCACGCTGCAGGCCAAGGACATCGTCATCGCCACCGGCTCCGAACCCACCCCGCTACCAGGCGTGACCATCGACAACCAACGCATCATCGACTCCACCGGCGCCCTTTCGCTGCCCCAGGTACCCAAGCACCTGGTGGTGATCGGTGCCGGCGTGATCGGCCTGGAACTGGGCTCGGTATGGCGCCGCCTGGGTGCCGAAGTGACTGTGATCGAATACCTGGACCGCATCTGCCCCGGCACCGACGAGGAGACCGCCAAGACCCTGCAGAAAGCCCTGGCCAAGCAAGGCATGGCTTTCAAGCTCGGCAGCAAGGTGACCCAAGCCACCCCATCGGCCGACAGCGTCAGCCTGACGCTGGAACCTGCAGCAGGCGGCGCGGCCGAAACCCTGCAGGCCGACTACGTGCTGGTGGCCATCGGCCGCCGCCCCTACACCAAGGGCTTGAACCTGGAAAGCGTCGGCCTTGAAACCGACAAGCGCGGCATGCTGGCCAACGATCATCACCGCTCCTCGGTGCCAGGCATCTGGGTGATCGGCGATGTCACTTCCGGCCCGATGTTGGCGCACAAGGCCGAGGACGAGGCGGTCTCCTGTATCGAGCGTATCGCCGGCAAGGCCCATGAGGTCAATTACAACCTGATCCCGGGCGTCATCTATACCCGCCCTGAACTGGCCAGCGTCGGCAAGACCGAAGAACAGCTCAAGGCCGAAGGCCGCGCCTACAAGGTCGGCAAGTTCCCCTTCACGGCCAACAGCCGCGCCAAGATCAACCATGAAACCGAAGGCTTCGCCAAGGTCATCGCCGATGCCAACACCGACGAAGTGCTGGGCGTGCATTTGGTGGGCCCAAGCGTGAGCGAGATGATCGGCGAGTTCTGCGTGGCCATGGAATTCTCGGCCTCGGCCGAGGACATCGCCCTCACCTGTCACCCTCACCCGACCCGTTCCGAGGCCCTGCGCCAGGCGGCGATGAACGTGGATGGCATGGCGATGCAGATCTGATCTGCGTCGAAACGAGACGGCATCAAAAGGGCGAACATCGATGTTCGCCTTTTTTTGTGCTTGTCCCGCAATCAAGGATAAAACCCTCGCCAGGCGACGGTGATATCAGGCCTGACACAATCGCGGGACAAGCCCGCTCCCACAGGTCCGGCTAGCAATCTGAAGGAGCGGGCTTGCCCCGCGATCAAGGGCGAAGCCCTTGCCAGGCGACGGCAATATCGGGCCTGATCCGATCGCGGGACAAGCCCCCACAAGCGACACAACCCCAAGACAGGCACCTGCTACCCTTTGGCTCCCCGGTCGCCACCGTGCAACTGCGAGTCGCCACAGTGCGATTTTTTATTTCAGGCTGCCCGTAACGTGATCGACAGCCACCGCCGCGCGGGGCCCCACGACATAACAACGATAACGTCCCGAGGGAGAAGTCATGAAGCGATCGATCACAGCGGCCACCTGCGCCGCGCTGTTGAGCGTTGCCAGCGGTACCTGGGCCGCCGAGCCGGCCGCCTGCCAGAACGTACGCATGGGCTCGGTGAACTGGACCGATGTGGTGGCCAGCAGCGCAGTGGCCGAGGCCCTGCTCGACAGCCTAGGCTACAACGTCAAGCAGACCAGCGCCTCGCAGCAGATCATCCTCGCCGGCATGGCCGAGAAACGCCTCGACATCTTCCTCGGCTATTGGCAGCCAACCATGCAATCGGTGGCCAAACCCTACCTGGACAAGCAGCAGATCGACGTCATCACCCCGGCCACCCTCAGCGATGCGCAATCCACCTATGCCGTCCCCGCCTACGCCTATGACGCAGGCCTGAAGACCTTCGCCGATATCGCCAAATTCCGTGACAAGCTGAACAACCGGATCTACCTGATCGAACCGGGCAGCGGCATGAACCGCATCACCCAGCAGATGATCGACCAGGACAAGTTCGGCCTCAAAGGCTTCCAGGGCGTGGAGTCCAGCGAGGCCGGCATGCTCACGGCGGTGAAGCGCGCCGTCAATCAGCAGAAATGGGTGGTGTTCGCCGGCTGGAAACCACACCCGATGAACCTGCAAATCGATATGAAATACCTCTCCGGCAGCGACGATGCCTTCGGCCCGAACGAAGGCTCCGCCACGGTCTCGATCATGACCGCTGCTGGCTACCAGCAGCAGTGCGGCAACGTCGCCAAGCTGCTGCACAATCTGCGCTTCACCAGCGAGGGCGTGAGCCAGGTGATGGAGCCCATCCTGGACCGCACTGCGCCGCTGGAGGCCGCCCGCGCCTGGCTCAAGGCCCACCCAGAGCAGGTCGCTACCTGGCTCGCTGGGGTGACCACCTTCGATGGCAAACCGGCCGACGCGACGCTGGTCGCCAGCCAACAATGACCCGCTATCCGCTGTCGGCCGGCATGACGGCCTTCGTCGAGCGCACCCGCGCCTTCGCCGTGGCCGACACTTCGCTCGCCGCACAACGCGCGGCCTATTCGCGCATGGCAGCGGCCTTCACCCCGCCGCCTCCGGCAGGCGTGCAAGTACGCGACCTGCGGCATGCCCAGTTGCCACCGTTGCGGCTGTTCTACCCAGCACGCCCAGCGCCACCGGGCGGCTGGCCCACTGCGATGTTCCTGCACGGCGGGGGCTGGATACTCGGCGACCTCAATTCGCACGCGTTCTTCTGCGCAGAGCTGGCCATGCGGCTGGGGTTGCTGATAGTCGCAGTGGATTACCGGCTCGCACCGGAACACCCCTTCCCCGCCGCACTGGAGGACAGCCTTGCAGCCTGGCGCGCTCTGCGTGACGGCGTCGTAGACGAACCTATCGATCGCTCGCGCATGGCAGTGGTCGGCGACAGCGCCGGTGGCAACCTCGCCGCCGCCTTGTGCCTGGCGTTGCGTGATGCCGATGAGCAGCAGCCCTGCGCCCAGGTATTGATCTACCCAGCCCTTGGTGACGAAAACACCGCCTCCCGTCACGCGTGCGCCGATGCGCCGCTGTTGTCCTGCGAGGACCTGCAGGCGTGCCTGGACGCCTACCTGCCCGCATCCACCCGGAGCTATCTGGCCTTGCCATTGCGCGCGCATGATCTGTGCGGGCTGGCGCCAGCCTTCATCAGCGTCGCCGAGTTCGACCCCCTGCGTGACGATGGGCTGCTGTATGCCGAGCGGCTGCGTGGTGATGGGGTGGCAGTGGAGTATTTTCCAGGCCATGGGCTGGTGCATGGGTACTTGCGAGCGAGGGGTTTGCCGGAAGTGGATCGTATGTGCGACGCGTTGTTCGAGGTGCTGGCCAGTAGGATGGCTTGTCCGGCACGAAGCCACTAGCAGTGGCCTGCTGTTGGTGGTGAGGTGCGCATGGACCTGGACGGGCTTGCTGCGCTTGCACGCCTGCCATGCTTAATCAGCAGGGGTCCGAGCGCTGTTCGCCGTGCTGCCCATGCTAGGCTGGTCCCTCACCCTTGGCAGCGCACCGACATGACACAGCCCATCATCGGCGTAGGGCTACGGCCCTTGCACTATCAGGCTTTTCTCGACAATCAGGTCGAGGTGGACTGGCTGGAGGTACACGCCGAGAACTACTTCGCCGACGGTGGCTGGGACCGCCATGTCTTGGAGCAGATCGCCCAGCGCTACCCGCTCAGCCTGCACGGCGTGGGCCTGGGGCTGGGCTCGGTGGACAATCCGCCCGAAGCGGCTATCGAACGCCTGGCGACGCTCTGCTCGGCACTGCGCCCGATCAAGGTTTCGGAACATCTGTGTTGGAGCAGCCATGGCGGCCGCCACTTCAATGACTTGCTGCCGCTGCCTATGGTCGACGCCACGCTGACGTTGCTGGTGCCGCGCTTGATCCATATCCAGCAGCGCTTGGGCCGGCAACTGCTGATTGAAAACCTTGCCCCCTTGCTGCGCTATCAGGTGGATCAATACAGCGAAGCCCACTTTCTGTGTGAATTGGCTCGCCACAGCGGCTGCAGCATTTTGCTGGACCTGAGCAACTTGTACGTTAACGCGCACAACCATGGCGAGAGCGCACTCGAAGCACTCGACACTATCGAGCCGGGCTTGGTCGGCGAAATTCACTTGGCAGGCTTCAGCCAGCAACAGGGGTGGTTGATCGACGATCATGGCTCGATGATCGAGCCGCCAGTGTGGGACCTCTATCAACACGCCCTGCACCGGTTCGGCCCGGTGCCTACGATGATCGAGTGGGACGTGCGACTGCCTGGCTTGGATGTCTTGCAGGGGCAGGTTGAGATCGCCCGCGCCCTGGCCGCGCGTTGCCTGGCATGACACTGGAACAGTTGGCTCGCCTGCAAGCGGATTTCGCCGCCGCCTTGAACGGCTCCGATGAGACCGCGCTGGAGGCCTGGGTCACATCAGGCCAGGCCCGCCAGGGCATCGACCATTATCGGCGTCGCTTGGAGGCACAGCAGCAGCGTACCTTGGGGCTGATCTATCCGAAGCTGCGTGAGCAGCTTGCGCCCAGGGTTTTTGCGCAGCTGTGCGAGCAATATGGGCACCGCCATCCATCCACAGAAGGTGACTTGGGTTTGTTCGGTGACCGGCTGGGGGATTTTCTCGAGCGACAACCTGCGTTTGGCAGTGGGTCGGACCTGGCGCTGCTGGCTCACCTGGAGTGGGCCGTACACCACAGCAACCGTGCGGCCAACACCCCTGCCTTGAGTGCGACCGAAATCCTCGCCGATAGCCAGGCAGGCCTGCAGCATGAAGTAAGGCTGCATCCGGCCTGTCAACTACTGACCAGCTCCTGGCCGGCCTATCACGCCTATACCCATTCGACGCCTGCGAACGCAGGGCAAGCGCTACCGCAATTCCTCGTGCATCGGCTGCGCTGGCAGGTATGGGTACGCTGGGTGCCCCCTTACGAATACGCCTCGCTACAGGCGCTGCAAGCGGGCTGCTCGCTGGAAAAGGCGATGCTGGTCGCCTATGACCATCACCCTATCGATTGCCCCGATGCACAGCGCATCGAGCAAAGCGGCGCATTGCTGCGCCGCTGGGTCATGGACCAGCTGCTGGTGGTCTAGCCGGCTACTGCATGACCGCTTTGCAACTGAGCAAAGCTGGTCAGGCTGCCAGCCAGGGCACTTGCCGCCACTGTATAAGGGCTGGCAAGCCATACGCTGCCCGGCCCTGAACGCCCAGGAAAATTGCGGTTGATGGCGCTGACAGTCACTTGGTCCGCGGAGGTCGACTGGCCAGGCCCGCAGTTCGCGCAGGCACCACAGCCCGGCATGATCAACTGCACACCAGCCTGGCGGAAGGTTTCCAGGTAGCCTTGGTCCCGGCAATAGTCATGCACATCGGCGGTACCGAACTGGAGAAAGAACCTGGTGTGCGACGCCTGCACGATGCCGTTGGCCTGGGCCCACTGGATCACCTCGTGATAAGCGTCGAAGTCGCTGCGCTTGCCTGCCGTGCAGGAGCCGCCATAGGCGATGTCCACCCGCACTGGGCCGGCCACGTCGGAGATTGCCACACCATTGCCGGGGTCACCGGGCGCCGCAAGCATCACACTCACTTGCGACGCATCGATTTGCAGCACATCTCGGTACACAGCGTCCGGGTCGCTGCACATCCACGGTTCCAGCTGTACTTCGACCCCGCGCCGTTCGCGCAGGAACGCCACGACCTGATCGTCCGGCTCGACGATACCGGTCATGCCACCCAACTCGGCCACCATGTTGGTGAGGGTCGCTCGTTCATCGACGCTCATCTGGCGGACGGCCGAGCCGCCGAACTCGAATACACACCCGATGGCCTTGCCCTGGCGTATGAAGTCCAGGCGCAGCAGGTGCAGCACCAGGTCCTTGGCCATGACCCCTTCGGCCAGTTCCCCGCTGACCTCGATACGCAGCGTTTCCGGCACTTTGCACCGTACGTGCCCAGTGTGCCAGCTGTGGGTCATATCGCTGGCGCCCACACCGAAGGCCAGGCAACCCAACGCCCCGGAGTGCGGGGTATGCGAATCGGTGCCGATGACCACCTGGCCCGGCAAGGCATAGCGTTCGATCATCAAGGCGTGGCAGATGCCTTCGGAGCCACCGCGCTGCTTGTCCGCACCATGACTGCGCACCGGGTAGCGCCGGCTGAAACGCTCATGGCCATCGACCAGGTGGCGGATGCCAGGCAATAAGTTCTGCTCGATATGCGGCACGCTTTCGCTGGCCAGGACCAGATGGTCCTCGAAGGTAATGATGCTTTGCGGATCGACCAGCGACGCCGGCTCGCCGTAAGCTTGATGCAACAGGTGCGCACACATGCCAGTGAAGTAGTCGTGACTGAAGCGCAGGTCGGCGCGGATGAACACACCAACGCCAACTTCAGGTTTCGGTGACTGGGCATGGAGGTGGCGTTCGATGATCTTTTCCACCAGCGTTTTCGGCCCGGTCGTTCGCAACGCTGGCGTACGATGGGTAGCCGACCAGTCCAGGCTACGGCTGTACTTGAGCAGGCCACCACTGCGAATGATCTGCTGGGTGAGCGCATCACGCCCTTCCAGGAACTCCTCGAGGTAGATCGGCTCGCCAGCAGCGATCCGGTCGAGCACGCCGAAGTCGGTGGTGGTCAGGATGCCCAGGTTGTCGCAGTTCTGCTGGTAGATACGCTCGAAGCTGCGAGCCACGATCAGGCGGATGCCCGCCGACAACTCGGCCAGCGGTGAGGATTCACGGGAAGATCCCTTGCCATAGCGGCTACCGGCCACCGTCACGCTGAAACCACCCTGGCGGACCTGATCGACGCCAATCGGCATCGTGTCCGCTGACTTGAAGCCAACATAGGGGAAGCGACCGAGACGCTCGTCATAGTCGAGCATCACAGTGACCGGCGTGATCTCATCGGTGGAAATGTTGTCCCTGAGCGGTTCGGCCTGGGCGAGGCTGCAGTCCTCGCCTTGTAATTGCCGCTGCATGATCTGGGGGTTATCGCTCAGGTAAAGAATGCGTCCTGCCAGGTTAATGGTGGTTTTCATGGTGATCCTCCGTACCACCACCTTAATGGATTACCTGGCTGTTCAAGTTGCCAAATGGGCACTGCAGCAGTGCCCAAACATCATGCTGGTTCAGTTGTCGCTGAGTGAGGTCTCGTTGCCGTCCATCTGCCCGCGCAACAACAGCAACAGGCACCAGCCTGCCGTTGCCAGCAGCACCAGGCTGGTGGCACCGAAGACGAAACGCAGGCCCAGGGACCCAGCGGCGAAGCCACCTAGTACCGGGCCGGCGACCTGCCCCAGGTACTGGGCCGAGGTGGAATAGCCGAGCATCTTGCCGACCCTCTGCGCGCCAACGTTCTGCCGAATCACCGCCGACACGCAGGGGATCAGCCCACCCAGCGCCAGCCCCATGGCCAGGCGCAAGGCGACCAACTGCCAGGCCTCGGTGACCAGTGCCTGGGGAATCAACAGCAAGCCAGCAACGGTCAGGCACAGCACGATGACCTTCAAGGCGCCGATGCGATCAGCCAATTTACCCAGACGTGGTGCCGAGAGGATGCTGCCCAGCGCCGATGCCGCCATGCAGAATCCGGCCAGCACCGTGACCGACTGTGCGCTGACGCCAAGGCTGCGCACATACAGCGTGATGATCGGCTCGATGGACATGTTGGCCATCATCAGAATCATGGCCACCAACAGCATGGTGAGGACGATGGACATGTCTGGCCGCACCGCGGCCTCGCTGGCGGCGGTGGTCTTGCCGGTCTTGGTCAGTGTCTTGGGCGAAGTGATGAACAGGCAAGTGGCCAGGAAGTTGAAGAAGATCAACCCGCTGGCTCCAAGGAAGATGGTACGGATATCGACGATATTGGGCAGCACCCCGCCAAGCAGCGGGCCGACTAGGCCGCCAGCCATGATTCCGGACGACAGCACGCCCAGCGCCCAGGCCGAACGGTCCTTCGGCGTTTGCGCCGCCACCAGCACATAGGAGCCCGAGGTGTAGCCACCCGCCAGGCCGACCAGCAGGCGCAGTGCAACCAGTTGCTCGACACTCTGCGCCATGCCGATCAGGCCCATGCTGACCACCATGCCGAAACTTGCCCGGATCAGGTTCTGCCGGCTGCCGTAGCGATCCGCCAGATGCCCCCAGAGTGGCGCCACCAAGGCGGCGCTGAAGAAAGTCGCGGCGTAGGCGATGCCGGACCAGCGGGCAATTTCAGCATCGCCTGTGACGCCCAGGTGCTCCACATATACAGGCAGGAACGGCAGCAGCACGGTCATGGCAACAATGTTGATGAACGATCCAAAGAAACAGATTGCCAGGTTACGTTGCCACTGCATTGCCATCGCTCCTGCGATATGGTTTGAAAATGTCGTCGGCCGATCAGACCGTCGCCACTGGTGTAACGGGTGAAGCGACCGCGCCCGTCAGCCTGAGTGGCGGCGCGGTCAGCAGGAAGCGGCTACGCCCGTTCGCGCGCAGCCATTGCGCCAGCGGAGTCAGGTGCCACAATTCGCCGAGGTGGATGCCAAGCTTGAACAGGCACAGGTTGTGCAACGGCAGAATCGGGTAGGCTGGCAGGTCCAGCTTGTCTGTCGGGTCATAGGCCTCGACCGCATGATTGTCGGCGGCAATGGCGGCGATGCCGCTGCTGCTCACCCATTCCAGCAGTTTCGGGTCGCGTCCGTCCAGCTCCACGCACGAGCGCTCCAGCAAGTGCACATCAGGGTCTCCCCCCATATCCACCAGCATCTGGGCGAAGCCGGTATGGAAGAGAACGATGTCGCCAGGCTCCACTTCAACGCCGTCGAGCTCCATCACTTTCAGGATGTCCTCGAACCCGACGCGCCGTCGCTGCCGGCCGAAATGCGCCTCCAGATCGATCAGCACGCCGCGCCCCTGCACGCCCGTCGCGGCCATGTGCTCAACCCCCAGCACCTTGGCCGGCGTCGCTGGCAGTTGCCCTTCGGCATCCGGCTCGCGCACCACCTCGCCGAACACATCCGGGGTGGCGGCAAATCCGTTGTAGTAGCAGCTTTGCAACTGCCCGTCGCCCTGCAAGTCGTACAAGCTGCCGACCTGCGCCAGGCTGTCCCACTGGGTGGAATACTGCGTGCACAGGGTAACGGTGTGGTCACAGAGCACATCGGTCCAGTGCGGGTCGTCCTGGCAGAGGTGGTAGTCGATGTTGGATTGCTCATTGCGCTTGACCGGCTTAAGCACTGGCGGTTGCCGGCGTGGGTTCCATTTCGAACCGCCGGGCAGGTCAAGCGGCAGGCTCAGGCAGAACGAGCGGCCCTCGCGCACCTCGGCGACCCCTTGCAGGACCTTTTCCGGCGTCAGCAGGTTCAGCCTGCCGAGTTGGTCATCGGCACCGAAGTCGCCCCAGTTGGCACCCTCGGGACGTGTCTTGTATCGCATGACTGTTCTCCAGGTAAACATGCAGGTGGCGATGCATGCATCGCCACCTGGGCCTCACTTGTGCCCGCTAGGGTCTTGTTCCGGCGGTAGCACGGCATAGCGCTTGAAGCCTGGGCGCTCGCTGATGCGTGCGTACCATGCGGCCAGGTGCGGTGCGTCGGGCTTGTTGTCGAGCTCGAATGTTTCGTAGGTCTGGGCAAGCACGCCCAAGGCGATGTCAGCGATGGTGAAATGCTCACCGGTCACGTACTGTTTGCCTTGCAGGTATTCGTCGAGGATCAGCCAGTTGCGCGCGATGCGCTCGGACTGCACCTTGATCGCGGCCTGGTCGCGCTTGGCCGGCTCCGTCCGGATCAAGGAGGTGAACAGTGGCACGATGTCCGGCCACAGCGCACCCATTGACCAGTCGAGCCAGCGGTTGACGTCGGCGTGCAGGCGAGGCTCGAGCGGATACAGGGTGTCGTTGCCGTACTGGCGGGCCAGGTAGCGCATGATCGCGTTGGACTCCCACAGCACGAAGTCGTCGTCCAGAAGGGTCGGCACCAGCCCGTTGCGGTTCAGCCGCAGGTATTCCTCTTCGTGGGTACGGCCGTACTGCCGGCCGGCGTCGATGCGCTCGAAATTCAGGCCAAGGTCTTCCAGGCACCAAAGCACCTTCTTCACGCACAGGCCTCGTTCACGCCCCCAAACTGTCAGCATGTCTGCTTCTCCTTGTTATCAGTCGTTGTCTTGGCAAAACGGCTGCGGTACTCCGGCACGGCAACGCCGGCCAGGCCCCAGTTGTCGACATTGATCTCATCGATCACCACGGTCGTGGTGTGCGGGTTCTTGCCCAGCACTTCCTGCAACACAGTGGTCACGCCGGCGATCAACGCTTGCTTCTGTTCACGCGTGACACCTTCATCGGTAACCTTGATATTCACGTACGGCATGCAACCTCCTGTTTCAGGCAATCTGGCCCAGGGCCTTGACCAGCTTGGTCATGGCTCGCTCGAGCAATTCCGGTTTCTGGGCGAAGCAGATGCGTAGATAGCCTTCCCCATCGGCGCCGAACGCCGTACCTGGGGCCAATGCCACACCATGCTCGCGCACCAGGTTCAATGCGAAGTCATGGCTATTGCGCAGGCCGCGCACCTTGAGAAAGGCATAGAACGCCGCCTGGGGCGGGCTGTAGACGACATTGTCGAGCCCGGCCAAGGCGTCGCTGACAATGGCCCGGCCACGCGCGCAATAGGCCCTGAAGCCCTCGACGAAGTCGGTATCGCCCAAGGCAGCCATGGCAGCCAGCTGGTTGAAAGGTGCCACCCCTGAGTGGGTCAGCTCGATCACCTCGCCGATCGCATCGCGCTGGCCCTGCGGCAGCACCAGCCAACCGACCCGGAAGCCGGTCATGGCCCAGCCCTTGCTGAAGCTGTTGCAAACGATCAGGCGGTCATTTTCGTCCGCCACTTCGAGCATGGAAGGTGCCGCAGCGCGGCCGTCGTAGGTCAGGCGGGAATAGACTTCGTCACTTACCACCCAGACCCCCAGGGCCCGGCACATCGCCAGAATGCGGCGGAGTTGGTCCTTGCTTGCGGTCCAGCCGGTGGGGTTGTTCGGCGAGTTCAACACCAGCACCTTGGCGCCCCACAGCGTTGCTTGCAGTTCTTCAAGGTCGAGGAGGAAACCGCTGGCGCTCTGGCGCAGTGCCACCCGCCTGACCCGTGCACCGCGCAATTGCGCCAGATTGCAGGGGTTGGGCCAGCACGGGCCGATCACCACTACGGTGTCGCCGGCCTGGACCAGGCTGGCGAACGCCACATTCAGCGCGGCCATGCCCGATGCCGTCACCGCGATGCGCGACTCGTCCACCGCCACCTGGTGCAGCCCGCTGAGGTAGTGCGCCAGCGTTTCACGAAGCGCCGGGATACCGCGGATATCCGGGTAGCGCGTGTGCCCTTGCTGCAGCGCCTGGGTCAGTGCCTGTACCGTGCTTGTCGGGCAAGGATGGTCGCTTTCGCCAAAACACAGGAAGTCCACACCGGTGCGGGAAAATGCCTCGCGGGCAACCCCTACCAGTTGCGAGCTTGCCAGGCGCTCCAGCCCCAGCGATGCCGAAGCAGGACGCGGGGACGTCATGACAGGGCTATCCATCGCACCGCCCCTCATGCCACGGCGCTGTCGACGTGCGCCCGCACCGCTTGCACGTAACCCAGCCCCTTGACCGTCTGCAACAGGCGGTCAAGGTAGGCTTGCGACGAGCTCAGGCGGATCAGCGCACCGAACAGGATTTCCTTGATCAAGGCGGGGTCACGTCGGGCGGCGGGCTCGATCGCATTGTCGAACCAGCCCTTGCCATGAATGGCATCCACGCGAATATGCAGGTCATGGTATTCCACGCCCGCTTCAGGCAGGCCCAGGCGGCGCCAGCCAGCGACCATCTTCTTGAAACGGCGAGGGGCGAGGAATTCGGTGACACCGAAATAGCCAATGGCCTTGTAGTGATGACGCGAACTCAAGGCCAGGCAGGCGGAAAGGTTGCCGCACAGCAGGGCTTCGGGCAGCAAGATCCGGTCGATGTAGGACTGGTCGATACCCAGCGCAGTCAGCGCTTTGCTGAACAGGACCGTATGCACTTCGTCCTCCTGGCCATTGCCCATTTCATCGAAATAGTTCTTGGCAATTTCCATCTTCTCGGCCCCGGTCACGCCGACCTGCATCAAGGCCAGGATGTCATCGAAACGTGGGTCCAATGTGGTTTCCTGGGCAAGAAACATTTTCATGCCCTCACGGCTGGATTCATCTTTCAGATAATTGAAGAAGGCATGAGAGCCGGCCGGGTGTTGAATGATGTATTGCTTCAGCCATTCAACGAAAGCTTCACTGGTCGTGGGCAGTTGATCAAATATATCGGCGGGAATCTTGGCAATTTCAGCTTCAAGAATCACCGGTTCGAGCAGGGCGCAGATATCCGAGAACAGTGATGACACATCAATATCAACGGCGTTGGCACCGGGCAGAGAGAAGCGATATTCATATATATTCGCCAATACTGCGTTGATCTTTTGCAGCGCTTCGGCATCTGCCGCAAAGCCACGTTTCTGAAGGCTCTGGCAAAGGTCCAGAACCGCTTGGCGAAGCGGCTGATCAAGCAGATAGGGCGCGCGTCCGGCGCTGCCGTGCACCTGGTAGCGTTCGATAAACGTAAGCAGATCATCGACGTGATTCATAACCTTACTCTCCCTGGATAATCTCGAGCACGTTGCCCAACGGGTTTGATGCCGTTGGCGCACTCGTCGAATTCAGGGCGTACCTTAGCCAGACTCAAACGCTGTTAGCCATTCGCCAATTTTCAAGGCCCTTCAACACTTGGCGCAGGCCCGTGCTGGCGACGGGGGCTAACAAAAGTTTCATTCGGCACGGGCACCGAGAGCTGCTACGATAAATTGCGCTTCGTGCGAATAACAAAAAAACATAATATAAACAAGGACCGTTTATTACCGTGACCAATTTAACGCGTAAGTTCGACCTGACCTCGCTGCGCCTGTTTCTTGCGGTCTACCTGGAACAGAACATTGCCCGCGCTGCAGAGCGAGAATGCATTACGCCCTCCGCCGTAAGCCGACGGATCTCCGACCTCGAACTACTCATTGGCGCTCCGTTGATCCACCGTCAGTCCCGCGGGATTTCGGTAACCCCAGTCGGCGAGATGCTCGCTCGCCACGCGCGTGCCGTGCTCGAAAGCCTGGAAAATCTCAACGCCGAGATTTCGCAGTTTCAGGTGGGCGCCAAAGGGTCGGTGAAGATTGCCGCCAACCTGTCGGCGATCGTGCAGTTCCTGCCCGAGGACCTTGCATCCTTCCAGCGCACGTTCCCGGAAGTGGACATCCGCGTGGACGAAATCGCCTCCGCCGAGGTACTGCGCAGTGTCGAAGAGGGCACCGCGGAGATCGGCATCTGCAATGCCCAGGACTTGCCCGCAGGCATGGAAGCACGCCCCTATCGCGCCGACCGCCTGGTGCTGATCGTGCCACCCCGGCATCGCCTGGCTTCGCTCAGCTCGGTCGACCTGGGCAGCATCACTCAGGAGCGCCTGGTGGGCCTGGGCCCGGAGACCAGCCTGATGAAGCTACTCAATCGCCAGGCCGCCGAGCAAGGTCTGAACCTGTCGCTGACCATCCAGGTGCGTAGCCTCGACGTGCTGTGCCGAATGGTCCACGCCGAGCTCGGTGTCGCCGTGGTGCCGCAGTTGGTGGCGGAATACAACACCCGCGCACTGGACCTGAAGATCGTGCCTATCACCGAGGCCTGGGCAACCCGCAAGCTGATCGTGGTCTCGCGCGAAAGCGCCCGCCTGACCGCCACCGCCCGCGGCCTGATCAGCTACCTCGCGGATCATTGACCTCAACAACCGGCATGGGAGCCATGTGCATATGACACGTCTGGCCTGCGGAAGCGTTGGTAACATTTTGAGACACCTGCAAGGAGCACTCCCATGTCTCAAACGGCCACACCGCGGACCTTGTACGACAAGCTGTGGGAAACCCACCTGATCAGCACCAGTGCCGATGGCACTGGCCTGCTGTACATCGACCGCCACCTGATCAACGAAGTCTCCAGCCCGCAAGCCTTCGAAGCGCTGGCCATGCGCGGCCGCTCGGCGTGGCGCCCGAGTTCGAACCTGGCCATCGCCGACCACAACGTACCGACCAGCCCGCGTGATGGCAGCCCCATCAGCGACCCGTTCTCGCGGCTGCAGGTGCAGACCCTTGCCAGCAATGCCCACCGCAACGCAATCAGCTACCTGGGCATGGACGATGTACGGCAGGGCATCGAGCACGTGGTCGGCCCGGAGCAAGGCGCCACGCTGCCGGGCATGACAGTGGTATGCGGCGATTCGCACACCTCCACCCACGGCGCTTTCGCCTGCCTGGCCTATGGCATCGGCACCTCCGAAGTCGAGCATGTGCTGACTACCCAGACCCTGCTGGCGCGCAAGATGCAGGTCATGCGCATTCAGATCGACGGCCCGCTGGGCATCGGGGTCACCGCCAAGGACGTGATCCTTGCTGTAATCGGCTTGATCGGCACCGGGGGTGCCACTGGCTGCGCCATCGAGTATTGCGGCAGTACCATCGCCGCCATGTCGATGGAGCAGCGCATGACCGTGTGCAACATGTCGATCGAAGCGGGTGCGCGAGCGGGCATGATCGCCTTCGACCAGACCACCCTGGACTACGTGCGCGGCAAGCCCCTGGCCCCAACCGGTGCGCAATGGGATCAGGCCGTGGCCTACTGGCAGACACTGCACTCGGACCCGGGTGCCCATTTCGACCACAGCGTCTACATCGACGCACGAGACATCAAGCCACAGGTCACTTGGGGGACGTCGCCTGAAATGACCAGTGCGGTCGACGGCAACGTGCCCGACCCGGCGCAGGAACAGGACTCGGTCAAGCGCGAGGGCTACAAACAGGCCCTGGCCTACATGGGCCTTGTTGCCGGCACCCCGATCGCCGAGATTCCGCTGGACAAGATCTTCATCGGTTCATGCACCAATTCACGCATCGAGGACCTGCGCGAGGCAGCGGCTATCGTCAATGGCCGCCAGGTGGCCAGCACCATCAAGCGCGCCATGGTGGTGCCAGGCTCTGGCCTGGTGAAACGCCAGGCTGAAGCGGAGGGCCTGGACGTCATCTTCAAGGCTGCCGGCTTCGAATGGCGTGAGCCCGGCTGCTCTATGTGCATGGCCATGAACGATGACCGCCTGGCACCTGGCGAACGCTGTGCATCCACGTCCAACCGCAATTTCGAAGGCCGCCAGGGCCAAGGCGGGCGCACCCACCTGGTCAGCCCGGCCATGGCCGCCGCCGCCGCCGTCACTGGCCGCTTCGTCGATGTTCGTGAATTTCACAGGAGCCAGCAATGAACCCGATCAACACATTGCAAGGCATCGTTGCGCCCATGGACCGCGCTAATGTGGATACCGACGCGATCATGCCCAAGCAGTTTCTGAAATCGATCCGTCGCTCCGGCTTCGCTGCGAACCTGTTCGACGAATGGCGCTATCTGGATCACGGCGAGCCTGGGCAGGACTGCTCGACCCGCCCCCTCAACCCGGACTTCGTCCTCAACCAGCCGCGCTATGCAGGCTGCTCGATCCTGCTGGCGCGCACCAACTTCGGTTGCGGCTCCTCGCGCGAGCATGCGCCCTGGGCGCTGGAGCAGTACGGTTTTCGGGTGCTGATCGCCCCAAGCTTCGCCGACATTTTCTTCCAGAACTGCTTCAAGAACGGCCTGTTGCCGATCGTGCTGAGCGAAAGCGAGGTCGACTGGCTGTTCAGGCACGAAGCCCAGCATTCGCCCATGCAACTGCAGGTGGACCTGCCCGCCCAGACCGTGCAGACCATCGACGGCAGCTGGCGCGCCCAGTTCGAGATCGATGCCTTCAAGAAGCACTGCCTGCTCAACGGCCTGGACGATGTCGGTCTGACACTGCAGCAGGAACGACAGATCAGGGACTTCGAAGCGGCCCATCTGGCGCGCTTTCCCTGGTTGCTGCAACGTCTGGCCTGAGACCAGCACTGATGCCTGAGGCCTGAGCCAACAATAACCAGAGCCAGGCCATCTGATGGAAAAGCCGGCCGCCGGCCGCAAGCAAGGATTAGCCATGTGCCCGATTAGCCTCCTGTACCATGTTGACCTCGTTACCTTGAAACTGCTGCTCGCAATCAGTGAAGAAGGCACGCTGACCCGCGCTTCGCGTAGGGAAGGTATCGCCCTTTCGGCCGCCAGCAAGCGTCTGGTGAGCCTGGAAAAGGCCTTGGGCGCTTCACTGTTCCTGCGCAACGGCCAAGGCATGCAACTGACCAATGCCGGGCATACCCTGCTGCGCCATGCACGCCAGATGCTGCAAGGCGTACAGGACATCCACCAGGATCTGGTCCGGCAGTTGCCCGCCAACGACCGGGTGCGGATCATCGCCAGCCCATCAGCCATCGGCCAGTCGCTGGCCGCCGACCTGACCGATTACATGCAGGCTCATGGTCATGTGCGCATCGATCTGCAGGCTTGCGAAAGCGAGCAACTGGTCGACGTCATGGCATCCGGCGCAGCCGACCTGGCAATTTTCGTCTCATTGGATGGCACCGAACGACTGCCGGGCGAGCCCTACCGCAGTGACCGCCTGGTGCTGATCACCGCACCGGACCATCCGCTTGCCAGCGCCGGGCCTATCGACTTCGAACAGACCCTGCCCTATCCCCATATCGGCATGCATGCCTACACCTCGATCTACAAACGCTACGAAACCCTGCACCACGACGCCCCGGACATGCGCGGCCATGTGCCGGACGTCAAGTCGCTATGCCGTATGGTGGCAACCAACCTGGGCATCGGCATCATGTCCGGACGGCTTTATGAGGAAGTCCGCGAACATTTCGACCTGGTTGCCATCCCTCTGGAAGACGAATGGTCGGCATATGACCTGCGCATCGCCACCCTTGATAGCGAGCGGTTGTGCCCTCCCGCACAGGCCTTGTACAGCCACCTACTGCGCCTGCAAGGCATGCCGCCACCTACATCGCTTGGCCACGGCCGCCTGGCAATGGCGGCGCGCCCATGAACGTGCGCGAAATGCTGGTTTCAGTGGCACTTTCCGGCCTGGCTGCGGCACACGCTCAGGCCACGCAGACGCCACCCGAAGCGATGGAAGTGTGTTATGGCGTGGCCATGCAGGGTCACAACGATTGCGCAGACACTGCCTGCTTCCACTCCTGCTCGGGTATGTCGCAGCACGATCGCGACCCGAGCGAATGGACCATGGTGCCCAGCGGTACCTGTGTCAGCCAAGGTGGCCGGGTAGCGGCACAGCCCAAGGCCTGTGCTACACCTCCGGCCGCCAACAGCCAGGCGGCTGACCTGGCTGCTGGCGGCGAACTGTACGCCGCGGGCGACCAGAGCGCCAAAGTCCCGGCCTGCAGTGCCTGCCACGGCATGGCCGGGGTTGGTGGTGCGGGCGACTACCCGACGCTTGCAGGGCAGAAAGCAAGCTACCTGGCGCGCCAGCTTCGGCGCTTCAGAAGCGCCGAGCGTACCGACCCGGTGATGAACACCGCGACCCGCCACCTGGACGATGCACAGATCGACAACCTCTCCGCCTACCTCGCCGCCCAGCAGCCGCAGACTGCCATCGATAGGTATCAGGCGCGAGCGCTGCAACAACAGCTCGAAGGTCATGCCCAGGCCGGCCCGCGCTTCAGCGACTGTGAGGTGGGCTGCCCGGAACTCATCGCAGTGCCCGCCGGCAGCTTCGTCATGGGTTCGCCTACGGACGAAGCAGGACGTTTCGGCAACGAACAACAGCATGTGGTGGCCATCGACCACGCATTCGCCATCAGCACGCGCCCCATCACCTTCGCTCAATGGGACCTATGCCTGAGCGAAGGCGGTTGCGCCGGCTATCGCCCTAACGACGAGGGGTTCGGGCGCGGCGAACGACCAGTGATCAACGTCAGCACGGCGGATATCGCCAGCTACATCGCCTGGTTGCAGGACAAGACCGGGCAGCGCTATGCCTTGCCAAGCGAAGCGCAATGGGAATATGCCGCCCGGGCCGGAACCACCACCGCACGCAGTTGGGGTAACGACATCGCCCGTCGCTATGCCAACTACGGCCAGGACGATTGCCCGCAGCAGATACGCTGCCCGGGCCGAGCCGAAGGTGCTGATCAGTGGGTAAATACCGCACCGACCGGCTCATTCCCAGCCAACCCCTGGGGCCTATACGACATGCTTGGCAACGTCTGGCAACGCACCGCCGACTGCTGGCACGCCGATTACACCGGCGCTCCCAGGGATGAAAGAGCGTGGACCGACCCCTTGTGCGAGCGCAGCGTGATCCGTGGTGGCTCCTGGAGTAACGTCCCCGCCTTCGTCCGCTCAGCCAGCCGTGCTGCCTTCAAGCAAGACGGGCGTGCCCGCAACATCGGCTTCCGCCTGGCCCGCATCCTGTAGTCGCTACACCCGCTGCAAGGCTCCTTCCAACAATTACAAACAGGAGAACTGCCATGACTACCCTGGCACCACGAGCAACCGAGCTTGAGACGGACCTGCGCGAACTGCTGCTCTACCGGCGCATTGCCTGGCGAATACTGCCGCTGACGATCATCTGCTTCCTTTTCTCCTACTTCGACCGCATCAACATCAGCTTCGCCAAGACCCAGATGCAGGCAGAACTGGGCCTGAGCGATGCTGCCTATGGCTTCGCCGCCAGTGTGTTCTTCTTCGGCTATGTGTTGTTCGAGGTGCCCAGCAGCTACGGCTTGAAAAAGTACGGAGCACCCAATTGGATCTGCCGAATCATGGTGTCGTGGGGCATCGCCACGGCCTGCCTGGTGTTCGCCTACGACGAATACACCTTGTACTTCCTGCGCTTTCTAATCGGCGTGATGGAAGCCGGATTCGGGCCCGCCTTGCTGTTTTACCTGGCCTGCTGGTTTCCCAAAAAACACCTGGCGAGCATCAACGGCATCTGGTTTCTCTCGATACCACTGTCGGGCATGCTCGGCGCTCCGCTGTCCGGGCTGATCCTTCAGTACCTCGACGGCTTCCTCGGCCTCGCGGGCTGGCACTGGTTGTTCGTCCTCTCGGGGCTGCCGTGCGCGCTGCTGGGGGTTGTGGTGCTGTTCAAGCTCGACGCCGACATCCGCTCCGCGTCCTGGTTGAAGGAAGATGAAAAAGCCGTACTGCTGCGTAATCTGGAGAACGACAGAAGCATCGAGCCGCCACGGCAGGCGCCTTTGCTCAAGGTCTTGTGCACGCGGGAGGTGCTGGTGCTGGCGAGCGTGTACTTCATGATCAAACTGACGGCCTACGGGCTGAATTTCTGGATGCCGCACCTGATCAGCGCAGCCGGAGCAAGCAGCCCACTGGCAGTGGGCCTGCTGACAGCCCTACCCTATCTGTTCGCGGCTATTGGCATGGTCATAGTCACACGCCGCTCGGATGCCAGCGGGGAACGCAAGCGCTATCTTTGGGGCTGCATGCTGGTAGGGGGTGTCGGCTACTTGGCGGCATGTGGCTTCAATGGCCAGACCTATGCGCTGACCGCTTTCCTGGTGCTGGCCACCTCCGGCATTTTCATCGCCATTCCGATTTTCTGGACCATCCCACAGAAGGCCTTCGATGGCTTGGCGATTGCGGTCAGCATTGCCGCCATCAATAGCATCGGTCAGGTGAGCGGTATCGTGGCACCGACGTTGGTGGGGTATATCAATGACATGACGGGCAATACCTACATGGGGATGCTCGTCCTGGCGCCGTTCTGCTTCCTATGCGCAGGCGTGGTCATGTGGGGGCTGCCCGATGACCGTAAGGGCCACCGAACGCCCAAGAGCTGATGGTTACAGCATGCGTAACAGATCAACAAAAAGGGCTGCTATGCAGCCCCAATTGCTTAACTGACCGGCATTAGCCAGTGGCGACTCTCATTGCGCAGCCGGCTTGCTCAATCTCTTCTCTCGACCCTGCCGATCAGCAATTGTAGTGCCCAGCCTAGATAATTTCGGATGCTGCGTGGTTGGAAGATTTGTCGGAGCGTTGAGGACCTGCGGATACCGTCGGTGGGCTACAACGCATCGCCGTCTCAGGAGTAAGCCAAGCTCAGTAAACCTGGCTATACCCTGAGGTATATTTACCGCACTCAACCTCGGCTCTAGTTTTGGGAACACAACCATAACAACCGAGGAAAATATCCATGGATCGTTTGAAAGGCAAAGTGGCACTGATCACCGGCGGCGCGGGCGGTTGTGGCTTGGCAGCGTCAGAACTGTTCGCTGCCGAAGGCGCCAAGGTGATCATCCTCGACTTGCCGACCAGCCAAGGCGAATCCGTGGCTGCACGTATTAATACCGAAGGCGGCCAGGCGCTGTTCGTTGCCGCCGACGTTTCCCAGGCCGACCAAGTGCATCGTGCTGTGGCTAAGGGCCAGGCGCATTTCGGCTCCATCAACGTGCTGATGAACCACGCAGGGATCATTGCCGCCGGCCCGTTCCTGGAAACCAGCGAAGCCGACTGGGACCGGCTGATGAGCATCAATGTCAAAAGCATGTTTCTAGTCACCAAGGCCGTATTGCCGGGCATGCTTGCCGCTGGCGGTGGCAGCGTGATCTGCACCTCGTCGATCTCCGCCGTAGTCGGCACGCCCATGGAGGTGCTGTATTGCACCACCAAGGGCGCCTGTCACATGTTCGCCCGCGCCCTAGCCGTGGAATACCGCGACCAGAACATCCGCAGCAATGCCATTTGCCCTGGCTTCATCGGAACCGCCCATGGTCGGCGCGAGCTCGACCTACTACGCGGTTATGGCGTGGATGCGTCCGACGAGGCGATCAAGACAATGCAGGGGCGCCTGTGCGACCCGAGCGAAGTTGCAAACGCGGCGCTGTTTCTGGCCAGTGACGAGTCGAGCTTCGTCAGTGGCTCGCACCTGTTCGTCGACAACGCCTACACCGCCATGTAACGCCTGGCGGCAGCGTGCTGCCGGCCTCCCACAACAAGAACAGCAACACCTTTCAATTCTGCCCCCAAGCCAATTCCAACAAGATAGAGGCAGCAGATGGAAAACATAGGCACTTACGTCATCTACGTGATCATGGTGTGCGCCGTGATCGGCGCGATCGCATCGATCATCAACGCGGAATCCGAGCTGGCCAAGGAATTCACCGCCGGGCTGCACAGCATCGGTCCGATCTTCATCCCGGTGGCCGGGATAATGGCCGCCATCCCGTTCATCTCCAATTTCATCAGCCAGTTCATCGGCCCGCTGTTCCTGGCCATGGGCGCCGATGCCGGTATTGCCGGGCCGATCTTCATCGCCTCGGACCTGGGCGGCTACCAGTTGGCCCAGGCGCTGTCCCACAGCCCCGAAGGCTGGATCCTCGGCCTGATCACCGGCTTCCAGTGCGGTTCGACGGTGATCTTCGTCATCCCGGTGGGCCTGGCCATGCTCAACAAGGCCGACCACAAGTACATGGCGCTGGGCATCATGGCGGGGTTGCTGAGCATTCCGATCAGCATCGTGTTCATCGCCATGGGTATGCAGGCCATGGGCCTGGGCGTGCGCCCAGACATCGCTACGGCAGGCGCCGCGACCCAGGCCTTGCACTTCACCCTGCCGACCCTGCTGCGCAACCTGTCACCGCTGATCCTGTTCTGCGTGGCGTTGGCAGCGGCACTGCGCTACTTCCCCAACCTCATGGTCAGCCTGTTCCTCAAGCTAGGGCAATTGATGTACGCCGCCGTGACGCTGGTGCTGGTGGCTTCGATCGTCGAGTACTTCACCGGCGGGTTCACTTCGCTTTTCGGTGGCTGGGGCTTCGCCCCGATCATCGCTGACAAGCAAGACCAGTTCCGGGCGCTCGAAATTGCCGGATACGTGGGTATCATGCTGTGCGGTGCGTTCCCGATGGTTTACCTGATCAAACGTTTCCTGTCGCAGCCGATCGAGAAAGTGGCGTCGAAACTCGGCCTATCACCGGTAGGCGCGGCCGGAATCCTCGCGGCCTCGGCCAACATTCTGGCGATGTTCCGCCTGGTAGCCGACATGCCACCGAAAGACAAGGTGCTGGTAATTGCCTTTGCCGTGTGCGCCGCCTTTACCTTTGGCGATCACCTGGCCTACTCGGCCAACTTCCAGCCCACGCTGATCGGGCCGCTGATTATTGGCAAACTCGCCGGTGGCCTGCTGGGCATGCTGTTGGCCTACTGGCTGGCGGTGCCCAAGGCACTGGAGCTGGGCCGTCAGGAAGAAGAGGCCGGCCTGCTGCCCGCCAATGCACCGTTGCACTGACAGGGCCAGGCATCGTTCAATGCCGTTCGGGCTTGCACAGCCGAGCGGCATTTGCGCCTTCTCCCACCCCGCACGGGCCACCGCGATGAACAGCGACAACGCCGACCGCCTGGGCGCGGTCATCCGCAGCATCGGCAGCGACACCCTGGGCCCGGCCCTCGACGCCGCGCTCAAGGGCGTGGTCGATTTCGACATGAGCTGCGCCTACCTGTTTCGCTTCAACCAGCCCGCGCTGCTGATTCATGACGGCTACAATCAACGGGTAGCCGAACGTACACTAAAAGCGTACCTGCGCGGCGGCTATCTGCTCGACCCGTTCTACGTTGCCTGTACCAACAACCATCCCTCTGGTCTTTGGCGCATGAGCGAGTTGGCCCCAGACAGCTTCTTCGCCTCCGGATTCTCCATTTCTCATGACATCCACCCCTGCGTCTCGACGCACCACGGTAGCTTGATTGAGGAAATTGGTTTCATCGTCCCGATACGACCACGTACTGCACTGGTGTATTCGCTGATGCGTGGCCTCGAAAAGGGCCCGTTCGAGGCCGAAGAAGTGCAGTGGCTGACGGCACTGACGCCGGTGATTGATGCCATATTTAGCCAGCACCTGAGCCTGGCTCACGCACACGATTTGGCAGATCCGCAGGAATCGGATAGCCAGTTGGAGGACGCCTTTGTCGATATCCTTCAGGGCCAGTTGACCGAAACCCAGCGGCTTGTGGCCAAACTTATCCTGCAGGGACATA
The DNA here is from genome assembly GCF_048068215.1 of Pseudomonas sp. NY15372. Classification (NCBI taxonomy): domain Bacteria; kingdom Pseudomonadati; phylum Pseudomonadota; class Gammaproteobacteria; order Pseudomonadales; family Pseudomonadaceae; genus Pseudomonas; species Pseudomonas sp. NY15372. Next base: position 72,502 of record NZ_JBLUPY010000014.1, read on the forward strand.
GCAGCCAGTCAATCTCTCGCGAGCTTCGGATTTCGGAAGGCACAGTGAAAGTGCACCGGCATAATATCTGGCAGCGCTTAGGCATTGCAGGGAATGCGGAGTTGTTTCGTTTGTTTATCAGTTATCTCATCAAAAACAGTTAGCCTGATGGCAATTGATTTTCGCCTCTCAGGATGATTGTTCGTTTGACGCCATCGAGCTAGAGCCCTGGAGAATCCAATCTGCTTTAACTCCGCAGCAGGCCTATCCTTGACCTCTGGTTCAACAATCAATGCTGATATCACTCCCAGGTACGGATGCGCACATGAGCGCATACCCAGATTTAGCTCTACAAGAGTCAATCAGCGGAATAACTTTTCCGTCCAACACGGCACACTCACAGGTTTGGCATAAGCCAGCCCGGCAATGGGCAGGTAATACCAGCCCCTTGGCTTCTGCGAAGCTTAGGAGCGTCCCATCGGTGGGTTGCCATGTTGCAGAGACACCTGACCTGCTGAAAGTGACCTGGAATGGCCCACACTCAGGAATTTTGCGCATCTCAACTGGACTATCGGGGGTTGCGAAGCTGTCCATGTGCAACCGATCGGCAGCGTCCGCCTGAATCACGCTGCTCTGTATTTGATCCTGGAAGCCTTCAGGCCCGCAAACATGGATGGCAGCTCCACTCTTGACAGCATCGGTTACCAACGCGGATATGTCCGGCCTGTATTTGATCGCGCCTTCAATTCCACTCTTCCCCTGGGTTACATGCAAAGCGATAGAACCTTGGCTCAGCTGTCCAACCAGCTTGGTAATCTCATTCCACAGCGCTAAATCGTCGCTGCATTTCACGGTATGCACGACACGTACAGGATGCGGGTAACCAGCTTCCACGAGTGCTTTCAGCTTGGTGACCGTCGGGGTTATGCCTATCCCCGCTGTAAGAAAGAGATTAGCTGGAGCGTCCAAGTTGAACGTATCTGGCCCGGAAGGTCCTGTCAGATGTAGAGGCTGCCCTGTTTCTAAGGCATGAATAGCTTGGGAGCCGGCACCACTCCCCTGTTTTACCGTAATACGTAACCGATCATCCTTGATGCCTGACACGGTGTAGCGGCGCCACGTGCCATCTGCTGCCAGGTGATGAACTGCAACATGCTGCCCAGCCACAAAGCTGTCCAGCGAGCCAAGCACGGCCAGGGGATCTCGGAGCCATACTGAGCGAATGCCCGGTGCTTCCTCACAAATCTCAACGACTTCTGCAGGACGCGGCCAGGAGACCAACGCTGGTGCTTTCGGAACCTTGGCTGCTATTGCCAGCCTTTCGGCGTAATGCGCCTGCGTGCCTGAAATTCTATCGCCAGGTAGTAGCGCTCCTGCTTGCTCGACCTGTGCATAGACACCGCAATACATGTGACCGAAATGTCGGTTCAGTTGGGCGGGAATGTTCATGTCCAGTTCGCCCGTCTGCGGGTTTACCGACGTCGCTCGGCAGCGCTTGATTGGCCGGATAATCGAGAGACGGGACTGACCAAAATCTACACCTTTGCCAAGCCATCCGAATTCCGAAAATGGTTCTGCATCGATATAGATGTTGCCTCGAAAACGCATGGGATCGATCGGTACACCCATCAGCGTCGATAACGCCTGTACTGTCCTCACATTGATGATGGACAGTGCCGAATCGTCAAAATCCCAATGGCCGAGACAATCGTTTCGATGAACAATGCGTGCTTGCACACCAAAAAATTCCGCCAGTAGTTCTGGATCGCTCAACAAATCTCCACGAGGCACTGGCTGCCTTTCATGGAGCGTCGCTGCGCCCAGGTTTTTGCCAGGTAGAAAATGAACAAGAGCCGGATTGGTCGTGAGCTGCTGATACGGGGGGGCGCCAGCCGCCGTTCCACTTCGTGTAATGGCTACCGCACGGTCGCCTGGAAAACCTTTCCCGTATTCCAGCGAGACACTGTCCAGCTTTTCACCCTCGAAGCCCTTTACTGGATAGCGGAACAGCGAAACGACGTGAGCCACCTGACATGCCCTCTTCACAAATTCGTAGGAATTACTTGAAGCTCAGCGTGACCTGACGGGGCCGAATTTTTGGATGCATGCAATGCCGATCACCCAGTCGCTCGCCACCGATGCAAAAAAGCCACTACCCGGAGAGGCAGTGGCCGGGTCCGCACAGAACTCCGTCAGAACAGCGCGGGATCAGGACGCAGGCGATTGCACCACCCACGTCCCGCCAGTCACGAAGCGTTGATCCAAATGGTTTTCAGCTCGGTGTATTGATCATGGGCCCAGATGGACTTGTCCCGCCCACCGAAGCCAGACTCCTTGTAACCACCGAACGGCGTAGTTACATCCCCTTCGCCGAAACAGTTGACCGTGACGACACCGGCGCGGATTTCTCGCGACAGCCGCAATGCGTTGCGCAGGCTGCCGGTATAAGCCGAAGCCGCCAGGCCGTAAACGGTGTCGTTGGCCAATTCGATCGCCTCATCGATGGTCTCGAAGCTGGTCACGCTCAGCACCGGGCCAAAGATTTCCTCGACAAACAGCTTGTTGTCGCGGCCAACGTTGTCGACGATGGTCGGTTGCACGAACACGCCTTCCTCGGTTTCGCCGCCCTGAACGATGCTGAGTTTCTGCTCGGCCGCGTATTCCAGGTACGATTTCACCTTCTCGAAGTGCGACTTGCTGACCATGGCGCCCAAGCGGTTGTCCGGATCGAGCGGGTCGCCCAACTTCCAGTCCTTCAGGTGCTTGACGATCAGACCCAGCAGCTGGTCTTTTACGTCCTTGTGCACGATCAAGCGCGAGGAAGCGGAGCAGTTCTCACCCATGTTCCAGAACGCACCAGCGGTTACGTACTGGGCCACCTCGTCGAGGTCTTCGCAGTCATTCATGACTACGGCCGGATTTTTACCACCCAGCTCAAGGACGATGCGCTTGAGGTTGGACTCGGCGGCGTATTTCAGGAACAGGCGGCCGGTGTCGGTCGAGCCGGTGAAGCTGACCATCGGGATGTCCATGTGGCGGCCGATTGCCTCGCCCACTTCACGCCCACCGCCAGGCACCAGATTGAAAACGCCTGCAGGAATGCCAGCCTCGTGGGCAAGCTCGGCCACGCGCAGCGCGCTGAGAGTGGTTTCCTTCGCTGGCTTGACCACGATCGAGCAACCGGCGGCCAGCGACGGGGCGATCTTCCAGGCCAGCATCAGCAGCGGGAAGTTCCAAGGTAGCACCAGGCCGACCACGCCGATGGCTTCGCGCACGACCATGGTCACAGCAGCGTTGCCGGTCGGGGCAGTGGCATCGTAGATCTTGTCGATCAGCTCGGCATGCCAGCGGATGGTGTGAATCGTTTCCGGCACGTCGACGGTCTGGCACTCGCTGACCGGTTTGCCACTGTCCAGCGCTTCCAAGACCGCCAGCTCGTGGGCGTTGTCTTCCAGCAGTTGGGCGAACTTCTGCAGCACGTGCTTGCGGTCGTTCGGCTGCATCTTCGACCAAGTACCTGCTTCGAAAACGCGCTTGGCCGCGGCCACTGCTAGGTTGACATCGTCCACGTCGCAGGCCGCAACCTCGGCCAGCTGCATGCCGGTGGCCGGATTGGTGGTTACAAACGTGCGGCCGGAGATGGCATCGCGGAACTCACCGTCGATGAACGCCTTAGTACGCAGTTGCAGGTTGGCAGCGATGGCCGCGTATTGTGCCTTGCTCAGCAATTCAGCCATGTTCCAGGCTCCTTATTTGATCTGGGCGATGGTGGCTTTCAGTTCGGTGACCACACGCTTGAGTTCCTGCTTCTCGGCCTCATCCAGGTCGTACAGCGGCTTGCGTACGCCACCGGTCTTCAGACCGTTCAGGGCAACGCCGTTCTTGATCGCCTGCACAAACTTGCCACCTTCGAGGAAGTCCATCAGCGGCATCATGGCGGCCATGATCTTGCGGCCTTTGTCGAAGTCCTTCTCGATCACGCAGGCTTCGTACAGCGCCACGTGCTCGCGTGGGATGAAGTTCGAGCCGGCGCAAACCCAGCTCTTGGCGCCCCAGGCGAAGAATTCCAGGGCCTGATCGTCCCAGCCGCACGAGAGCTGGATGTTCGGACGCTTGATCGCCAGGCGATGCAATTGGGCCATGTCACCAGAGCTTTCCTTGATGGCGACGATGTTCTTCACATCGGCTACGGCGTCGAAAAATTCTTCACCCATGCTCACGCTCATGCGACCTGGGTAGTTGTAAAGCATGATCGGCAGGCCGGCGGCAGCGTCGACTGCTTTGACGTGCAGCGCGATTTCCTGCTGGGTCGGCAACGCGTACGGCGGGGTACCGACCAGCAGGGCATCGGCCTTGATTTCCTTGGCGTGCTGGGCGAAAGCCACGGCGTCTTCGGTACGAATGCCACCGGTACCAACGATCAGCGGCAAGCGACCATTGAGCACGTCCTTGGCCTGGGCAGCCAGTTCGATGCGCTCTTGAGTGGTGTGGGCATAGTATTCACCGGTCGAGCCGCCGATGATCACGCCGTGAATCTTCGATTCGACCAAGTACTCGAGCACTTCGGCGAAGGCCGCTTTGTCGATCGAGCCGTCCGCTGCCAGTGGAGTGATTGCCGGGGTGTAGATGCCTTCAAATTTCACGGTAGATTCTCCAAGGATACATTTGGTAGTGAAAGCCGCAGCGCAACGCGCCGCGGCGGCTGTGTTTCAGGTCAGGCGAGCGAGGCGGCCTGTTGCAGATTCATCGATCGGGTTTCGGGTGCCAGCGCGAAGGAGAACGCCAGGCCGACGAAGGTCACTGCCGCAGCGGCATACATGGTTGCGCCGATTCCGTAGGTATCGAGGACAATAGGGACCAACCAGGTACCGACCGCAGCGCCGACCCGCGACATAGAGGTGCCCACACCCACCGCGCCAGCGCGGATTTCGGTAGGGAACAGTTCGTTGGGGTAAACAAGCTGCAGCACTTGGGCACCGCCGATAAACAGGGCGTAGGCGCCGAACAAGGCCAAAATCAGCATTTCCGAACCGCTACTGAATACGCCCAGGCCCAGCAACGCCAGCCCCGACCACAGGAAGCTGTGCAGCAGTGTGGTACGTCGGCCAAGGCCGTTGATCAGGCGTGTGGCGATGATGCAGCCGACCACGAACAGACAAGTGATGGCGACCGAGCCGATCGACGCCCATTCACCTTTGAGGTTGAGCGCGCCGAGAACCTTCGGGGCGAAGGCATAGACGGCGAACACCGGAATGACCGAGCACGTCCAGAACATGGTGACGAACAACATGCGCTTGCCATAGCCGGAGTGCAGCAGGCTGAGGAACGACAGTTTTCGGGTTTTGGGCTCTTCTGGCAGGTTGCGCAGAGAGAAATCTTTGCCATATACACGCTTGATAATCTGCTCAGCCTCGGCGCTGCGGCCCTTACTGATCAGCCAGCGTGGCGACTCAGGCGTACCAAGGCGCAACATGAACAAAACGCCACCGACTACTGCTGCACTGGCCAGGACCATACGCCAGGCATCATCGCCACCGTGGTGAAGAATCGCTTCCCCAACCATGTAGGCCACAGCTGCGCCTGCGAACCACAGTACAGTGAGGGTGGCCAGACGAGGGCCCCGATTCTTCTTGGGCAGGAACTCGACTAACAGCGAAGTGGCGACCGGATACTCAATGCCGACCGCGATGCCAATGGCAAAGCGCAACAAGAACAGCGCAAGCGCCGACTCAACCCAGAACTGTGCGACCGAGGACAGAACGAACAGGGTCGGGCCGACGAAGAAAACGCGTTTGCGACCAAAGCGATCGGTCAACCATCCGCCGAAGAAGCCACCGAAAAAAATGCCGATCAGCGCCGAGGCCGCGATCATGCCCTGCCAGAAGCTGGAAAGGCCAAGCCCTACGGACATCTGCGCCATGGCCACGCCAACGATGCTAAGCACATAGCCGTCAACGAACGATCCGCCGCCAGAGCGTACCGTCAGAAACTGATGAAAACGATTAATAGGTACGTCTTCGATTGATACATTGGAATTTGTCATTGTTTTCTCCTGCTACGACCAACGTGCAGTCTGTTTAAGGACGAACGGGCCCGCGAAGCTGAAAACGTATTCAGCTCCGTCTTGTCGAAGTGCGCTTCGACCCTAAACAGCACGCAATAGAAACCGCAGGCCAGATAAATGTTTGCCCGGCAAATATCAATAAGTTACAGCGTCTTAAATTAACTTAGCTTTCTTTTCCGGCGCGGTACTGTCCCCATTTCAGATTCAGGTTCAAACCCAGCGACACCAAGGGCGCCGGTGGATTCGCGCACGGTCCCGGTGCCTGGCGAACAAAATCGATCAGTTCATTTTTTTCACCGGCCAGCCAGTCAGCCAAAAGTTTGCCGGTAGCGGTGCCGCGAGTAACACCCAAGCCGTTGCAGCAAAGGGCACCATAAACGTTAGGCGCCAACTCTCCAAAATACCCCATGTGGTTTCGCGACATTGCAAGTGCACCGCCCCAGGTGTATTCGAAGGGCATGTTTGGCAGCATCGGGAATCGACGTTCGAAGGCGTCACGATGACGAACCACGAAGCGTTCGAGGTATTTGCGATTGGCACGGCCGTCGGGGTTGAAACTGAAACTGTTACGGATCAACAAACGGTTGTCTGGCGTGCGACGCACAGTGGTGCCGAATGGATCAGCGGGAATGACGCCCCAGTATGGCTTGCCGCCTAGCCTCGCCTGCTCCTCTTCGTTCATCGGCCGGGTCAGGCTGGCATAAGTGAATACCGGCAGCATGCGGCCTTTGAGGAAGCCGAAACTCATACCGAAAGCATTGGTGGTGAGGACCAGCTGGTCAGCCGTGATCGAGCCATTGGCATGCTTGAGCAAGGTCTTTGTGCCGTATTCAATTTCAGTGATCGGCGTCTGCTCATACAGCGTGACATTCGGCGGCAGATTATCTGCCAGCCCTTTTACCAACGCCGAGGGCTGAATAAGAGAAGTACCCGGAGTGAACAGCGCCTTGCGGTAGAAATGGGTGCCGATATGCTCTGGAAGCTGATCGGCGTCAATCATCTCGTAAGGCTGATCGAGTTTGTCCAAGCCGCGCCGGTAGGCATCCAAGACGGCAATGCCGCGTGGCTCTACGGCAGCTTGATACTTGCCGCAATGCTTCATCTGGCAATCGATCTGATAGCGGTCCACCAGTTCCTTGAGGAATGACTGTCCGCTGAGATTGAGCTTTAGCGTGGTCCTGGCGATGGCGATGTCACCGATGTAGTCATCGGCGCCGATGTCGTGAGGCAGGTCGATGGCAAATCCAGCATTGCGTCCCGACGAACCGAACCCCACTTCCTGGGCCTCAAGCAGCACGACCTGGTCATCCGGAAAATTCAACGCCAGCTGACGTGCAGCAGCTAACCCGGTAAATCCAGCGCCGACAACAACCCACCGTGCGGCGGTGTGCCCACGGTGCGGAGCTTTGATCTGCCGTCCTTTGCTCAAGTGGTACCAACCACACGTGGTGTCGTCAGCGGGCAATGAGGTGATCTTTGTCATTTCAGGAACCAGATATTGTTGTTAGCGTCTGTTCCTCATCACGCCTCGCCATACCCGGCATCCTGCCCGGTATTGGCGCGCGGTGAGCATTACTTCATAAGGCCAGTGCCACTTCCATCCCTTGGGGCGCCGCGTACTCGGCCATGCGGCGACGGGACAACTCGAAGTGCTCGCGCACAAGCTGTCCGGCAGTTTCAGGGTCTCGACGCTCGATGGCTTCGATCATTTGATCGTGCTGCTGGCAGGCGAGCTCTAGGTCGCGCTGCATGTCATCAGTGGTCGGGTGTCGATAGAAGATCTTGCCCAGCCTTGTGTGGTCGATCAGAAGGCGCCGCAGGCTGGGCAACAAGTAGTCGTTATGCGCCATCCGGCCGATCTCCAGATGGAAGGCATCGTTGTAGAGCACACGGTTTTCCACATCGCGCTCTTCAATGGCCTGGCGGAACATCGCCTGAATGGCCTTGAGCCCCTCGATTTCACGCACAGTTGCATGTGTCGCCGCCAACTGGGTCGTCGCTATGTAGATCAACGGCGCTGCCAAGAAAAAGCTATGTAGGGAATCGTGGTTCATCGCAGCCACGCGAGGCGCGCGATTAGCTTCCAATTCGATGTAGCCCTCTGCAGCGATTTGTCTGAGCAACTCGCGAACCGGCGGGCGAGACAGGCCGAACTCTTCACTCAAGGCCAGCTCATCGACTACCGCGCCAGGTGCCAGCTCCATGCTCAGGATGCGTCGACGCAGGGCATCAGCAAGGACGCCCTTGCGGTCCAGCGGCACTTCACCGATCAGTGGATGAGCCTCAGCGATTGCTTTCATGGCGGCTTTCTTGGTTTTCATATTGTTGTGTCTACAATTTGTATAATGAATATAGGGGTCGTTAGACAATGTGTCTACTGGTTTTTCGACCATCGGTAAAGCGTGATCACGATGACTCGAAGCGCACATTTCTGTCCGCGACAATATCATGCCAACCCACGACCATAGCGGTGTCCAGCACACCCGCCGCAAAGCCTGATGACATCTAGGCTCGCGGGTATTCTTTAGAAATTATTTAGGTATACACAAAGAATACAATCGCGTTGACGAGGGTCAGATCCCGTGCCAGTCTGCATCAAACAGTGATCACTCCGAGTTTTGGTGAACGGTGGGGAGTTCCATGAGAGGCGGCAAAAATGAGCTGTACGAGGATCTGAAAAGCCAGATTCTGACCATGGAGCTCAGCCCCGACCATTGCTGGACGAGCTGGGGCTAAGCGAACGATACGGGCTATCGCGTACCCCTGTCCGAGAGGTGTTTCGCCGCCTGGCAGGTGAAGGCTATCTGGACATACAGGAACATCGTGGTGCCCGAGTGGCACCGATGAACCACAACACCCTGCGTAACTTTTTCCTGGTGGCGCCCATGGTGTATGCCGCCGTCGGACGACTTGCCGTTCAAAACTACAAGCCCGCTCAACTGCGCGACCTGCATGCCACCCAGGAACGTTTTCGCACGGCGAGCCAAGTTCGCGACCCTCGGGCGATGGTCGTTGAGAACAACCGCTTCCACGAGATCATGGGCGAAATGTCTGGCAACCCTTATCTCGAACCCAGTCTTGGCCGCCTGTTAATCGACCACGCACGTATCGGCCACACCTTCTTCCGTCCACGAAACAGCGACATGGAGCGCCACCTGTACTTGGCCATCGAGCATCACGACAGCTTCATTGAAGCTTTCAGCCGGCATGACGAAGGCGCGGTAGTCGATTTGGTGTTCGAACACTGGGAGCTTTCGCGCTGCAACATGCAGCTGTTTATCGCCCCGCAAAGCCTGGTTGAAGACGTTGCCCGCGATATCAACAGCGGCTGACACGCGCTCGTAAGACAGTTTTGCAATACCCGCCATGGACGGACGTTGGCCGACCACGGATGCACGCAGGTGAATTTCAACAAAAACAGGGCTCAACGCCCTGCCACCACAATGCAGGAGTTCAACATGAATCGTATCCGCAAGGCACTGTGCGCAATCGCAATGATCGGTTTAGGGCTGTGTCAGGCCCATGCCGAAGAAAAGGTCATCAACATGGGCACCCTGTCCTGGGAAGACCTCACGCCCATCACCGGGATCACCAAGAAAGTACTGGAGGACGCCGGCTACACCGTCAAGGTGACTTCGTTTTCGGAGTGGGGCATCGCTTACGCGGCCTTGAGCAAGGGTGACGTGCAGATCCTCGCCTCGCAGATCGACTACGTGGCCCAGGATTTCTGGAACCGTAACAAGAGCCGCCTGGAAAAGATCTCGCCGGTTTCTCACGGGCTGTACCAGGCGATCGCGGTGCCCAAGTACGTGCCAATCGACTCGATTGAGCAGCTCAACGAAAACGCTGACAAGTTCGGCAACAAGATCGTCGGGATTGAACCCGGGTCGGGCTTGATGAGTGATGCCGCCAAAGCGGTCAAGGCTTATGACCTGAAACTCAACCTGCTCGAAGGCAGCACCGCAGCCATGACGGCAGCGCTGAAATCCGCGGTCGACCGCAAGGAATGGGTAGCCGTGACGCTCTGGGAGCCGACCTGGATGGCCCTCAAATACGACACCAAGTTCCTCAAGGATCCGAAAGGCGTGTTCGCTCCAGCGCAAGGCTACTACTGGATCGGTCAGAAAGGCTTCTCAGCGGAAAACCCCCAGGCCCGCGAGGTAATCGCCAGCGTTTATGTACCCCTGACGGACATCAGTGCGATCAACAGCGCAGTGAACGATGGCAAGACAATGGACCAAGCCGTGAAGGAATGGACCGACAGTCATGCCGATCTGCTCAAGCGTTGGGAAAACATCAAAAAATACTGACAGCAGCGTTTCACCTTGCCACTGCCGAACTTGAAACAAGAACACACCAGAAAAACTCTGGTTCGGGTGCACACATGAATACCAAGAATGTTGTTGAAACACTGGTCGATTGCCGCGGTGTCTGGAAGATCTTCGGCGACCGCGCGCCGGCCGCCATGCAGGCCTACCGCGAACGCGGCCTGACCAAGACCCAGATTCTCCAGGATTATGGCTGCGTTGTAGGCGTCTCCGACGTCAATCTGCAGGTACGCCGCGGCGAGATCTTCTGCATCATGGGTCTCTCTGGCAGTGGCAAATCCACGCTGATCCGGCTTCTCAATCGCCTGATCGCTCCTTCCAGCGGCGAAATACTGGTCAAGGGTCGCGACATCGCCCACCTGGACGCTGCCGCACTGCGGGAAGTACGTGCCAAGCATATCGGCATGGTGTTCCAGAGTGTCGCCTTGCTGCCACATCGCACTGTATTGGAAAACGCAGCCTTCGGGCTGGAAGTGCAAGGCCTGTCCAAGGGCAAACGCCATGAGGTGGCCGGGCGCGCCCTGGCCAAGGTTGGGCTGAGCGATTGGGCCAACCGCTACCCCGCCGAATTGTCCGGCGGCATGCAACAGCGTGTCGGCCTTGCCCGGGCAATCGCTTCCGATCCTGAGGTGATCCTGATGGACGAGCCGTTCAGTGCCCTGGACCCGCTAATCCGTCGACAGCTGCAGGACGAGTTCAGGGAACTCACCAAGTCCCTGGGCAAATCCGCTGTGTTCATCACCCACGACCTGGAAGAGGCCATTCGCATCGGCGACCGTATCGCCATCATGAAAGATGGGGTGATCATCCAGGAAGGCACCGCCGAAGATATCGTGCTCAACCCGGCCGACGACTATGTAGCAGAGTTCGTCGCAGGGATCTCGCGTCTGCACTTGGTCAAAGCCCACTCCATCATGCAGCCGCTTGCCGAATACAGTGCCCACCACCCGCACGAAAACCCCGAGCTTTTGCAATGCGCGGCCCCCGAGAGTGATTTGGATTCTCTTATCAACCTGTTGATTCGCTCAGGCCACGACGCCGTGGGCGTGCGCGAGAATGGAGCATTGCTGGGAGTGATAAGCCAGCGTGACTTGCTGCGCGCCGTTCAAGGTGTAAGGGATGACGAAGCCCCTACGCAGGCGCGTACGTCCGTGGGGGGTCTCGCATGAACCCCGAAGACTTTGCCTCTGCCTTCGATGAGCGCATCGACAATGCCTTGATGTGGCTATCCGACAATGCTGCCGGCCTGTTCGACCTGTTCAACGACCTGCTCAAAGCGCTGTACCAGGCTGTTTACACGGTATTGGAGGTACCCCCTTTCTATGCCGTGGCATTGGTGTTCGCCCTGCTGGCATGGCGCCTGGCCGGGTGGCGCTTTTCGCTTGGCACCTTACTGGCACTGCTAATGTGCGCGCTGATGGGCTTGTGGTCGCAAACCATGAGCACCCTGGCATTGGTACTTACCGCGACCAGCCTGGCGTTGATAATCGGTATTCCCTGCGGGGTAGCGGCCGGCCTCTCACCTGCAGTGAATCGCGTCTGCGACCCGGCCATGGACCTGATCCAGACATTGCCGCCCTACATCTATCTGCTGCCTGCCATCGCCCTGCTGGGCTACGGCACTGGCACAGCACTCGTGGCAACGGTCATCGTGGCTGTTCCGCCAGTGCTACGTCTCACCGCGCTGGGCATCCGCATGACGCCAAAGGCGTTTCTGGAGCTCGGGAACGCAAGCGGTACTACCGGCTGGCAACAATTCGTCAAGATCCGCTTGCCGTTCGCCATGCCAAGCATCATGACAGGTATCAACCAGAGCCTGATGATGGCCTTTGGCATGGTGGTCATCGCAGGGATCGTCGGCTCTGGGGGGCTTGGAGAAGTAATTTATAGCGCCATCCGGACGCTGGACATCGCCCGCTCGATTAACGCTGCCATCGCCATCGTGATCCTCACCCTGATCCTTGATCGGCTGGCCCAGAGCGGCATCCGCACTGCCGAGGAGGCGCGTCATGGCGCTCACTGAAATGAATATCTCCCCCGGCGCCTACCTGGCGCCCCTGTTCGACTGGCTGAACACCAACATGCACGGACTGTTCACGGTCATTAGCCGCTTCGTCGAGACCATGCTAGGCGCGGTCGAGGCGCTGCTGTTGCTGCCACCGGCTTACGCAATGATTGCTGGCGTATGCATCTTGACAGGGCTGTTCATCAACCTACGCACCGCTGGGCTTGCAGGTGCGCTGCTGGGCTTTTGCTGGCTCAGTGGTTTCTGGACCGCTTCCATGCAGACCATCGCCTTGGTGTCCGTGGCTGTACTGATTGCGGTGGCCGTGGCCTTCCCGCTGGGCATCCTTGCAGCTCGGGTAAAACGTTTCGACAACGCCGTAAGTCCGCTGCTGAATGTGATGCAGACCGTCCCGCCATGGGTGTACCTGATCCCCGCAGTGATCATCTTCAGCCTGGGCAAAGTGCCGGCAATCATGGCCACGATTATTTATGGCATTCCGCCGATGCTGCGTCTGACTACCCTGGGCTTTCGCCAGGTACCCAAAGACCTGCTGGAACTAGGCCAAGCCACCGGCGCGAAGCCCAGCACCATCTTGTTCAAGATCGAACTTCCAAGTGCCATGCCTACCCTGCTGGTAGGCCTCAACCAGTGCATTCTGATGTCGCTGGCCATGGTTGTACTGGCCGGATTGGTCGGAGCAGGCGGCCTAGGCGCCGAAGTCACCCGCGGCCTGACTCGCATGGAAATGGGGCTTGGCCTACGTGCGGGCTTGGCTATCGTCGCCGTGGCGTTACTACTCGACCGGCTCTCACGTGGCCTGCTCAGCCGTCGAGCAGGGCCGCAACTTCAATAAACCCTAAAGACACAGCGGGCCGTTCAGGCCCGCCACTACTACTTGCCTGAACAAAGAGAAACACCCGTTGCGCCCGACTCGTATCTTCAGCAATGCCCTGAACGGGCACAACTCCCGTTTTACCCGCTCGGTCGAACAGCCCACCAATCAACAAATGCGCGTGGGCTTTCTTTTGCTCCAGCACTTCTCCCTGTTAGCCTTCACTCAGGCATTGGATACCTTGGTTACCGCCAATCTGATTCAACCAGAGGCCTGTGTGAGTACTCTCTTCAGCTTGGACGGCCAGTCAGTAATCAGTGACCTTGGAATCGACATTTCTCCTGCCGCATCGTTGGAGAAAAGCCTCAAAGTACCACTGGATTTACTGGTGATTTGCGGAGGCCTGCGTACCGCGCTGGTAGCTTCGGCAGACTTGAGCACGTGCCTGCAAGGCTTGGCAAGAAAGGGAGTTGCCTTGGCCGGGCTGTGGAACGGCGCCTGGTTCTTGGGGCAATCCGGATTGCTTGACGGCTACCGCTGCGCTGTTCATCCAGAGCACCGGGGGGCCGTGGCAGAAATCGCCCGCCACAGTCACGTAAGCACAGACAGCTTCGTGGTCGACCGCGACCGCTTGAGCGCGGCGAGTCCTGCAGGTGCATTCAACATGGTGCTTGAATGGTTAGGGCAAAGAAGAGGCACAGCACTGACTGATGGCATCACCGCCATCCTCGCGTTCGAGGCGTCCCGTTACCGACGTACCATCCCGGCCCCCCACACCAACCTCAGCGAGCCGCTACGTGAAGCGATCAGCCTGATGGCCGCAAACCTTGAAGAGCCCCTGAGCCAGGATCAGATAGCCGAATACGTTGGTCGTTCAAAGCGACAGATCGGACGTTTGTTCCAGCATCAACTGGGGACAACTCCTGTGCGCTACTACCTGGAGCTGCGCATCACTGAAAGCCGACGGCTGCTGCAGCATTCCGACTTGCCTCTATTGGGCGTGGCTGTGGCCTGCGGGTTCGTCTCTGCAAGCCACTTCAGCAAGTGTTATGCCTCGTTCTTCGGATACAGTCCCTCGAAGGAAAAACGCTTTGCCTGCGTTAAAAGCATGCAGCGCGAACCCAGTTGACCTAGAGCCCGCTCGCAGATGTTCGGCGGAACGGGCTTCCAATTTCACGCAGTCTCAGTCGTCGAGAGCGGCATCACCTGCCCATGGCGCCGGCTGTTGATCACACCTATTACCAGGATCACCAACGCCAAGCTGATGGTTAGCGATACCTCCAATCGGTGTTGGGGCATCACGAACATCACGCCCAATGCGAAGATGATGAAGCTAATCACCCCATAGGTAAGCCATGGGTAGAGCCACATCTTGAAGGCAATAGCTTGGTTCTGCTTCTCTAGCACGGCTCGCATGCGTAGCTGTGAGAAAGCGATGGCGAGATATACCAGCAAAGCAATCGACCCCGAGCTGGCCAACAGAAACGCAAACACCTCGGACGGTGCGAAGTAGTTGATGATGGTGGTCACCATGCCAATCAGTGTGCTGCCTATGACTGCAGCGCGAGGTACACCGGCTCCCGAAGTACGACCTATGGCTGTCGGTGCATCTCCGCGCTTAGCAAGAGAGAACAACATGCGCGAAGCGATGTAGATAGACGAGTTCAGGCAGCTGGCCACCGCCACTAACACCACAATGTCTACCATCAGCTTGGCATAGGGAATGTTCATGATCTCCAATGCCCGTTGATAAGAACCATGAAGTGGCAGCAGCGGATCATTCCATGGCACCACCGATATGATGACGAAGATAGAAAGCAGGTAAAACACACTTATCCGCCAGATCACCGAGCGTGTCGCCTTGGCGATATTTCGGGCGGGGTCAGCAGACTCGGAAGCAGCGATAGTGACCGCTTCAGTGCCGAGGTAGCTGAACATGGTGGTGAGCAACGCACCAATGATGGCCGTCCAGCCATTCGGCATGAAGCCGCCATGGGCGCTCATCAGGCTTGCCAGACCGCTGACTTCGCGTGCCGGCAGTGCCCCTGCCAGAGCGAATCCGCCTAGTGCGATGAAGGCGACAATCGCGATCACCTTGAGCATGGCGAACCAGAATTCGAACTCACCGTACTTGGCTACGCTGAACAGGTTTGTAGCGGTGAGTAGCACTGTCATCGACAACGCGAAACACCAGGGTTGAACACCGGGAAACCAGTTGTTCAGCACAACGCCGGCAGCAATCGCCTCGATCGGAATCACCAGCACCCAGAACCACCAATACAGCCAGCCAATGGTGAATCCGGCCCAGCGGCCGATTGCACGATCTGCATAAGTGGAGAAGGAACCGGTGTCAGGACTCGCCACTGCCATCTCGCCGAGCATCCGCATTACCAGCACTACCAGAGCGCCAGCAAGCGCATAGGCAATGATTGCTGCCGGACCTGCCGCAGCGATCGCTTGTCCGGAACCTACGAATAAACCCGCACCGATCACACCGGCAATCGACAACATGGTCACATGTCGAGGCTTGAATCCCTGCGCCAACTGATCGCTGGCTTTCCCAGAGGTCGTCATAGTCATTATGGTCCCTGCTTTTGCTTTTATTATGGGTATGGTGTGGTGCCAGGGGCACTTCACCGCTTAACCATAGAGAGCGAAAACAGGGCTCAATTGACTAGGTGGGACATCAAATGGAGTGAGACGGACATATCCCTGGGCTACACAGCGTCAATGAGGTGAGGGTTTGCATCTGGCGCTCAGTACCGTGGCGATCACCACCAGCGCCGCTCCAGCGCCCATGCGCAACGAAGGCTGTTCGCCAAATAGCCACCAAGCACAGGCGATGGCATACACCGGCTCCAGCGCAATGATCATCCCAGCCGTGCGCGCCTGCAGGCCATCCAGACTCTTGACGAAAAGAAATTGTGAAAGCCCGGTGCAGAAAACGCCCAGCAGCGCCAGGTTTACCCAGTCATCAGCCCGCAGGCTGGCGTTGGCGAGGTGGCTGAACGCAAATGGCACCATCAGCGCTGCCACCACCACGTTCTGCCAGAACGCGATCTGCAGGGCGTTCATCCCCGCAGTGTGGCGACGGTTAGCCACCGCCAGCAGAGCGAATGACAAGCCCGAAGCCAATCCCCAGACCAATCCGACTGTGCCCTTGTCGAGCAGGTCGAACGAAGGAACCACCAATACTAGCCCGGCTGTCACCATTAGCAGCAGCAGGCCTTCGGTTTTACCGATACGCTCACGAAATAGCAGCAAGTCTATGAGAGCGATGAACGCGGGGAAGCTAGCGAAGCCGAGAGTAGCGACTGCTACGCCCCCCACCTTCACAGCAATGAAGAACGTAACCCAGTGGGCGGCCAATAAGGTGCCAGTGAGGCCAATGACCGGTAGGTTGCGCCAGCTCAAGGCGTCCAACAGGCGAGTGCCCTTGAGGCCAGCAACAAACCCAAGGGCAATGAAGGCAAATGTCGCTCGGCCGAAAGTGATTACGCTGGCATCGGCGAGAATCAATGCCCCGAGGATACCCGTAAGCCCAAACAACACCGCAGCGACGTGTGCGGCGAGCAAAGCGTTGCGATGACCGGTGGATACACCGGTGCTGGAAGCAGAAGTAGCGATCATGGCAGTCAAGTCTTCAATAAGCGCGCGAACGCGTTCCGCGCGGCGCGGTGCGGCGTTAGAAACGTAGTGAGTTCTATTTTTTTAGGAGTGCTACCGGATTGCCGGTGCAAGGGCGCCGCAGCATTGGAGTTGTAGACGAGGCTGCTTACTCGAGAAACTGCAACAGCTGGCCTGTGGCGCGAGGCGAGCCGTTATGTGAATTATTGAAGGTAGGTGGCTTGATCGACCGTTCGGCGAGGACAGGATCTTGTCCAAAAAAGACGTCGATCATGTCTTAAGTCGACATTGCGCAAGCGGCGCATGATCCTGCCTGGAGAATTAATGAACTCCTAGTGAAGTGTTTCGCAAGTAACACTCATATTTTTCGGCCTAAGCCGATTAAAGCCATTGCGTCCTGGCCACCCCATCGCCTCCGCGAGCCTCTTTACCTCGATTGTCTTCAGCACGTGATGGGTGCCGAGCTGATGCAGGGTCCACGGAAGGTCGATGTGCCAGCTGAAGTGCAGGTTACGCCGCACGTAGGATGCGAGCGATTCATCGGGCTGTATGGGCAATGGCATTGAGGGCGCCGAAGCAGGTTACGTGAAAGGAAACGGAAGAAAGGAAGGCCGTCTAGAGAGAGGGAGCCAGGGGCGGCTCCCTCTCTGCGACAGTTTTTAATCTCAGAAACAGCTTTTAATCTCCGAGATCACCGCGTATCGAAACCGAATCACCTTATTCCACAGTCACCGACTTCGCCAGGTTACGCGGCTGGTCGACGTCAGTACCCTTGAGCACCGCCACGTAGTACGACAGCAGCTGCAGCGGGATGGTGTAGAGGATCGGCGCCAGCGCATCGATGATGTGCGGGACCTTGATCACGTGGGTGCCTTCGCCGTTGGTCATGCCAGCCTGTTCATCGGCGAACACCACCAGCTCGCCACCACGGGCACGCACTTCCTGCAGGTTGGACTTGAGCTTCTCCAGCAGTTCGTTGTTCGGTGCCACTGTGACCACCGGCATGTCGCTGTCCACCAGTGCCAGCGGGCCGTGCTTGAGCTCGCCCGCGGGGTAGGATTCGGCATGGATGTAGGAGATCTCCTTGAGCTTGAGCGCACCTTCCATGGCCACCGGGTACTGGGCGCCACGGCCGAGGAACAGGGTGTGATGCTTGTCGGCGAACAGTTCGGCGGTCTTCTCGACTATGCCGTCCATTGCCAGCGCTTCGCCCAGGCGGGCCGGCAGGCGGCGCAGTTCTTCCACCAGTTCGGCCTCGACACCGGCTTGCAGGGTGCCGCGCACCTGGCCCAGGGCCAGGGTCAGCAGCATCAGCGAAACCAGCTGGGTGGTGAAGGCCTTGGTCGATGCCACGCCGATTTCCGGGCCGGCCAGGGTCAGCAGGGTCAGGTCGGATTCGCGCACCAGCGAACTGATACCTACGTTGCAGATAGCCAGGCTGCCCAGGAAGCCCAGCTCCTTGGCGTTGCGCAGCGCCGCCAGGGTGTCGGCAGTTTCGCCAGACTGGGAAATGGAGACGAACAGGGTGTCCGGCTGCACCACCACCTTGCGGTAGCGGAACTCGCTGGCCACTTCCACTTGGCAAGGAATGCCGGCCAGTTCTTCCAGCCAGTAACGGGCGACCATGCCGGCATGGTAGCTGGTGCCGCAGGCGACGATCTGCACGTTACGCACCTTGGCGAACAGCTCGGCAGCCTGTGGGCCGAAGGCTTGGACCATGACGTGGTCCTTGCCCAGGCGGCCTTCCAGAGTGCGCTGGACCACGTTCGGCTGCTCATGGATCTCCTTGAGCATGAAGTGGCGGTAGGCACCTTTATCGGCGGCTTCTGCACCTTCGTGATATTGCACGGCCTCGCGCTGCACCTTGTGCCCGGCTTGGTCCCAGATGCTCACCTGGTCACGGCGGATCTCGGCGATGTCGCCTTCTTCGAGGTACATGAAACGGTCGGTGACCTGGCGCAGTGCCAGCTGGTCGGACGCCAGGAAGTTTTCGCCCAGGCCCAGGCCGATCACCAGCGGGCTGCCGCTGCGCGCGGCGACCAGACGGTCCGGCTGCTGCTTGCTGATCAGCGCCAGGCCGTAGGCGCCATGCAGGCGCTTGACCGCCGCCTTGAGGGCATCGGTGAGGTCGGGGACGGTCTTGAGGGTATGGTGGATCAGGTGGACGATGACTTCGGTGTCGGTTTGCGAAGCGAAGACATAGCCCAGGTCCTTGAGCTCTTCACGCAGGGCTTCATGGTTCTCGATGATGCCGTTGTGCACCACCGCCACGTCGTCGTTGGAGAAATGTGGGTGGGCGTTGGTTTCGCTTGGCGCACCATGGGTGGCCCAACGGGTGTGGGCGATACCCAGCTGGCCGGCCAGCGGTTCGGCTGCCACGGCGGCCTCCAGTTCGCTGACCTTGCCAATGCGACGGCGACGCTCCAGCTCACCGGCCTGGGTGAAGACCGCCAGGCCGGCGCTGTCGTACCCGCGGTATTCCAGGCGCTTGAGGCCTTCGATGAGGATGGCGGTGATATTACGTTCGGCTACGGCCCCAACGATTCCACACATGATTATTGCTCCTGGCTGATCGCGGCGCAGATCAGGTTGATGCCGCGGGCTTGAATCTGTTCGCGTGCCTCCATCGGCAGGCGATCGTCTGTAATGAGGGTGTTGACGCTGCCCCAAGGCAGCTCGAGGTTAGGGATCTTGCGCCCTACCTTGTCCGACTCGACCATGACGATCACTTCCCGGGCCACCTCCGCCATCACCCGGCTCAGGCCGAGCAATTCGTTGAAGGTGGTGGTACCACGGGCCAGGTCGATGCCGTCGGCACCGATGAACAGTTGGTCGAAGTCGTAAGAGCGTAGTACCTGCTCGGCGACCTGGCCCTGGAAGGATTCGGAATGGGGGTCCCAGGTGCCGCCGGTCATCAGCAGCACCGGTTCATGCTCGAGTTCGCTGATGGCGCGAGCCACGTTCAGGGAATTGGTCATCACCACCAGGCCAGGCTGGCGGCCCAGCTGAGGAATCATGGCGGCCGTGGTGCTGCCGCTGTCGATGATGATGCGCGCATGTTCGCGGATACGCCCTACCGCTGCCTTGGCGATCGCCTGCTTGTGGCTGGACACCGGTTGCACGGTTTCCACCAGCATCTCCTGGGGGACGGGAATGGCGCCGCCATAGCGGCGCAGCAGCAGGCCGTTGGCTTCGAGCGCGGCCAGGTCCTTGCGGATGGTCACCTCGGAGGTTTCGAAACGCTTGGCCAAGGCGTCCACGCTCACCTCGCCCTGCTCGTTGAGCAGGGCCAGGATATTGTGTCGACGTTGGGGGGTGTTTCGTTTCGACATTTCGGGTTTAAGTTTCGATTCGAAAGATAATGGTTGCAATCAAAACCTAAGATGCGGGATTCGTCAAGGGATCTGCGCTTTCAGGCCTAGGGGCTGCTTGGCAGCCCTTGCACTGCTAAAGGGCCGCACAGCGGCCCAACCCTCAACAAACAAAAAGGCCGACTTATTCACATAAGCCGGCCTGTACATAACGGTCTGTGGATAACTCAGTCTTTCTTGATCTTCTCTGGCCGCTTCCAGCCGTCGATGTTGCGCTGCCGTGCACGCCCGACCGCCAGCTGGCCAGCTTCAACGGTCTGGGTAATGGTCGAACCAGCAGCCGTGGTGGCGCCGGCCTGGATTTCCACAGGCGCGACCAGCGAATTGTTCGAGCCGATGAACACGTCCTCGCCCATCACCGTCTTGAACTTGTTGGCCCCATCATAGTTGCAGGTGATGGTGCCTGCGCCGATGTTGGTGCGCGCGCCAATCTCGGCGTCACCCAGGTAGGTCAGGTGACCGGCCTTGGCGCCTTCGCCCAGGTGAGCGTTCTTCAGTTCGACGAAGTTACCCACATGGGCCTTGGCCTCGAGCACACTGCCGGGGCGCAAACGGGCGAACGGGCCGGCATCGCTGCCCTCGCCCATCACGGCCCCTTCAAGGTGGCTGTTGGCCTTGATGATCGCGCCCTTGCGCAGGGTACTGTTCTTGATGACGCAGTTGGGGCCGATCTGCACGTCGTCCTCGATCACCACCTTGCCTTCGAGGATCACGTTGATATCGATCAGCACATCGCGACCAACGGTCACTTCGCCACGCACATCGAAGCGCGACGGGTCGCGCAGGGTCACGCCCTGGGCCATCAGGCGACGACCTTCGCGCAGCTGATAGTGCCGTTCCAGCTCGGACAGCTGGCGACGATCGTTGGCGCCCTGCACTTCCATCGGGTCGTGGGGCTGCTCGGTAGCGACCACCAGGCCATCGGCCACGGCCATGGCAATCACGTCCGTGAGGTAGTACTCGCCCTGGGCGTTGTTGTTGGACAGCCGGCCCATCCAGTCGGCCAGGTGCGCTGCAGGCATGGCAAGGATGCCCGTGTTGCCTTCCTTGATCGCCTTCTGTGCCTCACTGGCATCCTTGTGCTCGACGATCGCCGCTACCTGGCCCTGTTCATCGCGAACGATACGGCCGTAGCCAGTCGGGTCTTCCAGATTGACGGTCAGCAGGCCCAGCTGGCTGTCGCTGACCTTGGCCAACAGGCGCTGCAGGGTTTCCACCTCGATGAGCGGCACATCACCGTAGAGCACCAGCACGGTGTCTGCGGTAATCGCCGGCAGCGCCTGGGCCACGGCATGGCCGGTGCCCAGTTGTTTGTCCTGCATGACGAAGTTCAGGTCGTCTGCAGCCAGGCGCTCGCGTACCAGTTCCGCCCCATGGCCGATAACCACGTGGATACCCTTGGGCTGCAGCTGGCGAGCGCTGTGGATAACATGGCCCAGCATGGAATTGCCGGCGACCGGGTGCAGTACCTTGGGCAACGCCGAGCGCATGCGGGTACCTTGGCCGGCGGCGAGAATAACGATATCGAGAGACATTGACTGGCTACCAATCCTGGGCGGTCAGTGGCATGACCGTGTAATGGGAATTCAAAAAAGAAAAAGGGTAGCCGATGGCTACCCTTTTTCTCAATCTGCATGAAGCCTGCGGTATCAACCGCCGAATTTCTTGCGGATCTGCTGGACGGTACGCAGCTGGGCTGCGGCCTCGGCCAGACGTGCGGATGCGGCACTGTAGTCGAAATCCGCGCCTTTCTCATGCAGGGCCTTCTCAGCTGCCTTGACGGCATCCTGAGCGGAGGCTTCGTCCAGGTCGGCTGCACGCTGCACGGTGTCGGCGAGTACCTTGACCATGTTCGGCTGCACTTCCAGGAAACCACCGGAGATGTAGAACACCTCGCGATCGCCACCCTGCTTGGTCAGCGTGATCGGACCAGGCTTGAGATTGGTGATCAGCGGCGCGTGGCCTGGAGCGATACCCAGATCGCCCAGGTTGCCGTGCGCTACTACCATCTCGACCAGGCCGGAGAAGATCTCTCCTTCCGCGCTGACGATATCGCAATGGACTGTCATAGCCATCTGCTTGCCTCAACCTGATTAGCGCCCCTTGCGGGGCGCCGGGATTACAGTTTCTTGGCTTTCTCGATCGCTTCGTCGATGCTGCCGACCATGTAGAACGCTTGTTCTGGCAGGTGGTCGTAGTCACCTTTGAGGATGCCGCTGAAGCCAGCGATGGTGTCTTTCAGGGAAACGTACTTGCCTGGCGAACCGGTGAAGACTTCGGCCACGAAGAACGGCTGCGACAGGAAGCGCTGGATCTTACGAGCGCGGGCTACCAGTTGCTTGTCGGCTTCGGACAGTTCGTCCATACCCAGGATCGCGATGATGTCCTTCAGCTCTTTGTAGCGCTGCAGAACATACTGGACCTGACGGGCAGTTTCGTAGTGCTCGTTGCCGATCACGTTCGGGTCCAGCTGGCGCGAGGTCGAATCCAGTGGGTCGACCGCTGGGTAGATACCCAGGGAGGCGATGTCACGGGACAGAACGACGGTGGCGTCCAAGTGGGCGAAGGTGGTGGCTGGCGACGGGTCGGTCAAGTCGTCCGCAGGAACGTAAACGGCCTGGATCGAGGTGATCGAACCTTCTTTGGTCGAAGTAATACGCTCTTGCAGAACGCCCATCTCTTCGGCCAGGGTCGGCTGATAACCTACTGCCGAAGGCATACGGCCCAGCAGAGCGGATACTTCGGTACCGGCCAGGGTGTAACGATAGATGTTGTCGACGAACAGCAGAACGTCGTTACCTTCGTCACGGAACTTCTCAGCCATGGTCAGGCCGGTCAGCGCTACGCGCAGACGGTTTCCTGGTGGCTCGTTCATCTGACCGTAGACCAGCGCTACCTTGTCAAGAACGTTGGAGTCCTTCATCTCGTGGTAGAAGTCGTTACCCTCACGAGTACGCTCACCCACACCGGCGAACACGGAGTAACCGCTGTGCTCGATGGCGATGTTACGGATCAGTTCCATCATGTTTACGGTCTTGCCGACGCCGGCACCACCGAACAGACCAACCTTACCACCCTTGGCGAACGGGCAGACCAGGTCGATTACCTTGATACCGGTTTCCAGCAGGTCGTTGCCGCCTGCCTGGTCAGCGAACGAAGGTGCTTTCTGGTGGATACCACGACGCTCTTCTTCGCCGATCGGGCCAGCTTCGTCGATCGGGTTGCCCAGAACGTCCATGATACGGCCCAGGGTGGCCTTACCAACCGGAACGGAAATGGCAGCGCCGGTGTCGACGACATCCAGACCGCGCTTCAGGCCTTCGGTGGAGCCCATCGCAATGGTACGAACCACGCCGTCGCCCAGCTGCTGCTGAACTTCCAGGGTGGTTTCCGCGCCTTGTACTTTCAGCGCGTTGTAAACACTCGGCACGACGTCACGTGGGAATTCCACGTCGATGACGGCGCCGATGATTTGAACGATACGTCCGCTACTCATAGCTGGATCCTCTGAATATTTGAACCGTTAAACCGCGGCAGCGCCGCCGACGATTTCCGAGATCTCCTGGGTGATCGCAGCCTGACGCGCCTTGTTGTAGATCAGCTGGAGTTCGCTGATCAGGTCACCGGCGTTGTCTGTGGCGTTCTTCATGGCGATCATCCGGGCCGCTTGTTCAGCAGCGTTGTTCTCGACCACCGCCTGGTACACCTGCGACTCCACGTAACGCACCATCAAGCCGTCCAGCAGCTCTTTTGCGTCGGGTTCGTACAGGTAGTCCCAGTGATGCTTGAGATCCTGATCCGGGGTTGCCACCAACGGTACCAATTGCTCGACCGTCGGTTTTTGGGTCATGGTGTTGATGAACTTGTTCGAAACCACCGAGAGGCGATCGATACGGCCGTCCAGGTAGGCGTCCAGCATTACCTTGACGGAGCCGATCAGGTCGTTGATCGATGGCTCTTCGCCCAGATGGCTGATCGCGGCTACGACGTTGCCGCCAAAGATGCGGAAGAAAGTCGCACCCTTGCTGCCGATCACGCACAGGTCGATTTCCACGCCCTGTTCGCGGTTTTCGTTCATGTCCTTGACCAGGGCCTTGAACAGGTTGGTGTTCAAGCCACCGCACAGACCACGGTCACTGCTCACCACGATATAACCGGCGCGCTTTACAGGGCGCTCGATCATGAACGGGTGGCGGTATTCCGGGTTGGCGTTGGCCAGATGACCGATCACCTGGCGGATACGCTCCGCGTAAGGACGGCTAGCAGCCATGCGCAGTTGAGCCTTGCGCATCTTGCTGACCGCCACTTTCTCCATGGCGCTGGTAATTTTTTGCGTGCTTTTGATGCTCGCAATCTTACTGCGAATCTCTTTTGCGCCTGCCATGTATCACCTATCAGGTTAGCAAGCGGGGGCCGGAGCCCCCGCTGCGGCTTACCAGGTCTGGGTGGCCTTGAACTTCTCGATACCGGCTTTCATGCCAGCGTCGATTTCGTCGTTGAAGTCACCCTTCACGTTGATCTTGGCCATCAGTTCGGCGTGATCACGGTTGAAGTAGGCGATCAGTGCTTGCTCGAAGCTGCCGACCTTGTTGACTTCTACGTCAGTCAGGAAACCACGCTCAGCGGCGTACAGCGACAGGGCCATGTCCGCGATGGACATCGGCGCGTACTGCTTCTGCTTCATCAGCTCGGTTACGCGCTGACCATGCTCCAGCTGCTTGCGGGTCGCTTCGTCCAGATCGGAAGCGAACTGGGCGAATGCAGCCAGTTCACGGTACTGAGCCAGAGCGGTACGGATACCACCGGACAGCTTCTTGATGATCTTGGTCTGAGCGGCACCACCAACACGGGATACCGAAACACCGGCGTTAACTGCAGGGCGGATGCCCGAGTTGAACATGGCCGATTCCAGGAAGATCTGACCGTCGGTGATGGAGATCACGTTGGTCGGAACGAACGCGGAAACGTCGCCAGCCTGGGTTTCGATGATCGGCAGTGCGGTCAGCGAGCCGGTCTTGCCAGTTACGGCACCGTTGGTGAACTTCTCGACGTACTCTTCGGAAACGCGCGATGCACGCTCCAGCAGACGGGAGTGGAGATAGAACACGTCGCCTGGGTACGCTTCACGTCCTGGCGGACGGCGCAGCAGCAGGGAGATCTGACGGTAGGCAACGGCCTGCTTGGACAGGTCATCGTAAACGATCAGTGCGTCTTCACCGCGGTCACGGAAGTATTCACCCATGGTGCAGCCGGCGTACGGGGCCAGGAACTGCAGTGCGGCGGATTCCGAGGCGCTGGCGGCAACAACGATGGTGTTGGCCAGGGCGCCGGCTTCTTCCAGCTTGCGCACGACGTTGGCGATGGTCGACTGCTTCTGGCCAACGGCCACATAGACGCAGAAGATGCCGCTGTCTTTCTGGTTGATGATCGCGTCGACCGCCATCGCGGTCTTACCGATCTGACGGTCACCGATGATCAGCTCACGCTGGCCACGGCCAACCGGGATCATGGCGTCGACCGACTTGTAGCCAGTCTGTACAGGCTGGTCTACCGACTTACGCCAGATAACGCCCGGAGCGACCTTTTCGACCGCGTCGGTTTCGGTGGTGGTCAGAGGACCTTTACCATCGATCGGGTTGCCCAGCGCGTCAACGACGCGACCCAGCAGGCCCTTGCCGACCGGCACTTCGAGGATGCGACCGGTGCACTTGGCGCTCATGCCCTCGGCGAGGGAGGTGTACGCACCCAGTACCACCGCACCTACGGAGTCTTGCTCCAGGTTCAGTGCCATACCGTATACGCCGCCCGGGAACTCGATCATTTCGCCGTACATAGCGTCGGCCAGACCGTGGATCCGCACGATACCGTCGGAAACGCTTACGACGGTACCTTCGTTACGGGCTTGGGAGCCGACATCGAGCTTCTCGATGCGACCCTTGATGATTTCACTAATTTCGGAAGGATTGAGTTGCTGCATTGCTCTGCTGCCCCTTCAAACTCAAGATTTCAATGCTTCGGCCAGTTTCGCGATCTTGCCGCGAACCGAGCCATCGATTACCAGGTCGCCGGCGCGGATGACGACGCCGCCGATCAGGCTGGCATCCTCCGACGCGTGCAGGCGCACTTCCCGGCTGAGCCGTGCACTGAGAACCTTGGCGAGTTTGTCTTGCTGTTCTTGGTTCAACGCAAAAGCACTGGTGACTTCCACGTCCACGGATTTCTCTTGCTCGGCCTTGTACAGGTCGAACAGAGCCGAAATCTCCGGCAGAAGCAGGAGACGGTCGTTTTCCGCGGCAACATGAATGAAATTCTGTGCCTGTGCATCGAACTTGTCACCGCAGACTTCAATGAATGCGGCGGCCTTTTCTGCGCTTGTCAGTCGCGGGGCCTTGAGCAGGCGCTGCATGGTGTCGTCTTCCGACACCGCAGCAGCCAGGCCGAGCATGGCTGACCAATTGGCCAGTTGCTGATGGGCCTGGGCATGCTCAAAGGCAGCCTTAGCGTAAGGTCGGGCCAACGTGGTCAGTTCTGCCATGATCGCCCTCGCTTAAATTTCAGCGGCCAGTTTGTTAACCAGCTCCGCATGCGCGTTTTGATCGATTGTGGCGCCAAGGATCTTTTCAGCACCGCCAACGGCCAGGGCACCCACTTGGGCACGCAGGGCGTCTTTGACGCTGTTGAGTTCCTGTTCGATCTCGGCTTGAGCCTGAGCCTTCACACGGTCAGCTTCGACGCGAGCCTGTTCACGGGCTTCCTCGACAAGCTGAGCAGCGCGTTTCTTGCTTTGCTCAATGATTTCGGCTGCCTGTGCCTTTGCTTCACGCAGTTGCTGACCCGCTTTCTCTTGGGCCAGCTCCAGGTCGCGAGCTGCGCGGTTGGCAGCGTCCAAGCCGTCGGCAATCTTCTTTTGGCGCTCTTGCAGGGCAGTGATGACCGGAGGCCATACGTACTTCATGCAGAAGAGCACAAAAATCAGGAAAGCAACGGATTGGCCAATCAGGGTTGCATTAATGTTCACGCCAACACCTCGCTCGGTCTTTGTCCATCACACCAATCAACTCGTAGGAACGAGTGATTAGCCGGCGATCTGACCAACGAAGGGGTTCGCGAAGGTGAAGAACAGAGCGATACCAACACCGATCATGGTTACGGCGTCGAGCAGACCGGCGACGATGAACATCTTGACCTGCAGCATCGGAACCATCTCAGGCTGACGAGCAGCGCCTTCCAGGAACTTGCCGCCCAGCAGGCCGAAACCAATGGCGGTACCCAGAGCACCCAGGCCGATCAGCAGAGCAACAGCGATAGCGGTCAGACCAACTACAGTTTCCATCTTTCCTCCCGACTTTTACGTCGTATTGGTT
Organism: Pseudomonas sp. NY15372; assembly: GCF_048068215.1. Lineage (NCBI taxonomy): Bacteria > Pseudomonadati > Pseudomonadota > Gammaproteobacteria > Pseudomonadales > Pseudomonadaceae > Pseudomonas > Pseudomonas sp. NY15372. Next base: position 100,075 of record NZ_JBLUPY010000014.1, read on the forward strand.
AGGTTTTTAGTTTGAAGCGGTAAAACAAATCGTTTGGTACAGCTGCCCTTGCGGACGTTTTTGGCCTTCCCCCCAAACAGGCGGAGAAGGCTATCAGACACGCGAGGCGGTCTTAATGGTTATCTTCGTGAGCCATCGACAGGTAGACGATGGTAAGCATCATGAAGATGAAGGCTTGCAGGGTGATGATCAGGATGTGGAACACAGCCCACGCCCACTGCAGCACCACACCCAGGCCGCTGAGCCACAGGATGCCGGCGCCGAACATCACGGCGATCAGGATGAACACCAGCTCGCCGGCGTACATGTTGCCGAACAGACGCAGTGCCAGGGAGATCGGCTTGGCGATCAGGGTGACGAATTCGAGCAGGAAGTTCACCGGGATCAGCAGGATCTGCACGAAGATGTTCTTGCTGCCGAACGGGTGCAGGGTCAGCTCACCGATGAAACCGCCCAGGCCCTTGACCTTGATGCTGTAGAAGATGATCAGCGCGAACACGCAGAAGGCCATGGCCAGGGTCGCGTTCGGGTCGGTGGTCGATACGGCACGGAACGGAATGTGCGGGTCGCCGGAGATCAGGATGGCCAGCTGCGGGATCCAGTCGACCGGTACCAGGTCGATGGCGTTCATCAGGAACACCCAGACGAAGATGGTCAGCGCCAGCGGGGCGATCACCGGGCTACGGCCGTGGAAGGAGTCCTTCACGCTGCCGTTGACGAAGTCCACCAGCACTTCGACGAAGTTCTGCAGGCCGCCAGGCTGGCCGGAAGTCGCCTTCTTGGCCGCCATGCGGAAGATGAACAGGAAGATCAGACCCAGCGCGACGGACCAACCCAGGGTGTCCAGGTGGAACGCCCAGAAGCCCATTGCCTTGGCTTCTGCAGCCGAATGGGCGAAGCCCCAGCTGCCGTCTGGTAGTTGACCGTAGGTCAGGTTCTGCAAGTGGTGCTGGATATAGCCCGAAGCGGTTTCTGCTGCCATGGTTGCCTCAAACGCCCTAAGGTCTCGAAAGTCTTTTATTCATCAGCAGGGGCGCGAACCAGCTGACCAGTAGGGTCAGCAGGAAGACGCCGAATACTGCTAGCGGCGCCAATGGCTTCACTCCTGCGAAGGTCAGTGCAAAAAGCACTGCCGTCAAAATCAATTTGCCTGCCTCGCCCGCGTAGAACGACTTGACGATGGCCTGCGCTGCCCTGGCCCCGCTATAGCGAAATGCCTTCCAGGCGAAATACACATTGGGCAGCCAGGCGATCAAACCTCCGCAGAGACCTGAATAACCGCTGACCGCGCCTTGCCACTGCCACAACACCAGAGTTGCCAGCAGAAACACGATACATTGAGCCAGCAGCACCGGAAAAACCGCCCAGCGATGGAAAGGCAAGCGGTTTGGCGTGCGGATTTCCATCACAACTGCTCCTCGAAAGTCGACCGTCAAGTCAGCAATGACTTGGCATAATTTGTGCCGACAAAATGCGCGCAGAGTATAGGGGTGGTTTAACCCCTATTCAACTCTTCGTAGTGATTTCCGACTGCGCGCTACAACGGGAATTGTTTCAGCGGATGTGAGCAAGCACGCCTTGCAACTCATCAAGGGAGTTGTAGCGAATTACAAGTTGGCCCTTGCCCTTGTTCCCGTGGCGTATCTGCACCGCCGAGCCCAGGCGCTCTGCCAGACGCTGTTCGAGGCGTGCGATATCCGGATCAGGTTTGGCCTGTTCGACCGGATCAGATTTGCCATTGAGCCACTGGCGCACCAGCGCTTCGGTTTGCCGTACGGTGAGGCCACGTGCGACAACATGCCGCGCCCCCTCTTCCTGGCGATCTTCCTCCAGCCCAAGCAGTGCACGGGCATGGCCCATCTCCAGGTCACCATGGGCGAGCATGGTCTTGATCGCTTCAGGCAGCGAGATCAGGCGCAGCAAGTTGGCCACGGTCACCCGCGACTTGCCCACGGCATCGGCGACCTGCTGTTGGGTCAGTTCGAACTCCTGCTGCAGGCGCTGCAACGCCAGGGCCTCTTCCAGAGGGTTGAGGTCCTCGCGCTGGATGTTTTCGATCAGCGCCATGGCGATGGCCGCTTCGTCGGGCACTTCGCGGACCATGGCCGGGATCGTGTCCAGGCCAGCCTGCTGGGTGGCACGCCAGCGGCGCTCACCGGCAATGATCTCGTAGCGGTTCTCGCCAATCGGGCGCACCACGATCGGTTGCATCACGCCCTGGTTGCGAATCGAGTGCGCCAGTTCTTCCAGCGCTTCGGGGTCCATGTCACGACGTGGCTGGTACTTGCCACGCTGGATCAGCTCGACCGGCAGGTGTTGCAGTTCCTTCTGGTCGACCTTCACAGCCTGCTCTTCGAGCGTGCTGACGGAGGGACCACTGAGCAGTGCATCCAACCCACGTCCGAGACCCCGTTTCTTAACGGCCATGCGGATTCCTTAAGTTGTTTGTGCAGTGCGTGATTGACGGCGTTGGCGGCGAACCAGTTCCCCGGCCAGGGCCAGGTAGGCCAGCGCGCCACGCGATTGCTTGTCGTACGCCAGGGCCGGCATGCCGAAGCTCGGCGCCTCGGCCAGGCGGATGTTGCGCGGAATGACCGTGTCGTACAACTGGCTGCCGAAATGTTCCTTGAGCTGGGCCGAAACATCGTTGTTCAGGCTCAGGCGCGGGTCGTACATGGTTCGCAGCAGGCCCTCGATCTTCAGCTCCGGGTTCAGGCGGGCGGCGATGCGCTTGATGTTATCCACAAGGTCGCTGAGACCTTCCAGTGCGTAGTACTCGCACTGCATCGGGATGATCACGCCATCGGAGGCGACCAGGGCATTGAGGGTCAGCATCGACAGCGAAGGTGGGCAGTCGATGAGGATGAAATCGTAGTTGTCGCGGATCGGCGCCAACGCATTGCGCAGGCGGCTTTCCTTCATCTGCATCTCCAGCAGCACCACTTCCGCGGCGGTCAGGTCGCGGTTGGCCGGCAACAGCTGGAAACCGCCGTGCTCGGAGAAATGCATCGCCTGGGCCAGGTCACACTCCCCGATCAGCAGGTCATAGACCGAATGCTCGAGTTCATGCTTGTCCACACCGCTGCCCATGGTGGCGTTGCCCTGCGGATCGAGGTCGATCAGCAGCACGCGGCGCTTGGTCGCGGCCAGCGATGCGGCGAGATTGATACAGGTGGTGGTCTTGCCCACACCACCCTTCTGGTTCGCGATTGCGAATACCTTAGCCATTGTTGCGTGTGTTCCCAGTCATGCCTTGCGGCGCAGTATCAGCAGATGGCGCTGGCCCTGGCAACCCGGAACGGTCAGGGCCTGCTCGCTTTCCACTGTGAAGTCTGCGGGCAATGCTACCAGTTCATCGGCAGGATGCAGCCCCTTCATTGCAAGCCATTGCGTCCGCGCGTCGCCCAGGTGGCGTGTCCAATTGGTGAAATTTTCCATGCTGCTGAAGGCCCGGGAGATGATGCCGCAGAACGGCTGCGGGGGCTGGAATGCCTCGACCCGGCTGTGGATAACCTCGAGGTTGTCCAGCTTCAGCTCCATTTTCACCTGGGTGAGGAAGCGGGTTTTCTTGCCGTTGCTGTCGAGCAGCGTCACCTGCTTGTGCGGATGCAGGATGGCCAGCGGGATGCCGGGCATGCCGCCACCGCTGCCGACGTCGAGCCAGCGCTGCGTGTCGCTGTGGATAAACGACATCACGCTCAGGCTGTCGAGCAGGTGGCGCGACACCATCTCGTCGGGGTCGCGCACGGCGGTGAGGTTGTAGGCCTTGTTCCATTTGATCAGCAGGGCCAGGTAACCCAGCAGTTGCTCGTGCTGCTGCGGGCTAAGCTCGACACCGAGCTGGCGCGCACCTGTGGACAACTCTTCTGCGTGTTGCGGGGTGACCAGGGAACTCAAGCGCTTTGCTCCAATTCGCGGCCGGCGCCGCGTTTTTTCAGATGAATCAGCAGCAGGGAAATCGCCGCCGGGGTCACACCTGGGATGCGCGATGCCTGGCCCAGGGTTTGCGGACGGGTCTGGCCGAGCTTGCTCTGGATTTCCTTGGACAAGCCGGAGATCGAGGTGTAGTCGATATCCACAGGCAGACGGGTATCTTCACTGGCACGCAGGCGGGCAATCTCTTCCTGCTGGCGATCGATGTAGCCGGCGTACTTGGTCTTGATCTCGACTTGTTCGGCCACCTGTGGATCGATTTGTTCCCCGCCGGTCACCTCGACCAGCCCGGCGTAGTCGATTTCCGGCCGGGCCAGCAGATTGAGCAGGCTGTATTCGTGGCTCAGCGGCGTGCCGAACTTATCCACAATGGCCTGGCCTTGTTCGGTGTTCGGGCGCACCCAGGTCGACTTCAAGCGCTGTTCCTCACGCTCGATACCCTCGCGCTTGGCGCAGAAGGCCGCCCAGCGCGCGTCGTCGATCAGCCCAAGCTCGCGACCTTTCTCGGTCAGGCGCAGGTCGGCGTTGTCCTCGCGCAGGATCAGCCGGTATTCGGCGCGCGACGTGAACATGCGGTACGGCTCCTGGGTACCGAGGGTAATCAGGTCATCGACCAACACGCCGATGTACGCCTCGTCACGGCGTGGGCACCAGCTTTCGCGGCCCTGGGCGCGCAATGCGGCGTTGGTACCGGCCAGCAGGCCCTGGGCGCCGGCTTCTTCGTAACCGGTGGTGCCGTTGATCTGCCCGGCGAAGAACAGGCCGCCGATGACCTTGGTCTCGAGGCTGTACTTGAGGTCACGCGGGTCGAAGTAGTCGTACTCGATGGCGTAGCCCGGGCGCACGATATGGGCGTTTTCCATACCGCGGATCGAACGTACCAGTTCGAGCTGCACATCGAACGGCAGCGACGTGGAAATACCGTTGGGGTACAGCTCGTGGGTGGTCAGGCCTTCAGGCTCGATGAACACCTGGTGGCTTTCCTTGTCGGCGAAGCGATGGATCTTGTCTTCGATCGACGGGCAGTAGCGCGGCCCGACGCCTTCGATCACGCCCGAGTACATGGGCGAGCGGTCGAGGTTCGAGGCAATGATCTCGTGGGTGCGCGCATTGGTATGAGTGATCCAGCAGCTCACTTGGCGTGGGTGCATCTGCGCATTGCCCATGAACGACATCACCGGGATCGGCGTATCGCCCGGCTGCTCGGTCATGACCGAGAAGTCCACCGATCGCCCGTCGATACGGGGCGGGGTACCGGTTTTCAGGCGGCCGACGCGCAGCGGGAGTTCACGCATGCGGTGGGCCAGGGCGATCGAAGGCGGATCGCCGGCACGCCCGCCGGAATGGTTCTGCAAGCCAATGTGGATAAGTCCACCGAGGAAGGTGCCAGTGGTCAGTACCACGGAATCGGCGAAGAAACGCAGGCCCATCTGGGTGACCACGCCCTTGACCTGGTCCTGCTCGACGATCAGGTCGTCACAGGACTGCTGGAATATCCACAGGTTCGGCTGGTTTTCCAGGATCTCGCGGACCACGGCCTTGTAGAGGGCGCGGTCTGCCTGTGCACGGGTGGCACGCACGGCCGGGCCCTTGCGGTTGTTAAGGATGCGGAACTGGATGCCGCTCTTGTCGGTGGCCAACGCCATCGCGCCGCCGAGCGCATCGATTTCCTTGACCAGATGGCTCTTGCCGATACCACCGATGGCCGGGTTGCAGCTCATGTGACCGAGGGTTTCCACGTTATGGGTCAGCAGCAGGGTTTTCACACCCATGCGTGCGGACGCAAGCGCAGCCTCGGTACCGGCATGGCCGCCGCCGATGACGATCACTTCAAAACGGGAAGGGAAATCCACCACGCACCTCGTGCCTGTTTTGCGAATAGAGAAGGTAAGCGGACAAGTATAGGGACTTCAGCCCGCTTAAAGAAACCTTTTGCGCAAATTTTGACCAGGCTGTGGATGAGTGGCGGGCAAAAGAAAACAAAGAGGAAAAATTTAAAAAAGCTTTGTTTTTATGTTTATTCTTAGGCAGCCATCCACATGTGGATAACTCATTACAGCCCAGTATTGGCGATACATCCAGCGATTCATAACCCTGTGTCGGACAGGGGTTGAGGGCTCTGGATAACGGCGTTTAACCTGTGGATTAAAGTAATGGTTACCCACAGGCGTGTTTGTCCTCAACAAAAAAGGCCGGTTATCAACGGGGCCTATGGCGAGTTTTCCACAGAGCTCCTGTAGCTACCTTCATGCCTGTGAATGATTTCTGAGCTGGACCTGCAGGCACACGCGTGGGCGAAACCGCTCTCCGATGGCCAGATTCCAGGATCGAGTAGGAGACGGGCTCTCACCCGTCGTCCTCTCACACCACCGTGCGTACGGTTCCGTACACGGCGGTTCAGGTTATGCGGCTAAGCCTGTTGATCGTATCGAGTAT
>NZ_JBLUPY010000015.1:0-93934 GCF_048068215.1 Pseudomonas sp. NY15372
GGGCCCGCTATCACCGCCACCAAGCAAGGGCTTCGCCCTTGATCGCGGGACAAGCCCGCTCCCACAGGGTGTGGTTGGCGAAGTACCGGTGGGAGCCGGCTTGCCGGCGATCGGAGCGTGCTCAGTCCCCCCTGGCCACACCACGCGACGGGTCGTTGATCCACTCACTCCACGATCCGGCATACAGCCGCCCCAATGGATACCCCGCCAACGCCAGGGCGAACAGGTTGTGGCATGCGGTCACACCTGAACCGCAATAGGCCACCAGCTGTTCCGGCGCCCGCCCTGCGAGTTTTTCCGCAAAGCGTTGCTTGAGTTGCTCCACAGGCAGAAAACGCCCATCCGGCCCCAAGTTGTCGGTGAACGCTGCGCACTGGGCGCCAGGGATATGCCCGGCCACTGGGTCGATCGGCTCGACCTCGCCGCGAAAACGCGGCAGACCGCGGGCATCGATCAGGGTCAGCTCCGGCTTGTCCAGACGCTTGGCCAGGTGCTCGGCGTCGATCAGCAACTTCATGTCCGGCGTGCCGGTGAAGGTCCCTTCGCGTCGGGCCGGAGGGTCCAGGCTCAACGGCAGATGCGCTGCGTGCCAGGCCTTCAGGCCACCATCGAGGATCAATACCCCATCGCGCTTGCCCAGCCAAGCCAGCAACCACCAGGCGCGGGCGGCGAATGCACCAGGGCCGTCGTCGTACAGCACCACCTGGCTGTCGTTATCCACACCCCATTCGCGCAGGCGCTCCACCAGCCGCTGTGGGTCGGGCAATGGATGACGCCCCGTGTGGCCCTTGACCACCGGCCCGCTCAGGTCACGCTCCAGGTCAGCGAAGTGCGCACCGGCGATATGCCCCTGGGCATAGCTGCGCTGGCCGTAATCCACATCCTCCAAGGCAAAACGACAATCGAGGATCACCAACCCCGGCGCGTCCAAGCGCTCGGCCAACTGTGGTGGGGTGATCAATTGCGCAAGGGGCATGACAATCTCCTGATCGATGGCACGAAAGACCCCGGCTCACTGCTCCAGGGCCTGGTTGAAAGGAACGTGGAACTCATCGCAAAGGGCGTCCACGGCAGCCCGGGCACTGGGCGTGACGAAGCCCAGCTCCAGCAACAGTACCTGGTAGACCCCGCGCTTGAAGGCCTCTTCGCCCAGGTGGGCGGAGTGCTCGCGGGTGGTACTGAGAAAACGCACCCAGGACGTCAGGACGATCCAGGCGTTGATGGTCAGCGATTCGATCTGCGCTGCGTCCATCGCCAGGATGCCGGCGTCGACGAAGCCCCGGTAGATGGCCTGGGCCTGCTGCAGGCAGCGCTGGGAGAAGCGCCGATAACGGGCCGCCAACTCAGGGTCGCTCTCCAGCAGGTGCTCGAGGTCGCGGTGCAGGAAACGGTAGTTCCACATCGCGGCCAGCAGGGCCTTGAGGTAGAAACGCTTGTCTTCGACCGTAGCGACCCGGCCCTGGGGTGGGCGCAGGAAGCTGTCCACCAGCTCTTCGTACTGGCTGAACAGCACAGCGATGATCGCCTGCTTGTTAGGGAAGTGGTAGTACAGGTTGCCGGGCGATATTTCCATGTGCGCGGCAATGTGGTTGGTGCTGACGCTGCGTTCGCCCTGCTGGTTGAACAGCTCCAGGCTGTTCTGCACGATGCGCTCTCGGGTCTTCATGCGCGGGGCCATGCTCAGCTCCATGTTCTGCGATGCTTCATCTTACGGCGTATCGGCCAAAGGATGTACCGATGGTTTGTGTGGTGTTTGATCGCGGCACCCGAGATATCCGCAGATAAACCCGCTCCGACAGCCTGCTGCCAATAAATAATTCAATTCCCTGCCCCTGCTGGGCTGCACAAGGCAAAAACTAGAGTATAGGCTCTAGCCATCACGCACCTTCGCGGAGCCGCCATGAACTCGCCAATTACCCAGCCTCCTGTGCATTCTGACCGCGACCTGCAGGCGACGTTCGCCGCCCAGCGCACCGCCTTCGCCGCGAACCCGATGCCCCCGGCGGCCCAGCGCCGGCAATGGCTGAAAAGCCTGCGCGAGCTGTTGCTGGAGCACCAACAGCCGTTGATCGAGGCGATTGATCGCGACTTCGAAGGCCGCAGTGCCGACGAGACCTTGCTGGCCGAATTGCTGCCGTCCGTCCAAGGGCTTCGCCATGCCGAGCGACACCTGCATCGCTGGATGAAACCCTCGCGGCGCAAGGTCGGCCTGGCCTTCCAACCGGCCCGCGCCCAGGTGCTCTACCAGCCCTTGGGTGTGGTAGGGGTGATCGTGCCCTGGAACTACCCGTTGTTCCTGGCCATCGGCCCGCTGACCGGCGCCCTGGCCGCCGGCAACCGGGTGATGCTCAAGCTCAGCGAAGCCACGCCAGCCACCGGGTTGCTGCTCAAGGCCCTGCTGGAGCGCGTATTCCCCAGCGACCTGGTCAGCGTCGTGCTCGGCGAGATGGAGGTTGGCCAAGCCTTTTCCCGCCTGCCTTTCGACCACCTGCTGTTCACAGGTGCCACCACCGTGGGCCGTCATGTCATGTCGGCCGCGGCACAGAACCTCACCCCGGTCACCCTCGAACTGGGCGGCAAATCGCCGGCGATCGTTTCCGGCAGCGTACCGCTGGACACCGCAGCCGAGCGCATCGCCTTCGGCAAGCTGGTCAATGCCGGCCAGACCTGCGTAGCGCCCGACTATGTGCTGGTGCCCCGCGAGCGCCTCGACGCCTTTGCCGAGGCCTACCGGCGCGCCGTGCACCGGCTGTATCCACGCATCGCTGGCAACCCCGACTACAGCGCCATCATCAACCCACGGCAACTGCAACGCTTGGAGCACCTACTGGCCGACGCCCGTGACAAGGGTGCCCGGGTGCTCGACCTTTACCCCGGCGAACCCCGCCAGAGCCGACGCCTGCCACCCCATCTGGTGCTGGAGGCAAGCGATGATATGCAGGTGATGCAGGACGAGATCTTCGGCCCGCTGCTGCCGCTGGTGCCCTACGACACCCTCGAACAGGCATTGGCCTATGTCCAGCAACGCCCACGACCATTGGCGCTGTACTACTTCGGGTATGACCGTGCCGAGCAGGCTCATGTACTGAGCCATACCCATTCCGGTGGCGTATGCCTGAACGACACCCTGTTGCACGTCGCCCAGGACGACCTGCCATTCGGCGGTATCGGCGCCTCCGGCATGGGCCATTACCATGGGCACGAGGGGTTCCTGACCTTCAGCAAGGCCAAGGCGGTGCTGGCCAAGCAGCGCTTGAACGCCGCCCGGCTGATCTACCCGCCTTATAGCAAAGCCTTGCAGCGCCTGGTCTTCAAACTGTTCATCCGCTGAGCGAGGCCCTGCCATGCACCGCCGTGACCTGCTTGCCTTCAGCCTCGGCGCCAGCGCCTTCCTTGCCACCGCCAGCCTGGTCGGTTGCGCGCCCCAAGCGCCGGCGGCGGGCTTGCGCGTGCTGCGCGACGATGACCTGCCGATGCTCAATGCACTGATACCTGTGGTGCTCGCCGGCACCCAGGCCTCCACGCCGTTGGTGCTGCACAGCCTGGACCACACCCTGGCGGCACTGTCGCCGCAGATGCTCAAGCTCACCCGCCAGCTGTTCGACGTGCTCAGCCTGCCGCTGACCCGTGGCCCGCTGACAGGCATCTGGGGCCGTTGGGAAACTGCCAGCCCGGCCCAGGTGAATGCCTTCCTGCGCCGCTGGAGCAACAGTTCGCTGGACCTACTGCGCATGGGCCACGCCTCGCTGCTGCAATTGCTGCTGATGGCCTGGTACGAGCGCTCCGAAGCCTGGGCCGCCTGTGGCTACCCAGGGCCGCCGAAGATCTGACCCATAACCACAAGAGCATCCCCGAATGCCTACGACCGACCCGTTTCGCCAAGGCCTTGCCCGCGGCTGGATCACCCATGATGGCTCGCGCCTGAGCCAGGACCTGACGCTGGAGGCGGACGTCGCCGTGATCGGCAGCGGCGCAGGCGGCGCCACCAGCGCGCAAATCCTCAGCGCCGCAGGCTTCAAGGTGCTGTTGATCGAAGAGGGCCCGCTCAAGACCAGCAGCGACTTCCACCTGCTGGAAAACGAGGCCTACGCCCACCTCTACCAAGAAGGGCTTGGGCGCATGAGCAAGGATGGCGCCATCACCATCCTCCAGGGCCGCGCCGTGGGCGGTACCACCCTGGTGAACTGGACGTCGAGCTTTCGCACGCCTGCGCAAACCCTCGAGCATTGGGCGCGCGAACACAACGTGAAGGGGCTGGACAGCGAAGCACTGCGTCCCTGGTTCGAACGCGTGGAACAAGACCTTGGTATCACGCCCTGGATCATGCCGCCCAACGCCAACAACGATGTGCTGCGCCGTGGCTGCGAGGCACTCGGCTACCGCTGGGCGGTGATCCCGCGTAATGTGCGCGGCTGCCGCAACCTGGGCTATTGCGGCATGGGTTGCCCGGTCAATGCCAAGCAGTCGATGCTGGTGACCCGCATCCCGGCGACCCTCGACCAAGGCGGCGAGCTGCTGTACCTGGCCCGTGCGCAGCGCTTGGAGCACAACGGCGAACGCATCTCCCAACTGCTGTGCCAGGCGCTCGACAGCCAGGGTGTACAGCCGAACGGGCATCAGGTCCGTGTACGGGCCCGGCACTATGTCCTGGCCGGCGGCGGCATCAACAGCCCAGGGTTGCTGCTGCGCTCCGAAGCGCCCGACCCGCACCAGCGCCTGGGCAAGCGCACCTTCCTGCACCTGGTCAATTTCAGCGCGGCCGTGTTCGCCGATCGCATCGACCCCTACTACGGTGCCCCCCAGTCGATCTACAGCGACCAGTTCCAATGGCAGGGGGGTATCGACGGGCCGATCGGCTACAAACTGGAAGTGCCCCCACTGCACCCGGCCCTGGCCAGCACCCTGCTGGGCGCCCATGGCCAGGAAAACGCCCGGCGCATGGCCGAACTGCCCCACACCCATATGATGCTGGCGCTGCTGCGCGACGGCTTCCACCCGCAAAGCCAGGGCGGCCAGGTGGAGCTGCGCGGCGACAGCTCGCCGGTGCTCGACTACCCGCTCACCGACTACCTGCGCGATGGCCTGCGCCGGGCCTACCGGAGCATGGCGCAGATCCAGTTCGCCGCCGGCGCTGTGCGGGTGATGCCGATACACAGCGATGCCCGCTTCGCCGGTGAACTGCGCCCAACCCTGGCGATGATCGACGAGCTGCGCCTGGAGCCCTTCCGAACCAAGCTAGGCAGTGCCCATGTGATGGGCGGTTGCGCCTTGGGCGAAGACCCGCGCCAGGCGGTGTGCGACAGCCTTGGCCGGCATCACCAGCTGGAGAACCTGTCGATCCATGACGGCTCGCTCTTCCCCACCAGCATCGGTGCCAACCCGCAGCTGTCGGTCTATGCGCTTTGCGCCTTGCTCAGCGATGCCTTGGCCAGCCGATTGGCACAGGGCGCATGACAAGCCACGGGCAGGCTGTCTATAGTGCCCCCAATCGGCCGCGCGACTTGGCCGGGCGCAGTCGCTGCGCTACCATCCGACTCCCCAACGCACTCCAGCCAGGATGACGCGATGAACCGAGTGTTGTACCCGGGTACTTTCGACCCCATTACCAAAGGCCATGGCGACCTGGTCGAGCGCGCCTCGCGTCTGTTCGACCATGTGATCATCGCGGTGGCGGCCAGCCCGAAGAAAAACCCGCTGTTCCCTCTGGAACAACGCGTGGAACTGGCCCGTGAGGTCACCAAGCACCTGCCCAATGTCGAAGTCATCGGTTTTTCCAGCCTACTGGCGCACTTCGCCAAGGAGCAAGGTGCCAACGTGTTCCTGCGCGGCCTGCGCGCGGTGTCGGACTTCGAGTACGAGTTCCAGCTGGCCAACATGAACCGGCAGCTGGCACCTGACGTCGAGAGCCTGTTCCTGACGCCTTCGGAGCGCTACTCGTTCATTTCCTCGACCCTGGTCCGGGAAATCGCCGCGCTGGGCGGCGACATCAGCAAGTTCGTCCACCCGGTGGTGGCCGAGGCGCTGACCGAACGCTTCAAAAAGTGACCGCCACTGCCTGATCATCGCGCCCGCGTGCACAGCGGGCGCGAATGCGGCACAATTGTGCCCACTGGTTTGATACATGCCCGGGCCAAGAGCCCCGGCCGGAGCCCCCATGTCCCTGATCATCACCGACGATTGCATCAATTGCGACGTCTGCGAACCCGAGTGCCCGAACGCGGCCATCTCCCAAGGCGAAGAGATCTACGTGATCGACCCCAACCTGTGCACCCAGTGCGTAGGCCACTATGACGAGCCGCAGTGCCAGCAGGTCTGCCCGGTCGACTGCATCCCTCTGGATGAAGCCCACCCGGAGACCCACGACGAGCTGATGGAAAAGTACAAGCGCATCACCGGCAAGGCCTGAGCCCAGGCCAGCCTGCAGGGCCCAATCGCCGGCAAGCCGGCTCCCACAAGGCTGAATTGTGGCCTATGTGGTAGCCAGGCTGAATTGCGGCCCATGTGGTACCAGGCTGAATTGCGGCCCCTATGGCAACCGGCCTGCCGGCTCTTACAAGGCTGAATTGCGGCCCCTGTGGGAGCCGGCTTGCCGGCGATTGGGCCTGCCAATTCAGCGCTGGCAGCGTGGGCAATAGACGCTCGCCCGCTGCCCCAGCTTCACTTCCCGCAATGTCGTGCCGCAGACCTTGCACGGCTGCCCGCCGCGCCCGTAGACGAACAGCTCCTGCTGGAAATACCCCGGCTGCCCATCGCCGCCGATGAAATCGCGCAGCGTGGTCCCGCCTTGCTCGATCGCCGCGGCCAGCACGCGCTTGATCTCGATCGCCAGCTTCAGGTAGCGGGCCCGGGAAATCCCCCCGGCTTCGCGGCGTGGGTCGATGCCGGCCGCGAACAGCGCCTCGGTGGCGTAGATGTTGCCCACGCCCACCACCACGGCGTTGTCCATGATGAACGGCTTGACCGCCATGGACCGCCCGCGGGACAGCTGGAACAAACGCTCGCCATCGAACAGGTCGGTCAGTGGCTCCGGGCCCAGGCGCACCAGCAGCTCATGGTTGAGCGGGTCCAGGCTCCACAGCATGGCGCCGAAACGGCGCGGGTCGGTGTAGCGCAGCGCCAACCCCGACTCCAGCTCGATATCCACATGCTCGTGCTTGCCCACCGGCAGGCCTTGCTCTACCAGACGCAGGTTGCCCGACATCCCTAAGTGGCTGATCAAGGTGCCCACCTCGGCATTGATCAGCAAATACTTGGCGCGCCGCTGCACGGTGACGATGCGCTGCCCGGACAGGCGGATGTCCAGGTCCTCGGGGATTGGCCAGCGCAGGCGCCGGTCGCGCACCAGCACACGGCTGACCCGCTGGCCTTCCAGGTACGGCGCGATGCCACGCCGGGTTGTCTCGACTTCAGGTAGTTCCGGCATGGTGTCAGTGCCCGCCCAGTTCGCGAATGGTTTGCTTGAGGTGTTCGAAGTCGTACTCCGACAACCCGATGTAGTCGAGCACCAGCGGGCCGACCACGTTCCACTCATGGTCTTGGGCCTGGTTGCCCAGCACCCGGTGGGATGCGCAGATGTGCTCGGCCATCTTCAGCACCGCCAGCAGGTTCTTGAGCGGGGTGTTGCGCGAAGACTCGTCGCGGAAGATCGCCAAGGCGTTGTGGTGGTTGGCGATCGCCGAACTGATGTGCTCCGGCAGGCGCCAGGACTTGGCGGTGAAATAGCCCACCACCGCATGGTTGGTGTTGAAGATGCGGTTTTCCGTGTCCACCACTCGCGTGTCCATGCCGGCGTTGGCATAAGACGCTTCCAGCACCCCCATGTAATCGGGGAAGCGCTTGAGCATCAAAGGCACGCCGCAATCATGGAACAGGCCCAGGGTGTAGGCTTCGTCCACCGCCTGGATACCCGTGCGCTTGGCCAGGGTCAGGCAGGTCATGGCCACGTCCTGGGCGGTGTCCCAGAAGCGGTTGAGGGTCACGATGGTTTCGTCGCTCATCTCGCCCTTGATCGACTGGGCGTTGATCAGGTTGATGATCGAGCGGCTGCCCAACAAGTTCACCGCGCGCTGGATCGAGCCGATCTTGTTGGCCAGGCCGAAGTACGGCGAGTTCACTAGCTTGAGCAAGGCACCGGACAGACCCGGGTCCTGAGCGATCAGCCGGGCGATGGTCTCCAGGTCCGGGTCGGGCATGTACTGCTCGAACTGCAGGTCGACCATGATCTGCGGCTGCGGTGGAATGCTGATCCCTTGCAGGGCTTGCTGGATCTGTTCGGGGCTGAGTTCCTGGGACATGGGGCGCACACTTGGTAAGGACGACGAATTCTACCCTCGTCCGCCCGGCAGGACACCCACTGGTGCGTTGCGTCGGAACTTTCCCCATGCCTTGCAGGCCTCCTTTCACAGGCCCATCCCGAAATAGGAGAACACTCCCATGAGCGCAACACTCAACGGCAAGCGCGTGGCTTTCCTGGTGACCGACGGCTTCGAGCAGGCGGAGCTAACCGGCCCGCGCGAGGCCTTGGAACGCAACGGTGCGGTGGTCGACATCCTGAGCGACAAAGAGGGCAGCGTGCGCGGCTGGAACCATGACAAACCCGCGGAGGAGTTTGCCGTGGATGCCACCTTCGAAGCGGCCAGCCTCGACCTCTACGATGCCTTGGTACTGCCAGGCGGGGTGCAGAACTCAGACACCATCCGAATCATCCCGGCGGCGCAAAAACTGGTGAAGAGCCATGACTCGGCCAACAAGCCGCTGGCGGTGATCTGCCACGGCGCCTGGTTGCTGGTGTCGTGCGGACTGGCCCAGGGACGCCGGCTGACCAGCTACAAGACCCTGCAGGACGACATCCGCAACGCCGGCGGCAACTGGGTGGACGAGGAAGTGGTGGTCGACGGCAACCTGATCACCAGCCGCAAGCCCGATGACATCCCGGCGTTCAGCGAACAGTTGGTCAAGGCCCTGGCGGCCTGAACCCCTGATCGCCGGCAAGCCGGCTCTCATAGAACAACGCATAACTATTTGATTTCGCAGGCCCTGTGGGAGCGGGCTTGTCCCGCGATTGGGCCGGGCCCGATATCACCGTCGCCTGGCAAGGGCTTCGCCCTTGATCGCGGGGCAAGCCCGCTCCCACAGGAGGTGGCGCTAGCAGCTTGTCCTCTGCGCGACAGCGCAGCCCGAAGGGCTGGGTAATCTCCTACAGGGATCTCGCAGGCTCAAGGAACAGAGCAACTTGTGGGAGCCGGCTTGCCGGCGATTGGGCCTTCAAGCGCGTTGAAATCCCGACAGGGCCACCGCCCACGCCTCGGCCAACACGCTATAATCCCGCTCTTTTTTCCCGGAGCGACGTCATGTCCCTGCCCAGCCTTCGCCTCAAAGCCAATGCCGACCGCCGCCTGCGCGCCGGCCACCTGTGGGTCTACAGCAATGAAGTCGACGTCGCCGCGACCCCGCTGCAAGGCCTGCGCGCCGGCCAGCAGGCGATCCTCGAGACGGCCACCGGCAAACCGCTGGGCGTGGTGGCGGTCAGCCCCAACAACCTGATCTGCGCCCGCCTGTTGTCGCGCGACGCCAAGCTGCCGCTGGACAAGTCGCTGCTGGTGCACCGCCTGAACGTCGCCCTGTCCCTGCGCGAACGCCTGTTCGACCAGCCCTGCTACCGCCTGGTCTACGGCGACTCCGACCTGCTGCCGGGCCTGGTGGTCGATCGCTTCCACGACATCCTGGTAGTCCAGCTGGCCTCGGCCACCATGGAAGCCCACAAGGACGACGTGGTCGCCGCCCTGGTGCAGGTGCTCAAGCCCAGCGGCATCCTGTTCAAGAACGACTCCGCCGCCCGCGATGCCGAAGGCCTGGAACGCTACGTCGAGACAGTCTATGGCGAAGTACCGGACTGGGTGCCGCTGGTAGAAAACGGTGTGAAGTTCGAGGCGCCGGTGCGTGACGGCCAGAAGACCGGCTGGTTCTACGACCACCGCATGAACCGCGCGCGCCTGGCTCCGTACGTGAAGGGCAAGCGCGTGCTGGACCTGTTCAGCTACATCGGTGGCTGGGGCGTACAGGCCGGCGCATTCGGCGCCAGCGAAGTGTTCTGCGTGGATGCCTCGGGCTTTGCCCTCGATGGCGTGGAGCGCAACGCGGCGCTCAACGGCATCGCCGAGAAGCTGACCTGCATCGAAGGCGACGTGTTCGAGGCCCTGCGCGAGCTGAAGGCGGCCGAGGAGCGTTTCGACGTGATCATCGCCGACCCACCCGCCTTCATCAAACGCAAGAAGGACCTGAAGAACGGCGAGGCCGCCTACCGCCGCCTCAACGAACAGGCCATGCGCATGCTCACCAAGGACGGCATCCTGGTCAGCGCCTCGTGCTCGATGCACCTGCCAGAGGACGACCTGCACAATATTCTGCTGACCAGCGCCCGCCACCTGGACCGCAACCTGCAGCTGCTCGAGCGCGGTGGCCAGGGCCCGGATCATCCGGTACACCCGGCCATCGCCGAGACCCGCTACATCAAGAGCATCACCTGCCGGTTGCTGCCCAATAGCTGATCGGCACTAAAGCCGCGCCTACAACGCTACCCCCTGTAGGCGCGGCCTAGTGCCGCGAAAGGGCCGCAACGCGGCCCCGTTTCACTCAAATATCCAACACCTGCGACGCGATCCCGAAATACACCAGCACACCCGCCGCATCGGCGATCGACGTCACCAAGGGCCCACTGGCTGTAGCCGGGTCGAGCCTGAAGCGGCTGAGCAGGAACGGCAGGCTCATACCGATCAGGCTGCCGACCAACACGATCACCAGCATGCTGCTGGCCACGATCACGGCGATCTCCGGGCCGCCGCGCAATACCCCGAGCGACGCCACCGCCACCGCCATGGTGCCTCCCAGCGCCAACGCCACGCCGCATTCGCGCGTCAGCATGCGCAACCAGTCGCGCATCACCACCTCGCCAGTGGCCAGGCCACGAACCATCAAGGTCGCCGACTGCGCACCGGCATTGCCACCGCTGTCCACCAGCAACGGCAGGAAGAACACCAAGGCGATATGTGCAGCGATGGTTTCCTCGAACGCCGCGATACCCGCGCCCGAGAACAGGTTGCCGAACACCAGCAGCACCAGCCACAACACGCGCTTGCGATACAGCAGGCCGATGGTCGCGTCCTTCAGGTTGCCGACATGGTTGGTGATCGACGCGCCCTTGTGGAAGTCCTCGGTGGCCTCGTCGACCACCACGTCCAGGGCATCGTCGTAGGTGACGATACCCACCAGGCGCCCCTGCTCGTCCAGTACCGGCACGGCCAGCAGGTCGTGCTCGCGCATCAGCCGCGCCACATCTTCCTGGCAGGTGGCGGTGCACACGCAGATGACCTTGCGCACCATGATCCGGTCGATAGGCTGGTCAGGGGCGGCGAGGATCAGCTCGCGCAGGGATACGGTACCCAGCAAGTTGCGCTGGGCATCCAGGACGTAGGATTGATAGATGGTCTCGGCATCGGCGGCTTCGCGCCGCAGCATGTCGATGGCCTGGCTGGCGCTCAGGCCACTGTCCAGGCTCGAGTATTCGCTGGTCATCAACGCGCCGGCGGTGCCTTCGGGGTAGCGACGACCATCCAGCAGGTGGTCGCGGCGGGCCTGGGCGGCCAGGCGCAGGTCGAGGGGCGAAACAAGCGTATCGGTGGTGTGTTGCATGAGGTTCTCCTGGCGCCGTGACAGGCGCCCGCAGACCTCAGCCAGACAGGCTCAAGCCTTCGGAAGCCCTGGCGACGGCGCGCTCAGTGCCAGATTGCAGGTTCGTGAAGAACTGAAACTGGGAAGGTCCATTGAGGTCATGTCTCGTGAAGCCGCACATGCGGCGCCGGGATAATAGGCCAAGCAAACGGGTGCGTCAGCGCCGCCAGGGTAGGTTTTGCAGATTTGGGAAACGTCCTACAAACACCAGGGAAGACGAAAACATCGCCGAACCCCAGGACAGAGGCCGCCGACCATCCATATGCCCATTCCCTCCGGGCGCCAGCGGTGTAGAATCGACCCATTCATCGCCAGTCATCCCCGGCGGGTTTATGAGCTCTGGTCGAGCCTGCGGCGATCCCGCGCGGTCTTCGACCCCCATCCGTGCCAGCGGCAACCGGCCTCGGCGTCAAGGAAAAGAGAAGCTCACTCCCCTATTCGTGACCTGATTCAGCCGCCAGGAGTGCTTCATGCCTGATTATCGTTCCAAGACTTCCACCCAAGGCCGCAACATGGCCGGCGCCCGTGCCCTGTGGCGCGCCACCGGGATGAAGGACGAAGACTTCAAGAAACCGATCATCGCCATCGCCAACTCGTTCACCCAGTTCGTCCCGGGGCACGTGCACCTGAAGGACCTGGGCCAGCTGGTCGCCCGCGAGATCGAACGCGCCGGTGGCGTGGCCAAGGAATTCAACACCATCGCTGTCGACGACGGCATCGCCATGGGCCACGACGGCATGCTGTACTCGCTGCCGAGCCGCGAGATCATCGCCGACGCCGTGGAATACATGGTCAATGCCCACTGTGCCGACGCCATCGTGTGCATTTCCAACTGCGACAAGATCACCCCCGGCATGCTGATGGCCGCCCTGCGCCTGAACATCCCGGTGATCTTCGTTTCCGGCGGCCCGATGGAAGCCGGCAAGACCAAACTGGCCAGCCACGGCCTGGACCTGGTCGACGCCATGGTCATCGCCGCCGACTCCTCGGCATCGGACGAGAAGGTCGCCGAGTACGAGCGCAGCGCCTGCCCGACCTGCGGCTCCTGCTCCGGCATGTTCACCGCCAACTCCATGAACTGCCTGACCGAAGCCCTGGGCCTCGCCCTGCCGGGCAACGGTTCGACCCTGGCCACCCACGCCGACCGCGAGCAGCTGTTCCTCACCGCTGGGCGCACCATCGTGGAAATGTGCAAGCGCTACTACGGCGAGAACGACGAATCGGTCCTGCCGCGCAACATCGCCAGCTTCAAGGCCTTCGAGAACGCCATGACCCTGGACATCGCCATGGGCGGTTCGACCAACACCATCCTGCACCTGCTGGCCGCGGCCCAGGAAGCCGAGGTGGACTTCGACCTGCGTGACATCGATCGCCTGTCGCGCAAGGTGCCGCAGCTGTGCAAGGTGGCGCCGAACATCCAGAAGTACCACATGGAAGACGTGCACCGCGCCGGCGGCATCATCAGCATTCTCGGCGAGCTGGCCCGTGGCGGCCTGCTGCACACCGACCTGCCGACCGTGCACAGCCGCAGCATGGAAGAAGCCATCGCCAAGTGGGACATCACCCAGACCGATGACGAAGCCGTGCACACCTTCTTCAAGGCAGGCCCGGCCGGCATCCCGACCCAGACCGCGTTCAGCCAGTCGACCCGTTGGGACACCCTCGACGCCGACCGCGCCGAAGGCTGCATCCGCAGCGTCGAGCACGCCTACTCCCAGGAAGGTGGCCTGGCGGTGCTGTACGGCAACATCGCGATGGACGGTTGCGTGGTGAAGACTGCCGGTGTCGACGAGTCGATCCTGGTATTCGAAGGCACCGCCAAGATCTTCGAGAGCCAGGACAGCGCTGTGCGCGGCATCCTCGCCGACGAAGTGAAGGCAGGCGATGTGGTCATCATCCGCTACGAAGGCCCGAAAGGCGGCCCGGGCATGCAGGAAATGCTCTACCCGACCTCGTACCTGAAGTCCAAGGGCCTGGGCAAGGCCTGCGCCCTGCTCACCGATGGCCGTTTCTCCGGCGGTACCTCGGGCCTGTCGATCGGCCACGCTTCGCCGGAAGCCGCCGCAGGCGGTGCCATCGGCCTGGTGCGCGATGGCGACAAGATCCTCATCGACATCCCCAACCGCTCGATCAACCTGTTGGTCAGCGACGAGGAGCTGGCGCACCGCCGCATCGAGCAGGACAAGAAAGGCTGGAAGCCGGCCGAAGCCCGCCCACGCAAGGTGACCACCGCGCTGAAGGCGTATGCCCTGCTGGCCACCAGTGCCGACAAGGGTGCGGTGCGTAACAAGGCGATGCTCGAAGGGCTGTAAAGGCCAAGGGGCCGCTTCGCGGCCCTTTCGCGGCACGAGGCCGCTCCTACAGGGATCACGCAAATCTCTGTAGGAGCGGCCTCGTGCCGCGAAAGGGCTGCAAGGCAGCCCCATTACACAGTCTTACTGGATCTGCTCCGGCGTCACGATCACCCAGTTCTTGTCCGCCGTCACCGGCAGCCCTTCCTTGGCCTGGGCCGCAGCGTTCTTGGCGATCATGCCATTCATCTGGTCCATGTACTTGGCCTTGCGGTTGATCCACAGGTGGATGCCGCCCTTGTTCACATCCACACCATGGAACTGCATGTAGCCATCGCTGGTGGGCGTGTCGCCGCCGACCAACACCGGCTTCTTCCATTCATCGATATAGGTGAGGATCGCGGCCTGCTTGCCTGCCATCCAGGTGGCCGGGGTCCACAGGTAAGGGGTCAGCTCCAGGTTCTGGTTGGCCTTCGGGTCATACCCCCCTTCGCTGATTTGCTTGCGCGCCGTGGTCAGTTGGCCGTTGGCGCGGTCCTTGAGCAGCAGGCTCACGCCGATGACGTTCTGCGGCTTGACGTTGTAGCCGTACTTGGGATCGGACGCGACCATCCGCACCAGTTCCTCGGACGCGGCGGAGATCACGTAGACGTCGATGCCGTTCTCCATCAGCTTGTTGAACAACTCGGTCTGCCCGGTGAAGACCTTCGGCGGCTGCACCTCCATGCGCTTGACCTGGTCGCCCTCGAAATAGGTGGTCGGGATCGGCTTGCCGGAAGCCATCATCTCGTCGACCTGGACCTTCAGCTCCTTGAGGGTGAAGCCGGAAAATACCTGGGCGACCCAGGGGTAGCAGACCATGTCGTCGACTTCGCACAGCCGGTAGTAGTAACTGAACAGGCTCTCCTTGTGCTCGGCGGTGTCCTTGAACGGCATTAGCTTCAACGAAGGGTCGAGCTTGTCACGGGTGATCAGCCCCTTGTTCTCCATGAACGGCAGCAAGGCTTCTTCGAGGTCGAAGCGGTAGCTGGTGTTGTCCATGTCGAAGACCGCGTAATTACCTTTGTGGGCATTGGCCGCGATCATGCTGTCCAACTGCTTGGCGGCCTCTGCGGGCCAGTGCTTGAGCTCGGTGGCCCATGTCTCGACGCTGAGCAGCAGGGCCAGGCCCGCGGCGAGGACTTTCGGAGCAGACTTCATTGCAAGTTCTCCTGAACAGTGGACCTGCAACGCTAGACAACCCCCACCCTGCCCGGAGCTCCTACAACGACCTTCAACCCGCTTCGAGCGCCACGCAACATCGCAAAAACGACACCTGCATATTCCAATAGCGACTAAGCAAATTCGATTTAGATATAATTTCGTTTGTTTTCAGGCTGTTAGCATTTCCGTTCGCAATCGCTCATGCAGAGGCGATGCCCCTTCTGCTTTACCCTGGAGCTTCAATGAACCTGCCGTTGTCACTCAACCTGCTGGCGTTCCTGGCCCTGCTGCTGGGCCTGGCGCAAACCCGCCGTACCGACTGGAGCCTGGCGAAGAAAGTATTGCTCGGCCTGGTGCTGGGGGTGCTGTTCGGCCTGGTGCTGCACACGCTCTACGGCGCCGGCCACCCGGTCCTCAAGGCCACCATCGGCTGGCTCGACCTGGTCGGCAACGGCTATGTCGGCCTGCTGCAGATGATCGTCATGCCGCTGATCTTCGCCTCGATCCTCAGCGCCGTCGCCCGCCTGCATAATGCCTCCTCGTTGGGCCGGATCAGCGTGCTGAGCATCGGCACGCTGCTGCTGACCACCGCCATCGCCGCGTTGGTCGGCATCGTCCTGACCAACCTGTTCGGCCTCAGTGCCGAGGGGCTGGTCGCCGGCGCTCAGGAAAGCGCCCGCTTGCAGGCTATCCACAGCGACTATGCCGGCAAGGTCGCCAACCTCGACATCCCGCAGCTGCTGCTGTCGTTCATCCCCAGCAATCCGGTGGGCGACCTGGCACGGGCCAAGCCGACCTCGATCATCAGTGTGGTGATCTTCGCCGTGTTCCTGGGCCTGGCAGCGCTGCAGCTGATCAAGGACGATGCCGACAAGGGCAACCGTGCGCTGGCCGCCATCGACACCCTGCAAGCCTGGGTGATGCGCTTGGTGCGTCTGGTGATGAAGCTCACCCCCTACGGCGTGCTGGCGTTGATGACCAAGGTGGTGGCCAGCTCCAACCTGGACGACATCCTCAAGCTGGGCAGCTTCGTGGTGGTCTCGTACCTCGGCCTGGGGCTGATGTTCGTGGTTCATGGCCTGGTCCTGGCCGCGACCGGCGTCAGCCCGCTGCGCTTCTTCCGCAAGGTCTGGCCGGTACTGACCTTCGCCTTCACCAGCCGCTCCAGCGCCGCGAGCATCCCGCTGAACATCGAGGCGCAGACCCGTCGTCTGGGTGTGCCGCAGTCGATCGCCAGCTTCAGCGCCTCGTTCGGCGCGACCATCGGCCAGAACGGCTGCGCCGGCCTGTACCCTGCCATGCTGGCAGTGATGGTCGCCCCGGCAGTGGGCATCGACACTTTCGACCCACTGTGGATCGCCACCCTGGTGGCCATCGTCACCCTCAGCTCGGCGGGCGTGGCCGGCGTCGGCGGCGGCGCGACCTTCGCCGCACTGATCGTGCTGCCGGCCATGGGCCTGCCGGTGGAACTGGTGGCGCTGCTGATCTCGGTGGAACCGCTGATCGACATGGGCCGCACGGCGTTGAACGTGAATGGGTCGATGATGGCGGGCGTCGTGACCAGCCAGTTGCTCAAGCAGACCGACCAGCAGGTGCTGGGCGACGATGCGCATGCTGAGCTGAGCCACTCCTAAGGCGTTGGGGCCGCTTTGCGGCCCCAGTGCTCAAACCCGATCCCACACCTCGAAATGATAGGCAGGCTTGCCTTCCTCGACCTGCGGCTCAGTCGAGGTCAGCGTCCATTGCGCCTTGTCGAACTCAGGGAACCACGCATCCCCCTCCGGCGACAGCTCCACCCGGGTCAGGTACATCCGGTTCACCAGCCCCTTCTCCAACGCCTGCCCATACAGCTGCGCGCCTCCGATCAGCATCAGCTCGCCAACCCCCTGCTCCCGTGCCCACTGTTCGGCGCGCGCCACCGCGGCCTCCAGCGACGGGAACACTTCAGCCCCGGCAAGCGTCAGGCCCGGTTGGCGGCTGACCACGATGTTCAGCCGCCCCGGCAGCGGTCGCCCGAGCGAATCCCAGGTCTTGCGCCCCATGATGATCGGCTTGCCCAGGGTCGTGGCCTTGAAGTACTTGAAGTCCCCCGGCAGGTGCCAGGGCATGGAATTGTCGATGCCGATCACGCGGTTCTCGGCGAGCGCCGCGATCAGGCTGAGAGGGAGTGATGTATTCATGGGGGCGAGGATAGCACCCGGCGCCTGGGTTATGCTTTGCCCTGACTTGTGCAATGGAAGAGCTCGTGACTGCACCCACCCGATTCGACAAACGCTGGCTTACCGAAGCGGTGCGCCTGCGCGAGGAACAGGCCGGCCCCCTGGAGGACCAGGAAGCCAACCGTCGCGCCCGCCAGCAGGGCGGCGACCTGGCGGCGCGCATCGAAACCCGCGCCCTGTGGCTGGCCGAACGCGATGGCATGGCCGATGCCCTGCGGCATTGGAAACAAGGCGCGCGCCTGGCCTTGCTGGCCCTGTCGCTGCTCGCCACGCTCAGCGGCGCAGGCCTGGGCCTGGCTGCCCTGGGCGATGGCCAGCGCCCGGTGAATGTGTTCTGGGCCTTGGGCAGCTTGCTTGGCCTGAACCTCTTGATGCTGCTGGGCTGGGCTGCGGGCCTGCTACTGGCCGGCGAGCACGGTGCGGGCCTTGGCCGCCTATGGCTATGGCTCAGCGAACGCCTGGCGCGCGACGCCAAGGCCGCACACCTGGCCCCGGCCTTGCTGGTGATGCTGCAGCGCCAACGCCTGAACCGCTGGTTGCTGGGCGTTCTGGTGCACAGCCTGTGGTCGCTGGCGATGGCGGTCGCGCTGGGCATGCTGCTGGCCCTGCTGGCCACCCGGCGCTACGGCTTCGTCTGGGAAACCACCTTGCTGGCCGCCGAACCCTTCATCGGCCTGACCCAAGCCTTGGGCGCACTACCGTCGCTGCTGGGCTTCGCGGTGCCGGACGAGGCCATGATCCGCGCCAGCGGCGATACCTTGCCGGCATTGGAGCTGGCACGCCAGGCCTGGGCCAGCTGGCTGCTCGGCGTGGTGCTGGTGTATGGGCTGCTGCCACGCCTGCTGCTGGCCGCCCTGTGCCTGTGGCGTTGGCGCCAGGGGCGCGAACGCCTGGCCCTGGACCTGAACCTGCCGGGCTATAGCCAGCTGCGCGATGTGCTGATGCCCAGCAGCGAGCGGCTCGGCGTGCAGGATGCGGCTCCCGAGGCCCTGCCGCAGCTCCAGGCAGCCCAGCGCGAAAGCCAGGACGGCGGCGCCCTGCTGGTCGGCCTGGAGCTGGACGACCAGCGCCCCTGGCCACCGGCCTTGCCTCATAGCATCGGCAATGCCGGTGTGCTCGACAGCCGCGAGTCGCGCCACAAGCTGCTGGAGCAGCTCAGCCGCTTCCCGCCGGCGCGCCTGGCCATCGCCTGCGACCCGCGCCGCTCGCCGGATCGCGGCAGCCTCGCGCTGTTGGCCGAGCTGGCACGCAACGCCGGCGCCACGCGAATCTGGCTGCTCCAGGCGCTTCCCGGCCAGCCGCTGGATGCCGACCGCCTGGGCGACTGGCACGACGCCCTTGACCGTCTCGGCCTGCCCCACGCCGACACCGCGCCCTTGACCTGGCTGGAGCATGGCCATGACTGAGCCCCTGAAGCTGGCCGTGGTCGGCCATACCAACGTCGGCAAGACCTCGCTACTGCGCACCCTGACCCGTGACGTCGGCTTCGGCGAGGTCTCCCATCGCCCCAGCACCACCCGCCACGTGGAAGGCGCACGCCTGTCGGTGGACGGCCAGCCCTTGCTGGAGCTGTACGACACGCCGGGACTGGAAGATGCCATCGCCCTGCTCGACTACCTGGAGCGCCTGGAACGCCCCGGCGAACGCCTGGATGGCCCGGCGCGGCTGGAGCGCTTCCTGCAGGGCAGCGAGGCCCGTCAGCGCTTCGAGCAGGAAGCCAAGGTGCTGCGCCAGCTGCTGGCCAGCAATGCCGGGCTCTATGTGATCGATGCGCGCGAGCCGGTGCTGGCCAAGTACCGCGACGAACTGGAAGTCCTGGCCAGTTGCGGCAAGCCATTGCTGCCGGTGCTCAACTTCGTCGCCAGCAACCAGCACCGTGAGCCGGAGTGGCGCGAGGCCTTGGCCCGTCTGGGCCTGCATGCGCTGGTGCGTTTCGACAGCGTGGCGCCACCGGAAGATGGCGAGCGCCGCCTGTACGAGAGTCTGGCCTTGCTCCTGGAAGATGCCCGCCCGGCCCTGCAGCGCCTGGTCGATGACCAACAGGTCCAGCGTCTGGCCCGGCGCCAGGGTGCCAAGCGCCTGGTCGCCGAGCTGCTGCTCGACTGCGCCGCCTGCCGGCGCAGCGTACCCGCCGAGCCAGCCGCCGAGGCGCAGGCCATCGAAGCCCTGCATCACGAAGTGCGCCAGCGGGAGCAACGTTGCGTCGAGGCGCTGCTCAAACTCTACGCCTTCCGCCGCGAGGACGCCCATGCCAGCGACCTGCCCTTGCTGGACGGGCGCTGGGGGGACGACCTGTTCAACCCCGAAACCCTCAAGCTGCTGGGGGTGCGCCTGGGCAGCGGCGTCGCCGCCGGAGCCGCCGCCGGAGCCGGGGTGGACCTGCTGGTGGGCGGCCTGACCCTGGGCGCCGCAGCGCTGGCCGGGGCCATTGCCGGAGGTGCGCTGCAGACCGCGCGCAACTATGGGTCGCGGTTGATGGGCAAGCTCAAGGGCCAGCGTGAACTGACCGTGGACGACACCGTGCTGCGCCTGCTGGCGTTGCGCCAACAGCAGCTGATCGCCGCGCTCGACAGCCGCGGGCACGCGGCGCAAGACAGCATTCGCCTGGGTGAGCTGGATGAAAGCACCTGGCGCGAGGGCAAGCTACCCGAGGCGCTCAAGCGTGCGCGGGCACATCCGCAGTGGTCGTCGCTCAACCCTGGGGCGCGCCTCAACCAGACCGAGCGGCAGGAGCAACTCGACGCCTTGGTGAAGGACCTTTAGGCCCAATCGCCGGCAAGCCGGCTCCCACAAGTACGGCGGCAAGCGCAGGACAGGCGGGAGCCGGCTTGCCGGCGATTCGAGGCCGTAGGCCTCGCGATACCTTTACTGTTGGGCAACCTTCTCCGACTTGCCGTCATAGCGCTTGCGCCACTCGGCGAGGATCTGGTCGCGGTTCTTCGAGGCCCAGGCAAAATCGTTCTTGATCAGGCGCTGCTCGTAGTCCGCCGGCAGCTCGGTCTGAGGCTTGGCGATACCCGGCGCAGCCAGCACCGCGAAGTTTTCCTTGTACAGCTCCATGGCGGCCGGGCTCGCCGAGAAGTCGGCCAGGCGCTTGGCCGCATCGGCCTTCGGCGAACCTTTGATCACTGCGGTGGCCTCGATTTCCCAGCCCAGGCCCTCCTTGGGCAGGACGATGTCCAGCGGCGCACCCTGGCGCTTGAGCTGCACGGCCGGGTATTCGAACGAGATACCGATCGGGAACTCGCCGGCAGCCGCCAGCTTGCACGGCTTGGAACCGGAATGGACGTATTGGCCGATGTTCTGGTGCAGGGCGTCCATGTAGGCCCAACCCTGCGGTTCGCCAAAGGTCTGCAACCAAGCGCTGACATCCAGGAAGCCCGTGCCGGACGACGCCGGGTTCGGCATGACGATCTTGCCCTTGTATTCAGGCTTGGTCAGGTCCTGCCAGCTCACCGGCTTGCTCAGCCCCTGCTTCTGGGCCTCGATGGTGTTGAAGCAGATAGTCGCAGCCCATACGTCCATGCCGACCCAGGCCGGCGGGTTAGCCGCATCCCGGTAGTTCGGCGAGATCTTGCCCAGGTCTTTGGGCGCATAGGCCTCGAGCATGCCGTTCTGGTCGAGGATCGCCAGGCTGGATGCGGCCAGGCCCCAAACCGCATCGGCCTGCGGGCGGTCCTTCTCGGCCAGCAGTTTGGCGGTGATGATGCCCGTGGAGTCGCGCACCCACTTGATCTCGATGTCCGGGTTGGCCTTCTCGAAGGCCTGCTTGTAGCTCTTGAGCTGCTCGGCCTCCAGGGCCGTGTATACGGTCAACTGGGTCGCGGCAGCCGAAGCCTGCAGGCTGAACACAGCGGATACGGCAGCGACAAGTGCGAGGGGCTTGAACATGATGCGGTTCCTTACAGGGTTGGCAGTCGGTCAATGGCCGGGGGCGCGCTGGCGCCAGGCCTGGGAGCGGCGCAGCAGGCCGCGGGAAGCACCGGCCAGCAGCAGCGAAGCAGTCGCGCTGGTCAGCAGGATCAACGTCGACATGGCGGCGGCGCCGCCCACGTTGCCGGCGTCGTCCATGTTCAGCACGGCGACGGCGGCGAGGATGGTGTCAGGGCTGTACAGGAAGATCGCCGCCGACACCGTGGTCATCGCCGAAACGAACAGGTAACGGATGATGTCCAGCAGCGCTGGCAGGCAGATCGGTACGGTGACCCGGGCAAAATGCTTGTACAGCGGAGCCTTGAGCGACAGCGCCGCGGCCTCGAACTCGCTGTCCAGCTGGCGCAACGCAGTGGTCGCGGTCATCTGCGCGGTGGTCAGGTAGTGGGCGATGGTGCACACCACCAGCAGCGCCATGCCGCCATAGAACACGTGCAGCGGGTTGCCCGCCAGGTTGAAGAAGAATACATAGCCCAGCCCAAGCACCAACCCAGGTACGGCCATGGGGATGAAGCTCAGCAGGCGCAAGGCCTGGTTGAGCGGCCGTTGGCCCTGGGTCTTCTCCATCAGGTAGGCACCGGTGAAGATCACCGCGCTGCCGATCACGGCGGTGGCCAGGGCCATGGTCACGCTGTTGCGATAGGCCAGCCAGCCGCCACCGGCAGTATCGTCGAACATATAGTGCTTGAACGACAGCGACAGGTTGTAAGGCCAGAACGTGACCAGCGACGAGTACACCGCCATGCCGATGACCATCAGCAGCACCGCGCACACCAGCAACACGATGGCCAGGAAACAGGCATCACGGCTGCCCGAAGGCTTGGGCTGGAACACCTGGGCGCGGCCACTCATGGCCTCGCCCTGGCGACGACGCAGCCAGGCATCCACGGCAAAGCTCAGCAGCGCCGGCACCAGCAGGACCATGCCGATCAGCGCACCGCGGCCGAATTGCTGCTGGCCGACCACGGCCTTGTAGGCCTCCAGCGCCAGCACCTGATAGTCGCCGCCCACCACCACCGGCACGCCGAAATCGGTGATGGTCAAGGTGAACACCAGGCAGAACGCGGCGAACACCGCCTGGCGCGTGCCCGGCCAGGTGACGCTGCGAAACGCCCGCCATGGCCCTGCGCCCATGCTCGAGGCGGCGTCGAACAGCCGGGCATCGGCCAGCGACAGCGCCGAGAGCAGGATCATCAAGGCATGGGGGAAGGTGTAGATGGCCTCGCCCAGGACGACGCCCCAGAAGCCGTAGACGTTGTCGGTCAGCAGCCCGCGCAACAGGCCCTGGTTGCCGAACAGGTACACCAGGGCGATGGCCGGCAGCATGGACGGCGCCAGCAGCGGCAACAGGGAAATCCCGCGCCACAGGCCCTTGGCCGGTATCAGGGTGCGCTGCAGGGCATAGGCGAACAGGTAGGCCAGCGGCACGACGATGGCCGCGACGCTGAAGGCCACCTTGAGGCTGTTGCCCAGCAACCAGTGGAAGTTCTCGCTGGCGAACAACTCGCGGGCAGCGACCAGGCCGCCGCCTTGGCCAGCGTCGCCATTGAAGCCGCGCCAGAAAATCGCCAGCAGCGGCATCAGCACGGCGAGGATGAGCAGGGCCAGCAGCAGGCTCTTGCCGCCGACGACGAAAAGGCGATCCCCCAGCGCCACACCACTGCGGGGCGCGGCCTTGGCCTGAGCGATCGGCACGGACATTGGCGCGGCCATCTCAGGCAAAGACCTGCAGGCTGCGCGGCGGCAGGGCCACCCAGATGTCCTGGGAGCCCAGGCGCGGCATGGCCTCCGGGGCCACTTCCGCCAGCAAGGAATGGCCTGGCAGTGCCTTGAGTTCGAAACTCATGCGGCAGCGGTTGCCGAGGAAGGTGATTTCCCGAACCAGAGCCGGGAACAGGTTTTCCTCATGCACCGGCGGGTTGACGGTAATCGCCTCCGGCCGACAGAACAGGCGGCCACTGCCCGCCTGCACAGCGCCCGGGGCCAGGCGCATGTTCACGTCACCGACCTGGGCATGATGCTCGCCACTGCGCTGGAACGGCAGCCAGTTGCCCTGGCCGACGAACTCGGCGACGAAGGGGGTGGCGGGTTGGTCGTAGATTTCCTGCGGGGTGGCGTACTGCTCGACCTGGCCGTGGTTCATCACGGCAATGCGATCGGCCATCAGCATGGCTTCGTCCTGGTTGTGGGTCACCATCAAGGTGGTGATGCCCAACTGACGCTGCAGTTGGCGCAGCTCGGTGCACAGGTGTTCGCGCACGCGAGCATCGAGGGCCGACATCGGCTCGTCGAGCAACAGCAACGAAGGTGCCGGCGCCAGGGCGCGGGCCAGGGCCACGCGCTGCTGCTGGCCACCGGATAGCTGGCCGGGGTACTTCTTCTCGCTGCCGGAAAGGCCGACCAGCTCGAGCATCTCGGCCACGCGGTGGCGGGCCTCTTCGCGGCTGCAGCCGGTCAGGCCGTAGGCGATGTTGGCTTCGACGGTGAGGTTGGGGAACAGCGCGTAGGACTGGAACAGGATGCCGTAGTCACGGGCCTGGGGTGGCAGCTCGGAGATGTCGCGCTCACCGATGTACAGCTCACCGCGATCCTGGCGCTCCAGGCCGGCGATGCAGCGCAACAGCGTGGTCTTGCCGCAGCCCGAAGGGCCGAGCAGGCAGACCAGTTCGCCTGCGGCGATGTCCAGGGACACATCGTTCAGTGCGGTGAAGGCGCCGAAGCGCTTGTGGATGCCGCGCACTTTCATTTGTGCGCCTGGGGTGGTGATGACGTTGTTCATGACAGGGCCTCATCGAACAGATGGGGCCCATGCTAGGAACTCAATGCGAAGGTTATGTGGCTTGGAGGTAAAAGCTGCCGATAGTGCTATTCAAAAATTTTGTAGTGAATTCACCGGCCCAATCGCGGGACAAGCCCGCTCCTACAGAGGGCAGCGCTTGCCACTCGTTCTTTGTGCGACAGCGCAACCCGAAGGACTGGGTGATCTCCCACAGGCATTGCGCAAACCCTGTGGGAGCGGGCTTGCCCCTCGATTGGGTGCTCAGAACCGCGACCCAGCCACCTCTTGCGCCCCCCCGAGGAACGCCGCCGGCAGTCGCGCTTGGCGGCGCTCCTTCAGGCAATACAGGTATTCATGCATCACCGGTGCGTTGTCCAGCGCCAGCACCCGCAGCTCCGGGTTATGCGGCACTTCATGACGGGCGATGATGCTGATGCCGATGTTGCGCAGCACCGCCTCGCGGATCGACTCGCGGCTGCCGATCTCCAGCAGCGTCCCACCACCGATCCCGGCGTCCTCGAGCATCCGCTCGGTCAGCTTGCGGGTGGTCGAGCCCTGCTCGCGCATCAGCAGGCAATGCCCGGCCAGCGCCTCGATCGACACCGCCTCACGATGGGCCAAGGGGTGATTGCGGTGCACCGCCACCACCAACGGGTCGGCCCCCAATACCTTGCGCACCAGGCGGTTGTCCTCCACCAACTGCGACGACGCCGCAATGTCCACGCGGTAGTCCTCGAGCATTTCCAGCACCTGCTGGGAGTTGCCGATCTCCACCGTCAGTTCCACCTGGGGCAGGCGCTCGCGGAAGACCTTCACCAGGTCGAGGATGTAGTACGGCGCGGTGGCCGCGATGCGCAAGCCGCCCTGGGCCTGGCCGCTGTTGCGCAGCTCGAACTCGATGTCGGCTTCCTGCTGGAGCAACGCCTTGACCATCGGCAACAGCCGCGCGCCCTCCTCGCTCAGCACCAGGCGCCGCCCGCCACGGTAGAACAGCTCTACCGCGTATTGGCTCTCCAGGTTGCGGATCTGCGTGGTCACCGTGGGCTGGCTGAGCCCGAGCTTCTTCGCGGCCAAGGTAATACTGCCCAGGCGAGCCACCATGTAGAAAGCCTTGAGCTCGGCGCTCAGCATCGGGTTACCTCTATTTGCGCAGCAGGCGCAAGCCATTGAACACCACCAGCAGGCTCACGCCCATGTCGGCGAACACCGCCATCCACATGGTCGCCATGCCGGCGAAGGTGATCGCCAGGAAAATCGCCTTGATACCCAGGGCCAGCACGATGTTCTGGGTGAGGATCGCCGCACTTTGGCGCGACAGCCTGACGAAGGCGGGGATTTTACGCAAGTCGTCGTCCATCAGCGCTACATCGGCGGTCTCGATGGCGGTGTCGGTGCCCGCTGCCGCCATGGCGAAGCCGATCTCGGCACGGGCCAGGGCCGGCGCGTCGTTGATGCCATCGCCGACCATGCCCACACGATGCCCTTGGGCATACAGCTGCTCGATGCTGCCGAGCTTGTCCGCAGGCAGCAGGTTGCCCTCGGCGCGGTCGATGCCCACCTGGGCGGCGATGGCCTGGGCCGTGTGCGGATTGTCGCCGGTCAACATGACAGTCTTGATACCCAACGCGTGCAGCTCAGCGATGGCCTGGCGGCTGCTGTCCTTGACCGTGTCGGCCACGGCGAACAGTGCGAGCGGGCCGGAGCCGTCGAGCAGCAGCACCACGGTCTTGCCCTGGCGTTCCAGTTGGTCGAGCTCGGCTTCCAGCGCGGGCGAGCACAGGCCCAGTTCCTCGACCAGGCGGTGGTTGCCCAGGTGATACAGGGTGCCGTCGATCTCGCCCTTCACGCCGCGACCGGCCAGGGCGGTGAAGTCACTCACCTCGCCCAAGGCCAGGCCCTGTTCGCGGGCATGCTGGGCAATGGCACCGGACACCGGATGGTCGGAGCGCCCGGCGAGGCTCGCGGCCAACGCCTGGGCACGGCCTTCGAACAACGGGTCGAGAATTTTGCTGTCGGTCTGCACCGGCTTGCCATGGGTGATGGTGCCGGTCTTGTCCAGGGCGAGGAAGTCCAGCTTGCGCCCGCCCTCCAGGTAGACCCCGCCCTTGATCAGGATGCCCTTGCGTGCCGCAGCGGCCAGGCCGCTGACGATGGTCACCGGGGTGGAGATCACCAGTGCGCACGGGCACGCTACCACCAGCAGCACCAAGGCACGGTAGATCCAGTCGAACCAGGCGCCAGCCATGAACAAGGGTGGGAAGATCGCCACCGCCAGGGCCACGGCGAACACCACTGGGGTGTAGATGCGCGAGAACTGGTCGACGAAGCGCTGGGTCGGCGCCCGGGCGCCTTGGGCCTCTTCCACGGCCTTGATGATGCGCGCCAGGGTCGACTGGCCAGCCAGGGCCGTGACGCGGTATTCCAGCGCGCCGGCCTGGTTGATGGTGCCGGCGAACAGTTTGTCGCCCACGGCTTTCTCGACCGGCAGGCTTTCGCCAGTGATCGGCGCCTGATCGACGCTCGATTGCCCACTGACCACTTCGCCATCCAGGCCGATGCGTTCGCCCGGGCGCACCCGCACCAAGGTCCCCTGGGCTACCTCGCGAACCTCGACCTCACGCCACTGGCCATCGGGCTGCTGCACCGTGGCCATGTCCGGGCTCAGTTGCATCAGGCCACCGATGGCATTGCGGGCGCGGTCCAGCGAACGCGCCTCGATCAATTCGGCGACAGTGAACAACACCATGACCATCGCGGCCTCCGGCCATTGGCCGATCAATACCGCGCCGGTCACGGCGATGCTCATCAATGCGTTGATGTTGAGGTTGCGGTTCTTCAGGGCGATCCAGCCCTTCTTGTAGGTCCCCAGGCCACAGCCCAGGATGGCCGCCAGCGCCAGCGCGGCAACGACCCATTCCGGCGCCAGGCCAGCGAAGTGCACCACCTCGGCGGCAATCGCCGCCACGCCGGAAAGCGCCAGCGGCCACCAACGCGTCTTGCCGGGCTGCGGCGCGGTGTGGGTACCGTCGTCCTCACTGGCCAGGGGCTCGGCGCGCATGCCCAGGCTGTCGATGGCCCGTTCGATCTCGGCGGTGCCGTTCAAGGTGTGATGCACACCCAACACCCGATTGATCAGGTTGAACTCCAACTGCTCGACCCCGGCCAGCTTGCCGAGCTTGTCCTGGATCAGGCTCTGCTCGGTGGGGCAATCCATCGCCTCGATGCGGAAACGGCTCAGGCGCGCACTGCCACTGGCCTTTTCGGTCAGTTGCACCAAGGCCGGCGCGGCACTGGCGCCGCAGCAACGGTGGGCATGGGGTTCATGGCCATGATCGTGGTCATGCTTGTGTTCGGGGCTGACAGGCTGGTTCATGGAATCATCCTTAACGTGAGCACTGGCCTTTGTAGGAATGACTTGCCCAGCGATGGCATCCGGTCAGGCAATCGCGTCGTTGCGGCTGACGCATCGCGGGGCAAACCCGCTCCTACAGGAAGGGGTTGTTGCCAAGTGAACACCCTGTAGTCACTATAGGGTCAACCCCTCCTGGAGATTCGCCATGAAGATCGGAGAACTGGCCAAGGCCACCGATTGCGCCGTGGAGACCATCCGCTACTACGAGCGCGAGCGACTGCTGCCCGAACCGGCACGTACCGAAGGCAACTACCGGCTCTACACCCAGGCCCATGTCGAGCGCCTGACCTTCATCCGCAACTGCCGCACGCTGGACATGACCCTGGACGAAATCCGCAGCCTGTTGACGCTACGCGACAGCCCCGATGGCTCGTGCGGCAGCGTCAATGCGCTGATCGACGAACATATCGAGCATGTACAGGCACGGATCGATGGGTTGATGGCGTTGCAGGCGCAACTGGTGGAGTTGCGCCAGCGATGCAATGCCAAGGGATCGGAGTGCGCGATCTTGCAGCGCCTGGAGACCAATGGCGCGGTGTCGCTACCGGAGACCGAGCATTCCCATGTGGGAAGAAGCCACGGGCATTGATGGATTGCCCCATCGCCGGCAAGCCGGCACCCACCAGGCTCCGTGGGAGCCGGCTGGCCGGCGATGGGCTGCAAAGCAGCCCCGGCAACTTGGGATCAGACCGCCATCGGCGCCGTCATCGGCGCATGGTGCTCGTACCCTTCCAGGCTGAAGTCGCTCGGCTCGATCTTCTCCAACCATTCTGGCTCGTACTTGCCGGTCTTGGCGAACTCAGGCACGCGGTCGCTGATCACCAGTTTGGGCGCCGCCAGCGGCTCGCGCTTCATCTGCTCGTTCAACATGTCCAGGTGGTTCTCGTACACATGGGCATCGCCGATGAAGTAGGTGAACCAGCGCGGCGTATAGCCGGTCAGGCGACCGAACAGCGACAGCAGCGCCGCCCCTTCGGTGAGGTTGAACGGCGTGCCCAGGCCCAGGTCATTGGAGCGGATGTACAGCGTCAGGGAAATTTCCCGGGTTTCGACATTGGGGTGGAACTGGTACAGCAGGTGGCACGGCGGCAGCGCCATTTCATCGAGCTGGGCGCAGTTCCAGCCGTGGAACAGGATGCGTCGGCTGCCCGGGTCATTGGCAATGGTGTCCAGGCACTGGCGCACCTGGTCGATGGCCTTGTACAGGATGACGAACGCCTGGCCGTTCTCCTCGTCTTGGGCGATCCGGCGGAACCCTGCCTTCTCGGCCATTTCGATGGCCGCCGGGTTGCTCAGCGGGATGCGCTTGTAACCCGGCCACTGGCGCCACTGCACGCCGTAGATCTCGCCGAGGTCGTCATGGCCCTGGCGGAACGGGTTGGCCAACCACTGGGCATTTTCGTTGGCGTTCTGGTCCCAGACCTTGCAACCCAGCTCGCGGAATTCGCCGGCGTTCTTCACGCCACGCAGGAAGCCCACCATCTCGCCGATCGCCGACTTGAACGCGAGCTTACGGGTGGTGATGGCTGGGAAGCCCTTCTGCAGGTCGAAACGCAGCATCGCGCCCGGCAGGCTGATGGTGCGGATGCCGGTGCGGTTTTCCTGCAACGTGCCGTTTTCGATGACGTCGCGGACCAGGTCTAGATACTGTTTCATGGCTTACCTGTAGCAAGAACGGCAGGAGGATCGCCCCTGCCGTGGAAATCAAACGGTGGCCTTGGCCGTCGGTTTACGGTTGTAGGCCCACCAGATCAGGAAGATGCCGCCGACGATCATCGGCACGCAGAGCAGCTGACCCATGGTCAACCAGCCGAAGGCGATGTAGCCCAGCTGGGCGTCGGGCACCCGCACGAACTCCACGATGAAGCGGAAGATGCCGTAGAACAGCGCGAACATGCCGGAAACGGCCATGGTCGGGCGCGGCTTGCGCGAGTAAAGCCAGAGGATGGCGAATAATGCCACACCTTCGAGGGCGAACTGGTACAGCTGCGACGGGTGACGCGGCAGTTGGGCCGGGTCGCTGAACGGCGGGAAGACCATCGCCCAGGGCACGTCGGTGGCCTTGCCCCAGAGCTCGGCGTTGATGAAGTTGCCGATGCGCCCGGCGCCCAGGCCGATCGGCACCAACGGGGCGACGAAGTCCATCAGCTCGAAGAACGACTTGTTGTTGCGCTTGCCGAACCACAGCGCCGCCAGCATCACGCCGATGAAGCCGCCATGGAACGACATGCCGCCCTTCCACACTTCGAAGATCAAGGTCGGGTTGGCCAGGTACTGGTGCAGGTCATAGAACAGCACGTAGCCCAAGCGCCCACCGACGATCACGCCCATGGACAGCCAGAACACCAGGTCGGAGAGTTTTTCGCGGGTCCAGGTGGGGTCGAAGCGGTTCAGCCGACGCGAGGCGAGCAGCCAGGCACCGCCAATGCCGATCAGGTACATCAACCCGTACCAGTGGATTTTCAGCGGCCCGATGGCCACGGCCACGGGGTCGATCTGCGGGTAAGGCAGCATGGTGGTTCCTCTAGGTCAAATCAGGAAGCTAGATCAGGAAGCTCAGGCCGACGCAGAACAGCAGCGCGGCGAACAGACGCTTGAGCAGGCGTGGCGACAACCGGTGTGCCAGGCGCGCGCCGAAGCGGGCGAAGAACATACTGGTCACGGCGATGCCCACCAACGCAGGGATGTAGACGTAACCCAGGCTGTGGGCCGGCAGGTGCTCGTCATGCCAGCCCAACCACATGAAGCTCAGGGCGCTGGCCACGGCGATCGGCAAGCCGCAGGCCGACGAGGTCGCCACCGCCTTCTGCATCGGCAGGCTGCGCCAGGTCAGGAACGGCACGGTCAGCGAACCACCGCCGATGCCGAAGATCGCCGAGGCCCAGCCGATCACTCCGCCAGCACCGACCAACCCGGGCTTGCCGGGGATGCCACGGCTGGCCTTGGGCTTGAGATCCAGAGCCATCTGCACGGCGATCACCAGGGCGAACACGCCGATGATCTTCTGCAGCATCGGCCCCTGGATCAGCGAGGCGGTCTTGGCGCCGATGCCGGCACCGATGAGGATACCCAGGGTCATCCAGGCGAAGATCGGCCATTGCACCGCGCCCTTTCGCTGGTGCTCAAGCACGGCGTTGATGGACGTGAAGACGATGGTCGCCAACGAAGTACCGACGGCCAGGTGAGTCAGCACCGACGGGTCGAAGCCCTGCAAGGTGAAGCTGAACACCAGCACCGGCACGATGATGATGCCGCCACCCACGCCGAACAGCCCGGCCAGTACGCCGGCGCATGCGCCCAACAACAGATAGAGTACGAATTCCATTCGCCGCCCCCATGGAAACAATCCGGCATGGTAACGGATGCCAGCCCTGGGGCTCTAGTGAACTCTGCGTTAGATGATGGATCGACACGGGAGCAGCCGGTAGAGTGGCCAAAACAACCGAGGCCCCGCCATGTGCCTGATCGTGTTCGCCTGGCGGCCAGGGCACGCCCTGCCGCTGATCGTCGCGGCCAACCGCGACGAGTTCTATGCCCGCCCCACCCAGGCCCTGGGCGCCTGGGAGGATGCCCCCGGCGTACATGCCGGGCGCGATCTGGAGGCCGGCGGCACCTGGCTGGGTGTCGGCCCGAACGGCCGGTTCGCCGCCTTGACCAACATTCGCGACCCTGGCCAGCCCCTTGGCCCCCGCTCCCGCGGGGAACTGGTGGCAGCGTATCTGAGCGGAACGCTGGGCGTGGACGCCTACCTGGACCAAGTGGCCAGCCGCGCCAGCCAGTATTCAGGGTTCAACCTGCTGGTAGGCGACGGCGAGCGGCTGGGTTACCTGCATGCCCGCGAGGCAGCGCCGCGCCTGCTCGAGCCGGGTATATACGGAGTGTCCAATGCTGGGTTGGATACACCCTGGCCCAAGCTGGTCAAGGCACGCAGAGGGTTGCAGGGCATGCTCGACAACCCGGACCCGCAGCGGCTGCTGGGGTTGCTGGGTGATGGCGAGCCCGCGCCAGAGGCGGATCTGCCGGAAACCGGTGTGGGGCTGGCGACCGAGAAGTTGCTGTCGAGTGTGTTTATCGCCAGCCAGAACTATGGGACGCGGGCCAGCACGGTGTTGATCGTCGATGCCCAAGGGCGGCGGCGGATGATCGAGCGCAGTTTCGGGCCGTTTGGTGGCCATTTGGGCGAGGTGGAGATTCTGGCCTAGCGAATGGGGCCGCTTTGCGGCCCATCGCGGGGCAAGCCCTACATGACAGCGCAATCCCGCTTCTGTGGGAGCCGGCTTGCCGGCGTTTGAGATACCTTGGCTACAAGGTCTTGTTGGCCCCGGGCCCGATCATGCGCGCCAGCCCCAGGTTCTTCAGGGCCAACTGCAACGCACTGTGGATAACTTGCGCGTTGTCATGGGCCATGGCCTCGGTCAGCAGTTCCTTGGCCTTGCTCATGTTGATCTGGCGCAGCATCCACTTCACCTTCGGCAGGTTGGTGGCGTTCATCGACAGGCTGTCGAAGCCCATGGCCATCAACAGCACGGCCGCGGCCGGGTCGCCGGCCATTTCACCGCAGATGCTCACCGGCTTGCCTTCGGCGTGGGCGTCGCGCACCACCGTCTGCAAGGCTTGCAGCACGGCGGGGTGCAGGTAGTCGTAAAGGTCGGCGACCCGTGGGTTGTTGCGGTCGACCGCCAGCAGGTACTGGGTCAGGTCGTTGGAGCCGACCGAGAGGAAGTCCACCTGGCGCGCCAGTTCGCGGGTCTGGTAGACCGCCGCAGGGATTTCGACCATTACCCCGACCGGTGGCATCGGCACGTCGGTGCCTTCGTCCCGCACCTCGCCCCAGGCGCGGTGGATCAGGTGCAGCGCCTCTTCCAGCTCATGGATGCCGGAAATCATCGGCAGCAGGATACGCAGGTTGTTCAAGCCCTCGCTGGCCTTGAGCATGGCGCGGGTCTGCACCAGGAAGATTTCCGGGTGGTCGAGGGTGACGCGAATGCCGCGCCAGCCAAGGAACGGGTTTTCTTCTTTGATCGGGAAATACGAAAGCGCCTTGTCGCCACCGATGTCGAGGCTGCGCATGGTCACCGGCAGCGGGTGGAAGGCCTGCAACTGCTCGCGGTAAATCGCCAGCTGTTCCTTCTCGCTGGGGAAGCGCTGGTTGATCATGAATGGCACTTCGGTGCGGTACAGGCCCACGCCTTCGGCACCGCGCTGCTGGGCACGGGCCACATCGGCGAGCAGGCCGGTGTTGACCCACAGCGGCATGCGGTGGCCATCCGGGGTGACGCAGGGCAGTTCGCGCAGCGCGTCCAGGCCCTGGGCGAGTTGGCGCTCTTCCTCGACCACGTCGCTGTACTGCTTGCGCAGCACCTCGCCCGGGTTGGTGAACACTTCGCCCTTGTAGCCATCGACGATCAGCTCGATGCCGTCGACCTTCGAATACGGCAGGTCGACCAGGCCCATGACCGTCGGGATGCCCATGGCCCGCGCCAGGATCGCCACGTGCGAGTTGCCCGATCCCAGTACCGAGACCAGGCCTACCAGCTTGCCTTCGGGCACCTCGCCCAGCATGGCCGGGGTCAGCTCCTCGCTGACCAGGATGGTGTTGTCGGCATACACCAGCGACTGCGAGCGCGCTTGCTGGAGGTAGGCCAGCAGGCGGCGGCCAAGGTCCTTGACGTCCGAGGCCCGCTCGCGCAGGTAGTCGTCGTCCATCAGTTCGAAGCGATTGACGTGTTCGCCCACCACCTGGCGCAAGGCGCCCTGGGCCCATTGGCCGGTCTTGATGACCTCGATCACCTCACCACCGAGGGCGGCGTCTTCGAGCATCATCAGGTAGACGTCGAACAGCGCCCGTTCTTCGGGGCGCAGCTGGGTGGCTAGCTTGGCCGACAGCTTGCGCATGTCGGCGCGAACACCCTCCAGGGCGTTGTTGAACAGCTTGAGTTCGGTGTCGATATCCTCGACGGTCTTGTCCGGGACCACGTCCAGGTCGGCCGGCGGTAGCATCACCACGGCCCTGCCGACGGCCGCGCCCGGCGAACCAGGCACGCCGACGAAACGGGCCTCCTGGATCCCCTTGCCCTGGCGGCCCAAGCCGCGGATGGAGCCGGTGGCCTCGGCATGGGCGATCACGCCGGCGAGCTGGGCGCTCATGGTGACCAGGAAGGCTTCCTCGCCTTCGTCGAACTGGCGGCGCTCCTTCTGCTGGATGACCAGCACGCCCACTACGCGGCGGTGGTGGATGATCGGTGCACCGAGGAAGGAGGCGAAGCGCTCCTCGCCGGTTTCGGCGAAGTAGCGGTAACGAGGGTGGGCGGCGGCGTCCTCGAGGTTCAGCGGCTCTTCCCGAGTACCGACCAGGCCGACCAGGCCTTCGTTGGGGGCCATGCTGACCTTGCCGATGGAGCGCTTGTTCAGGCCTTCGGTGGCCATCAGCACGAAGCGGTTGGTGTCCGGGTCGAGCAGGTAGACCGAGCAGACCTGGCTGCCCATGGCTTCCTTGACGCGCAAGACAATGATCCCCAACGCCGTCTTGAGATCTTTGGCGGAGTTCACTTCCTGGACGATCTTGCGCAGCGTATTGAGCATGGCTCGGGGTCGGACTCCGTCGTCAGTCGCGCGTCAACAGGCGCGGGGCAAGCTCTTTCAAGGCGCGGCGATAGACCTCGCGCTTGAACGTCACCACCTGGCCCAAGGGATACCAGTAGCTGACCCAACGCCAGCCGTCGAATTCCGGCTTGCCGGTCAGGTCCATGCGCACCCGCTGCTCGTTGGACACCAGGCGCAGCAGGAACCACTTCTGTTTCTGGCCGATGCACAATGGCTGGCTATGGGTGCGCACCAGCCGCTGGGGTAAACGATACCGCAACCAGCCACGGGTGCAGGCAAGAATTTCCACATCCTCGCGCTCCAGGCCCACCTCTTCGTTCAGCTCGCGGTACAGGGCGTCTTCCGGCGTCTCCTCAGGGTTGATGCCACCCTGGGGGAACTGCCAGGCATCCTGGTTGATCCGGCGAGCCCATAGCACCTGCCCGGCATCATTCGTGAGAATGATCCCGACATTGGGGCGAAAACCATCCGGGTCGATCACGGCAGCAACCTCGCAAACGCATGTCATCGCATTGTTCCACAAAGCTCACGAGCGCAGCAACGCGCCCGCCAAGCTTATGTGCGGCGAGGTGAAAACTCTGTGTTTTGCGAGGGTCTGTCCAGGGACACTGGTATACCTGGCTTTGGTGAAAGGCAGGTGACAGGACGGGGCCGCTGCGCGGCCCATTCGCGGCGCAAGGCCGCTCCTACAGAGACAGCGTGCGCCCCCAAAGGTCAAACCGGCTTGGCGCCCATCAGCCCGGCGATGGACAGGAAGCACACCCCGCTGATCACCGCCAACGCCAGGGTAAAGCGCAGCCCGGTCGGTTCGGCCTTGCGCAGCCGGTTCAGGCGTACCAGCAGCCACCAGGCGCTGAACGCACCCAGGGTATAGATGACGCTCGAAGCCAGGATCCAGGTCTGGCCCAGCGGCCAGCCGACCAGGTGCACCAGCCACCAGCCGGTGAACGGCATGCTCACCAGGCACAGCCCCATCAGCAGCCAGACGAACACCAGCGGCCGGCGCAGCAGCTTGCCATAAGCCTGGGCGTCGCCGCGCCGGCGCGCGAGGACAGTCCAGGCGGCCAGGCCCAAGGCGCCGGCCAGCAGCAACACAGTGGCGGCGATGTGCACGGCCTTGAGGGTGGTCAGGTATTCCATTGCTTCACGTCCTTGAGTGTTAGGCCAAGCTTAGTCGCTTTAGCCCAGGAACAGCTTGTACGCCGGGTTGTCGGTCTCGTCCCAGTAGGGATAGCCGATCTTGGCCAGGGCCGCCGGCACCAGGTGGCGTTCGTCGTCCGGCACCTGCAGGCCTGCCACCACCCGGCCATCGGCCGCGCCATGGTTGCGGTAATGGAACATGGAGATGTTCCAGCGCCCGCCCAGCTTGGTCAGGAAGTTGAACAAGGCGCCCGGGCGTTCCGGGAACTCGAAGCGCAGCACCATTTCGTCGCTGGCGCCTGCCGAATGGCCACCGACCATATGGCGGATATGCAGCTTGGCCAGCTCGTTATCGGTCAGGTCGGTGACCGGGAAGCCTTGCTCGACCAGCTGCTGCACCAAGGCGGCGCGCGGGTCGGTTTCCGGGTGGGTCTGCACACCGACGAAGATGTGCGCTTCCTTGTCGGCGTGGTACCGGTAGTTGAACTCGGTGATCTGGCGCTTGCCGATGGCCTCGCAGAAGGCCTTGAAGCTGCCCGGGCGTTCAGGGATCGTCACGGCGATGATCGCCTCGCGCTTCTCGCCCAGCTCGGCGCGCTCGGCCACATGGCGCAGGCGGTCGAAGTTGACGTTGGCGCCCGAGTCGATGGCCACCAGGGTCTGGCCCGTCACGCCATGCAGCTCTACGTACTTCTTGATGCCTGCGACGCCCAAGGCGCCGGCAGGTTCGGTGATCGAGCGGGTATCGTCGTATATATCCTTGATAGCTGCGCAGATTTCATCGGTACTGACCGTCACCACCTCATCCACATGATGGCGGCAGATATCGAAAGTGTGCTGGCCGAT
Organism: Pseudomonas sp. NY15372; assembly: GCF_048068215.1. Taxonomy (NCBI): domain Bacteria; kingdom Pseudomonadati; phylum Pseudomonadota; class Gammaproteobacteria; order Pseudomonadales; family Pseudomonadaceae; genus Pseudomonas; species Pseudomonas sp. NY15372. Next base: position 36,154 of record NZ_JBLUPY010000015.1, read on the forward strand.
CTGCGCCACTGCCACGCCGTCGGCGAACAACCCGACCTGCGGCAGCACCACCCGCTCGCCGGCCGCCATGGCGGCCTGCAGGCAGTTGGAGTCGTCCGGCTCGACGCCGATCACCTTGATCTCCGGACGCAGGTACTTCACGTAGGCAGCGATGCCGGCGATCAGGCCGCCGCCACCGACCGGCACGAAGATCGCGTCCAGGCGACCTGGGTGCTGGCGCAGGATTTCCATGGCCACGGTGCCTTGCCCTGCGATGGTGTGCGGGTCGTCGTAGGGGTGGATATAGACGAAGCCCTTTTCATCCACCAACTTCAAGGAATAGGCCAGCGCCTCGGGGAAGGAATCCCCGTGCAGCACCACCTTGCCGCCGCGCGAGCGCACGCCTTCGACCTTGATTTCCGGGGTGGTCTTGGGCATCACGATGGTCGCCTTGATACCCAGCTCCCGCGCGGCCAGGGCCACGCCCTGGGCGTGGTTGCCGGCCGAGGCGGTGACCACGCCACGGGCCAGTTCTTCCGGGCTCAGCTGCGCCAGCTTGTTGTACGCCCCGCGGATCTTGAAGGAAAACACCGGCTGCAGGTCCTCGCGCTTGAGCAGGACCTGATTGCCCAGCCGCTTGCTCAGCTGGCCGGCGCTCTGCAGCGGGGTTTCGACGGCAACGTCGTAGACGCGCGAGGTGAGGATCTTCTTGACGTACTGTTCGAGCATCGGGAAAGCATCACTGGGCCGCGGGACAAGGCCTGGGAGTCTACCCCAGCGCCACGTCGGGCGACCACAGCGAAACCGAGGTTTTGCTGGCGCTTGCCGCTATAATAGGCAGCTTTCAAACTCCCGCCCCTCTCGGAGCCCGCATGACCCAGGACCAACTCAAACAGGCCGTCGCCCAGGCCGCCGTCGATTTCATTCTGCCCAAGCTGGATGAGAAAAGCGTCGTCGGCGTCGGCACCGGTTCGACCGCCAACTTCTTCATCGACGCCCTGGCCAAGCACAAGATCGCCTTCGACGGCGCTGTCGCCAGCTCCGAGGCCACCGCCGAGCGCCTGAAGGGCCATGGCATTCCTGTCTACGAGCTCAACAGCGTCAGCGAGCTGGAGTTCTACGTGGACGGTGCCGACGAAAGCGACGCGCACCTGAACCTGATCAAGGGCGGCGGCGCGGCCCTGACCCGCGAGAAGATCGTCGCGGCGGTGGCCAAGACCTTTATCTGCATCGCCGATGCCAGCAAGCTGGTGCCGGTGCTGGGCGCCTTCCCACTGCCGGTGGAAGTGATCCCGATGGCCCGCAGCCATGTGGCGCGCCAGCTGGTCAAGCTCGGCGGCGACCCGGTGTACCGCGAAGGCGTGGTGACCGACAACGGCAACGTCATCCTCGATGTGCACAACCTGCAGATCACCGACCCGGTGGGCCTGGAGCAGAAGATCAACGCCATCGTCGGCGTGGTCACCAACGGCCTGTTCGCGGCACGCCCGGCCGATCTGCTGTTGCTGGGGACCGCCGAAGGCGTGAAGAGCCTCAAGGCCGAGTAATCCCCCACGAGGGCTTCGCCCTCGAATCGCGGGACAAGCCCGCTCCCACCAGGCCTGCGCTGTTTTCAGAGACACCGCCGTACCTGTGGGAGCCGGCTTGCCGGCGATAGGGCCGGGGCAAGCAACCCAAGACTGTTGGCTCCCACAAGTCGGCTCATGCCTAGAGGTCGCTGCGGTCATTGTGGGAGCGGGCTTGCCCAGCGATGGGCAGCAAACGCCCCTCAATCTGCGGGCTGCTTGAACACGTAGAACAGGTTCGGCTCACTGACCAGGTAGATGGTCCCGGCATCGTCCATGGCGATGCCCTCGGCCTGCGGCACGCTGCGCTTGAGGCCCTGGAAGCCCTTGTTCAGCGACAGGGTACTCAGCGGCCGCCCCTTCACATCCAGCTCCAGCACCAGCCTCGACTCGTCCGACAAGGCCAGCAGATGGCCGCTGCGCTCATCGAACTGCAGGCTCGACAGGTCCCGCACGAACAACCGTGAATCGCGCTTGCGATCCTGCACGACATGCACGGCGTAGGGCTGTTCGGGCTTGTCGTGAGGGAAACCGTGGATCTCGTAGATCATCATGGGGTCGCGTTCCTTGGCCACGAACAGGCGCTTGCCCACGGAGTCATAGGCCAGGCCCTCGAAGCCTTTGTTGCCGTTCAAGCCAATGCCCAGCGTGAGCTGCTCGGCATCGTTGGCGTCGAGGAACAGCGTGTCGTCGTCCAGGCGCACGCGAATCAACCGCTGTTGGCGTTCGTCGGTGATCACGTAGCTGTTGGGCCCCACGTACTCGACGGCCTCCGGGTCGCCGAACCCTGTCAGCGGCACACGGCGCAGGATGCGCCCGTCCAGGGAAAGCTCGATCAGTTCCGAACGGGCATTGGTGACGGTGAACAGGCTCTTGCGGTCCGGGTCGTAGGTCAACGCCGAGAGGTCGTCATCCAGCCCCTCGATGGGCTGCCCCTCGACCACGACCTGGTAGCGATCGAGCCCCATACTCAGCTCGGCGGGCTGCCACCAGGTGCGCAGATTGAACCAGCCGCGCTCGAACAGGCGAAACTCCTGCGCCGCGAGCCCAGCGAGCACGAGCCCCCCCACCAAGAGGACGATCAGGAAACGAAATAGGCGTGGGCTAAGGCGCATGAAGGGCAGGCTCGACAAAGGAATGACGAATCTAACCACGAATCAGCTGAAATAAAGCTTAATGCCACTACCCAAAAAACGACGGGCTCAGTCAGTTTTTTCTGAATCGGTAGAAAAGATCAGGTTCGCTCACCATGTACAGCGTGCCCTGGTCGTCCATGGCTACGCCTTCGGCCCGCGGGATCGTATGCTTGAGCCCATTGAAACCGCCCAACAGGGTCATGAAACTGACCTGCTCACCTTTTTCGTCCAGCTCGAGCAGCATGTTGGAATCCGCGGACAGCACCAGCACGTGGCCGGTGCGGGGGTCCACGCCAAGCGCCGAGAGGTTGCGCAGGTCTAGCTCGTCGCTGGGCAGCGCCTGCTTGTCGCCCGTCAGCGGGCTCTTGCCGTCGGTGGCCCAGGTGTACAGCTTGGGCGGACGCTCCTCGCCGATCAGCAACCGCTGGCGTGCAGGGTCCCAGGCAATCGCCTCGAAGCCCTTGTTCTTGTTGGCTGACTTGCCCAGGTCGTAGTGCTGGAAGTCGGCATGATTCAAGCTGGCGGTATGGGCATCCACGGTCACCAAGGTCAGGTCGTGCTTACGCTCGTCGACGATCGCCAGCTGACCGTTGGCCAATACGGCGACGCCTTCGGGGTTGTCCCAGCCCACCAGCGGCATCTTGCGCAGCACCTCACCGTCCAGGTCCAACTCGACGAGGAAGGGGTTGTTGCCCATGACAGAGAACAGGGTCCGGGTCAGCGGGTTGAACGCCAGGTCCGACGGTTCGTCGTCGGACATGCCAGGGAGCACCTTGGCTTGGATGTCCGCCACGTAGTTCGGCAACCAGACGCTTTCCACCCGCTCGGCCTTGCTCTGCATGCCTTCCTTGATCCACAGCAGACCACGGTCATCCCAGTGCATGATCACCGACAGGCCGTAACCCAGCACCACGGCCAGGCCGAGCCAGAGCTGCCAGCGCCGCAAGAGGCTGCGTTTGTGCAGGGGAGGAACGGGAGCGCTGGGGGAGACGACCATCGACGATGCTTCCTGGATCTGTTGCCGAAGTTCTCCATAACGCCGGCGGATGAGGGTGATCGGCAGGATTATCCAGATGCTTTGTGAAAAAAATGGCAAATCGTCGATTAGGGGGCTGCTTCGCAGCCCTTTCGCGGCACAAGGCCGCTCCTACAGGGGTACGGGCGCGCCCTGTAGGAGCGGCCTTGTGCCGCGAAAGGGCCGCCCAGCGGCCCCAGCACACTCACGCCATACGCGGTGTCAGAGCACCCGGCTTTCGAACCGGCTCGCCCCCGGCAGCTCCAGCACCAGCTCATCCCCAACGTCCAGCGGCCCCACGCCAGCCGGCGTACCGGTAAGGATCACATCGCCCGGCTGCAGCGAGAAATGCGCCGCGATGTGCTGGATGATCGGCACGATGGGGTTGAGCATCAGGGCGCTATTGCCGTCCTGGCGGACCTGGCCGTTGATCGACAGGCGGATGCCGATATCGGCCAGGTCCTCGAAGCTGTCGGCGACCACGAACGGCGGCAGTACGCAGGCGCCATCGAAGCTCTTGGCCAACTCCCACGGCAAGCCCTTTTCCTTGAGCCTGGCCTGCACGTCGCGCAGGGTCAGGTCCAGGGCCGGGGCGAAGCCGGAGATGGCGTCACGCACCTCTTCCTCGGATGGATGGGTGGACAGCGGCTTGCCCAGCAACACCGCGATCTCCGCCTCGTAGTGCACCGCACCACGGTCGTTCGGGATCTTGAAGCCACCTTCCAGAGGCACGACGCAACTGCCCGGCTTGATGAACAACAGCGGCTCGCTGGGAATGGGGTTGTCCAGCTCCTTGGCATGTTCGGCGTAGTTACGGCCGATGCATACCACCTTGCCCAGCGGGAAGTGGATGCGCGTGCCGTCTAGGTACTGGTGCTGGTAACTCATGGCCGACTCCTCTGGATACTGCTTTTTATTCAGGAGCGAAGATCTTACCCGGATTCATGATGCCGTTTGGATCGAATACCGCCTTGATCGCTTTCATACAGGCGATTTCGGCGGCAGAGCGGCTGTAGCCCAGGTAGTCGCGCTTGGTCATGCCCACGCCGTGCTCGGCGGAGATCGAGCCGTTATAGCGCTCGACGATCTCGAACACCCACTTGTTCACCGTGGCGCAGCGGGCGAAGAACTCGTCCTTGGCCATGTCGTCGGGCTTGAGGATGTTCAGGTGCAGATTGCCGTCGCCGATATGGCCGTACCAGACCACTTCGAAATCCGGGTAGTGCTGGCCGACGATGGCATCGATGTCGCGCAAGAACGCCGGCACCTTGGAGACGGTGACCGAGATGTCGTTCTTGTAGGGCGTCCAGTGGGAAATCGTCTCGGAGATGTACTCGCGCAGTTTCCACAGGTTCTTAAGCTGGGTCTCGCTCTGGCTCATCACGCCATCGAGCACCCAGCCCTGCTCGACGCACTGTTCGAAGGTGGCCAGGGCTTCGTTGGCCACGTCCTCGTTGCAGGCTTCGAATTCCAGCAAGGCATAGAACGGGCAATCGGTTTCGAACGGCGGCGGCACGTCGCCGCGGCCCATGACCTTGGCCAGGGCCTTGTCGGAGAAGAACTCGAAGGCGGTGAGGTCGAGCCGGCCCTGGAAGGCGTGCAGCACCGGCATGATCGAATCGAAGTCAGGGGTGCCCAGGACCATGGCGGTGAGGTTGCGCGGGGCCCGGTCCAGGCGCATGGTCGCCTCGACCACGAAGCCCAGCGTGCCCTCGGCACCGATGAACAGCTGGCGCAGGTCGTAGCCGGTGGCGTTCTTGATCAGGTCCTTGTTCAGCTCGAGCACCTCGCCCTTGCCGGTCACCACCTTGAGGCCCGCGACCCAGTTGCGGGTCATGCCGTAGCGAATGACCTTGATCCCGCCAGCATTGGTGCCGATGTTGCCGCCGATCTGGCTGGAGCCGGACGAGGCGAAGTCGACCGGGTAGTAAAGCCCATGCTCCTCGGCGAACTGCTGCAACTGGCGGGTGACCACGCCTGGCTGGCACACCACGGTGCGATCGAAGGCGTTGAAGTCCAGGACCTTGTTCATATAGTCGAAGGCCACCACCACTTCGCCATTGGCCGCGACCGCAGCGCCGGAAAGGCCAGTACGCCCGCCAGAGGGCACCAGCGCGACCTTGTGGCGGTTGGCCCAGGCGACAATGGCCTGCACCTGCTCGATCGAGCGCGGGAAGACGATTGCCGAAGGTGCCGGTGGATAGTGCTTGGTCCAGTCCTTGCCGTAGGCCTCCAGCGAAGCTGGGTCGGTGAGGACCTTGCTCGGGTCGACCAGGGTCATCAGCTCATCAAGTACCGCTGTGTTGGTCATCGGTAGAACTCTCGAACTATTCATAGTCACCCTGAGCACTCTTCACCTGTCGGGATAAGCTCAGATTCTGTCGCGTATGCTAGCATAGCGCTCCCGCCGTTCGTGCTAAGGCCGACGCCGCGCCGCTTTACCCCCCTGCCATTTTTTCTCCGGGATACAGGTTTACGCAGATGAGCAAGACTTCTCTCGACAAGAGCAAGATCAGGTTCCTTCTTCTTGAAGGTGTGCACCAGAATGCGGTCGATACCCTCAAGGCTGCCGGGTACACCAACATCGAGTACCTCACTGGTTCCTTGCCGGAAGCCGAGCTGAAGGAAAAGATCGCCGATGCCCATTTCATCGGCATCCGCTCCCGCACCCAGCTGACCGAAGAAATCTTCGACTGCGCGAAGAAGCTGGTCGCCGTCGGCTGCTTCTGCATCGGCACCAACCAGGTCGACCTGGCCGCGGCTCGCGAGCGCGGCATCGCCGTGTTCAATGCCCCCTACTCCAACACCCGTTCCGTCGCCGAGCTGGTGCTGGCCGAAGCCATCCTGCTGCTGCGCGGCATCCCCGAGAAGAACGCGTCCTGCCATCGCGGCGGCTGGATCAAGAGCGCGGCCAACTCCTTCGAGATCCGTGGCAAGAAGCTGGGTATCATCGGCTACGGCTCGATCGGCACCCAGCTGTCGGTCCTGGCCGAAAGCCTGGGCATGCAGGTGTATTTCTACGACCCGCTGACCAAGCTGCCGCTGGGCAACGCCACCCAGGTGACCAACCTGCACGAGTTGCTGGGCCTGGCCGACATCGTCTCGCTGCACGTGCCTGAGCTGCCGTCCACCCAGTGGATGATCGGCGAGAAGGAAATCCGCGCGATGAAGAAGGGCTCGATCCTGATCAACGCCGCCCGTGGCACCGTGGTCGAGCTGGACCACCTGGCTGCCGCCATCAAGGACAAGCACCTGATCGGCGCCGCCATCGACGTGTTCCCGGTCGAGCCGCGCTCCAACGACGAGCAGTTCGAAAGCCCACTGCGCGGCCTGGACAACGTGATCCTGACCCCGCACATCGGTGGTTCCACTGCCGAAGCCCAGGCCAACATCGGCCTGGAAGTGGCCGAGAAGCTGGTCAAGTACAGCGACAACGGTACTTCCGTGTCGTCGGTCAACTTCCCGGAAGTCGCCCTGCCGGCGCACCCTGGCAAGCACCGCCTGCTGCACATCCACGAAAACATCCCAGGTGTGCTCAGCGAGATCAACAAGGTGTTCGCCGAGAACGGTATCAACATCTCCGGCCAGTTCCTGCAGACCGACGAGAAAGTCGGTTACGTGGTCATCGACGTGGATGCCGAATACTCCGACCTGGCGCAGGAGAAGCTGCAGCAGGTCAAGGGCACCATCCGTTCCCGCGTGCTGTTCTAAGCCATACCGCTGCGTGAAGGGTTAATGCCCGTCAGTTAAGCCTTATCGGCTGCACTTGGGGCTGCTACGCAGCCCATCGCCGGCAAGCCGGCTCCCACAGAGACAGTGCTGGCCGCAAGGCTGACGCGTTACTTGTGGGAGCCGGCTTGCCGGCGATGGGCGTGCAGCGACCGCATTTCGCAGTTACTTCACGTTCACGGTGATCTTCTGCGACTCGACGCTCGGCTTGAACGGCACGTGGTACATGTCGCCCAACACCAGCTGCAAGGTGTGCTTGCCCGGCGTCAGGGTAATGGTGGCCTCGGTTTGTGCCTTGCCGAAGTGCAGCACTTGCGGGCCGGCCGGCAGCGGGGCGTTGTTTTCCGGCATCAGGCTGGTCGGCAACGGCTGGTCGGCCAGGGGCGCCTTGTCCACATCCACCAGCAAGTGGTGATGGCCCGTATGCGGCGTCTGGTCGCCCGCAGGCTTGAGCCCCATGCCTTCGATGCCGAACTTGACCGTGAAGGTCTTGTCGACGGTAGCCCCATCGGCAGGGGCAACGATGAAGACCTTGGCGCCCTGGGGCGGCACCTGACTCTTCAGGGCATCCGCGGCGCTAGCCAGAACCGACGCCCCCATCAGCAGGCCGGCAACGGCAGCACGCGAAAATAGGCTGTTCATTCACTTCTCCTGTGTTTCACTTCCATTGACCACTGTCCATCGACGAACGGCGGCGCTAGAACAACATAGTTCAATTGTGTGCAAAGGTCTCGCCGGCCATGGCCAGAAATATTTGAACTTCAACTAAACATTGGAAGCGAGTGGAGGTCATAGCCTGCACCGTGACCGCGGCATGACACAAAGCTGCGGCATCAAATTCATCTGCCAAACGAGAATGGGGGCATTCATGCGGTTGAGCATTGGCGTACTGCTGGCACTTGCGATCAGCCCACTGGCCCAGGCCGAACTCATAGACGAGGTCAACGACCGGGGCGAACTGCGCATTGCCGTGCAAGCGGATACACCGCCTTACGCGTTCAAGGAAAACGAACACCTGACCGGCTTCGACGTGGAGCTGGGCCAGGCACTGGCCAAGGAGCTGGACGTACGCGCCGAGTTCATCGAAGCCCCCGCAGAAGAAGCGATCCCGGGCGTCGAGAGCGGCAAATTCGACATCGCACTCGACCAACCCGAACCCGAGCAGGCCCCGCAACTGGCCGCCAGTGAGCCTTACGGCAGTGAGGCCCGGGTGATTCCGTTCCAGAAAGACAACCCAGCCTTCGAAACCGCGGTGAACAACGCCCTGCAACGAATCAAGGAAGACGGCCGGCTGGCGGCGCTGGAGCAGAAGTGGCTCAAGGGGGCGCGAGAAACATCTGCCGGCCAGTGACCCTGTCCTGCCCAATCGCCGGCAAGCCGGCTCCCACAGATGGAATGGCGCCATGGTGTGGGAGCTGGCTTGCCGGCGATTGGGCCGAACAGGCGCCTCAAATCTCCAGGCCAGCCAAGGCCCGCTGCGCAGCCTCCAGCTCCAGCTCGCTGAACACCTGCACCCCTTCGCGCCGCAGTAGCGCCGTGGTCACGCCCTCACCCGCGACCTTCACCCCGCTGAACGTCCCATCATAGGTCAGCCGGTTGCCACAGGACGGGCTGCCCGATTTGAGCACCGCCACCCGGATACCATGCTCGCGGACCAAGGCCAGGGCCTGCCGCGCGCCAGCCAGGAAGGCTGCGCTGACATCGTCTCCGACGACCGTCACCACCTGGGCCAGGCCGTCCAGCACAGCACCACCCTGCCCGCCCGGGATTTCCGCCGGCGGGCGCGGTGTCGGCAGGCCGCCGGCCACTTCCGGGCAGAGCGCTACCACGCGGCCCTCGGCCTGCCAGCGCTGCAGCACGTCGGGGTGCCCACTGTCACGCCCATCGTAGCGCACCGGCTGCCCCAACAGGCAGGCGCTGACCAGGACCTTGGCCAAATCAGAAGAGGTCGTTGCCACGGCGACGGAACCAGCCGGTCAAGGACAGGCGCTCGCGCCCGGCCGGCAACACTTCGTGAGGGATGTCGCCCGACAGGAATACCACCAGGGTGCCCGCTTCGGGCTGCACGTCGTGCTCCACCCCATCGGCGAGAAACATGCGTAATTGCCCTCCATCCTCGGGTTGCCAATCTTCGTTCAGATAGAGCACCGCCGACACCGCGCGCCGGTCGTCATCGCGAAAGCGATCGAGGTGGCGGCGGTAGAACGCGCCCTGCGGGTACAGCGCGAAATGGCACTCGAAATCTTCGAGCCCCAGGTACAGCCCCTGGTTCAATGCCTGACGCAAGCCTTCCATGATGTCCAGGTAACGGTCGCAGGCCTCGGACTGGCCCGGCTCGAGCCACTGGATGTGGTCGCCACGGATCGTTTCGCGCACCTCCTGCCCGATACCGCGGCCCACGCTGGCAGGGCTCAGCTCGCCCTCGGCAGAACGTTGTCGACACTCGGCCGCCAAGGCGCGAGTCAGTGCAGCGGGCACAAACAAGGGCTGCCGGCTCCAACCATGGTTGGCCAGCTCATCGACAATGTTAGAAAGCATTGGATACTCAAGAGAGAGGTGATGACGCATAGTATCCACTCGCCATGAAAACCGACAGCGCCACTTGGCCGCCAACCGTCATCGGCGTCTCGACAAAGCCCCGCCGCGCCACGGACAATAGCGGCCTGCCGACAGGAGTCCTGAATGCGCCGTTTGTTTCCCCTGCTGCTGCTGATGATCTGCACCATGCCTGTCTGGGCAGACAGCCTCGACCAGCTGTACAAGGCCGCCGGCTGGCCGGACCAGCGCGCCCACTTCACCGACGCGGTGAGCGCCGCCCAGCAACGCTACAAGAACAGCCTGCCCCCGGCTGTCTACCAGGCGCTGGTCAACAACAGCAACCAACGCTTCCAGGCCCAGGCCATCGACCGCCGGGCCCAGGCGCAATTGCGCGCCAACCTGCCGAACCCGTCACCCGCACTGGCGTTCTTCCAGTCGCCGCTGGGGCGCAAGGTGGTGGCCGCCGAACTGCTGGCCACACGCAAGGACCAACTGGCCAAGCATGCCAAGGGCTTGCCGAAGATCCAGGCAAGCGACAACCGCCTGTTGATTATCGGCCACCTGGCCCAGGCCCTGCCGGCCCGAGAAGCGGGTGCCGAAGTCAGCCTGGCGATTGCCGGCGTGGCAGCCGACAGCCTGAGCTCGATGCTGCCCGGCCTGTTCGGCGCAGGCCAGGCCCAAGGCCTGCTCGATGGCCAGCGGCAACGCCTGATGCAGCAGATCGGCGAAGATCTCAACAATACCCTGCTGTATGTCTACCGCGACCTCTCCGACACCGAGCTGGAAGAGTTCGCCACCTTCGCCGAATCGGCCGACGGCCAGGCCTACTACAAAGCCGCCATCGCCGCCGTGCGTGCGGGCCTGGCCGTGGGCCAGAACGCTGCCAACCTGAACTGAGTCAACCCAGGCGCTGGTCGAGGAAGGCGAAGTAGCGCTGGCGGATGCCCGGCAGTTCGTTGGCCAGGTGGTGCCTGGCCTCGGGCAGCAGCAGGATCTGTGGGTCAGCGAACTTGGCCTTGAGCACCTTGAGGTTATAGGGCCAATCCACCGTGGCGTCTGCCTCCCCCTGTACGATCAATGGCCGCCGCAGGCTGCGCGGCGCGGCCTCGATACGCTTGACCCAGGCCACCAGGGCACCGACCCAGGCGGTGGGGAGTTGGCGTGGCTGCAGCGGGTCGGCCTCGAGGAACGGCAGGAAGGCCGGGTCGTTGCTGTTCTCGCTGAAGCGCCGCTCGATGCCGTTGACGAAATGGCGCAGCACGCAATAGCTGAGCTTGGACCAATGCCAGGCCCGTGGCCGCACCAGGGGCGCCAGCAGGATCACCTGGCCATCGGCCGGGCTTTGCTCGCCGCGGTGCAGCAGGTGATCGACCACGATCGCCCCGCCGGTGCTTTGCCCGCACAGGTGCCAGGGGCGTGGCAGGTCGAGCGTTCGCGCCTGTTCGAACAAGGCATCGAGCATCTGCTGGTAGATGCCGAAGTCGGCGATGCTGGCCCGCTCGCCGCTGGACAGCCCATGCCCGGGCAGGTCGCAGCTGATGACCGCGAACCCCTGCTGCAAGGCCCATTCGATCACATGGCAGTACAGGCCCATGTGGTCGTAGTAGCCATGCAGCAGAAACAGGGTCGCCAGCGGCTGCGGCGGCAACCAGACCTGCCCCACCAGCTCGAACCCCGCTGCCTGGAAGACACCCAGCCAGCTTTGCCCTGCGGGTAGGTCCAGGCCGTAATAGTGCTGGTAGTCCCGGGCCTGGGGCGACAGCGGTTGGCGGTCGGCCAAGGGCCGGAGGCTGGTGCGCAGCAGGTCGGGGTGAAAGCAAGCGGGCATCGGTACATCCACAGCGAAGCGAGTATTGACCTGTGATATTCAGCTCTGGGCCGCATCATGGCAAGCTGATGCACCACGCGGCTAGCGGACACACCATGCCCATCCGGAAAACCCTGCTGACCACCCTCGCCCTGCTGCTCTGCGGTGCCGCCCTCTGGTGGGCCTACGCCAGCTTCCAGGCCCGCTACCTGCGCCCGTTCGACAACCCGGCCACGTTATTCGAAGGCGGCCAACTGCGGCTGCCACCGGAGCTCGCCGGCCCAGGGCCGATCCGGGTCGTGCATTTCTGGGACCCGGCCTGCCCCTGCAACGTTGGCAACCAGCAACACCTGGGCGAGCTGGTCGAACACTTCGCGCCCCAGGGCGTGAGCTTCCATGTCGTGCAGAAACCCGGCAGCAACGGCCAGCTGCCCGCCAACCTCGCCGGCCTCGAGCCCCTGCCCCAACTGCCCGGCAGCGAGCGCATCCCGGCCTCGCCCGCCGTGGCGATCTGGGACCGAAATGGCCGCCTGGCCTACTTCGGCCCCTATAGCGAGGGCGCGGTGTGCAATGCCAGCAACAGCTTCGTCGAACCGATCCTCAAGGCACTGCTAGACGGCCGCTCGGTCGATGCATCCAACACCCTGGCACAGGGCTGCTACTGCCCCTGGGCCGGCTGACGCACCCGCGCCGGGTTGCCCACCGCGATCGCGCCTGCCGGCACGTCACGGGTCACCACGCTGCCGGCGCCGATCACCGCATCGTCACCGATGGTCACCCCCGGCAGGATGATCGCCCCACCACCGATCCACACATTGCTGCCAATGGTCACCGGCCGCCCGCTTTCGAGCCCCGTGCGGCGTACCTCGGCATCGAGCGGGTGGTCGGCGGTGTAGATCTGCACCGCCGGGCCGATCTGGCAGTCTTGGCCGATACGCACAGGCAGCACGTCGAGGATCACGCAGTTGAAGTTCATGAAGGTATTGGCGCCAACACTGATGTTGTAGCCATAGTCGCAGTAGAACGGCGGGCGGATCACCGCACCGCTGCCTGCATGGGCGAAGTGCGCGACCAACAGCGCGTGGCGCGCATCGTTGAGCAGGTCGGTACTGTTGTTGTAGCGATGCATCCAGTGCTTGTTGGCGATCTGCTCGGCCTGCAGTTCGGGGCATCCCGCGTGGTAGAGCTGGCCAGCCAGCATTTTCTGTTTTTCGCTCAGGGACATGGAGACTCCTTCCAGGGGCTATGCTGAGTTCGCGAATCCGTCGATGATCGGACCACATTTTTCGCTCGAGTGCACAAGGAGTCTCGATGAAGCGCAGCCTGACCTTGCTGGCCGTGGTGCTCGCCACCGCCGTGGGCGCCGGTTTCTGGTACGTGCAAGGCAAGCAGCCGCAACGCGAGGGCGAGGCCGCCATCGCAGGCCTGCAGGCGCCGGTCAGCGTGCGCTACGACGCCCGCGGCGTGCCCCACCTGCTGGCCGACAACGAGCCTGACCTGTACCGCGCCCTGGGCTACGTGCATGCCCAGGACCGCCTGTTCCAGATGGAAATCCTGCGCCGCCTGGCCCGGGGCGAGCTGGCCGAGGTGCTGGGCGCCACGCTGCTGCCCACCGATACCCTGTTCCGCAGCCTGCGCATTCGCGAGCAGGCCACGCGCATGGCCCAGCGCCAGGACCGGCAATCCCCTGCCTGGCAGGCCCTGCAAGCCTACCTGGACGGCATCAACCAGTGGCAGGCCAGCCATCCCAAACCCATGGAGTTCGACCTGCTGGGCATCGCGCCGCGCCCTTTCACCGCCGAGGACACCCTCAGCATCGCCGGCTACCTGGCCTACAGCTTCGCCGCCGCATTCCGCACCGAGCCGGCGCTCACCTACGTGCGCGACCAGCTCGGCCCCGACTACCTGAAGATCTTCGACCTGAGCTGGCAACCCGAAGGCGCCCTGGCCACGCCCTTGGCGGCGGCCGACTGGCGCAGCCTGGAACACTTGGCGCGTTTGAGCCACGAAGCTCTCGGCGATGCCGGCCTGCCCCAGTTCGAAGGCAGCAACGCCTGGGCCGTCGCCGGCAGCCGCACCCGCAGCGGCCGCCCGCTGCTGGCAGGCGACCCGCACATCGGCTTCGCCGTGCCGGCCGTGTGGTACGAAGCAGAGCTGTCGGCGCCGGGCTTCAACCTGTACGGCTACTTCCAGGCCTTGAACCCCTTCGCCCTGCTCGGCCACAGCCGCGATTTCGGCTGGAGCCTGACCATGTTCCAGAACGATGACGTCGACCTGGTGGCCGAACAGGTCAACCCGAGCGACCCGAAGCAGGTGCGTATCGATGGCCGCTGGCAGCCGCTGGAGCAAAGCGAACAGCAGATCGCGGTCAAGGGCGAGGCGCCGGTGAACATCACCCTGCAGCGTTCGCCCCACGGCCCGATCGTCAACACCGTGCTGGGTGAGACCGCAGGCGCCACGCCCATTGCCATGTGGTGGGCATTCCTGGAGACCGACAACCCGATCCTGGACGCCTTCTACCAGATCAACCGCGCCGACACCCTGGCCAAGATGCGCGAGGCGGCGGCCAAGGTCCAGGCGCCCGGGCTGAACCTGGTGTGGGCCAATGCCCGGGGCGATATCGGCTGGTGGGCGGCCGCCCAGCTGCCGATCCGCCCAGATGGCGTCGACCCGGCCTTCATCCTCGACGGCAGCACGGCCCAGGCCGACAAGCTCGGCTTCTACCCCTTCAGCGTCAACCCGCAGCAGGAAAATCCCGCCAGCGGCTACATCGTCTCGGCGAACGTGCAACCCCCGGCGGTGGTGCCGATCCCGGGCTACTACAACCTACCGGACCGCGGCCGGCAACTCGACCGGCACCTGGCCGACCCGAGCATCAAGTGGGATACCCAGAACAGCCAGGCCCTGCAGCTCGACGACGCCACGGACTACGGCCCGCGGACCTTGGCGCCGCTGCTGGGCACCTTGCGCGCCATCGCCCAGGGCGATGAGGAAAAGGAGCTGGTGGAACAGTTGGCGGCCTGGCGCGGCGACTACCCACTGGGCTCGACCAGCGCGACCTTGTTCAACCAGTTCCTCTATGAACTGGCCTTCGCCGCCCTGCACGATGAACTCGGCGACACCTGGTTCCCCGCCTTGATCAATACCCGCGTCATCGATGCCGCCCTGCCGCGCCTGGCTGCCGACCCGGATGCGCCCTGGTGGAACACGCAGGGCAGCAACGCGCATACCGACCGTACCGCCATCGCCCGGCTGGCCTGGCAGCGCAGCATCGCGCACTTGCGCGACGTGATGGGCAAGGACCCGGCCAGCTGGCAATGGGGCAAGGCCCACACCCTTACCCACAGCCACCCGCTGGGGGCGAAGAAGCCGCTGAACCTGCTGCTCAATGTCGGCCCGTTCGCCGCGCCCGGCAGCCACGAGGTGCCGAACAACCTGTCGGCGAAGATCGGCCCGGCACCCTGGGCGGTCAACTACGGCCCCTCGACCCGGCGCCTGGTCGACTTCGCCGACCCTGGCGCCGCGCTGACCATCAACCCCGTAGGCCAAAGCGGCGTGCCCTTCGACCGGCATTACGGTGACCAGGCGCAGGATTACATCGAAGGGCGCTATCACAGGGTACGGATGGGCGAGATTCCGGCCCAGAGCACGCTGCGGCTGGTGCCGGCGCCCCGTACAAATGCATTACCTTAGGAAATATCTGACCACTAGCTGGGAGGCCTGCCAGTAGCGAAACGCCTTTGGCATCGCTACCGTTCCAACTTTGCGACTTGACTGAGTTAGGAACGACCGATGCAAAAACACTTCGTGGAAATCGACGGCGCGCGCATGAGCTACGTCGACCAAGGCCAGGGCTTCCCTGTGCTACTGGGCCATAGCTACCTGTGGTCCGCAGCCATGTGGCAACCCCAAATCGACGCGCTGTCGCAACACTTTCGTGTCATCGTCCCGGAGCTCTGGGGCCATGGCGACTCCGATGCACCACCGGCCAATACGGGTGACATGAGTGCGCTGGCGCAGCAGCACCTGGCTCTGCTCGATGCCCTGGATATTCCGAAGTGCCACCTGGTCGGCTTGTCGGTCGGTGGCATGTGGGGCGCGGAGTTAGCGCTCGATCACCCCGAGCGCGTCGACCGCCTCGTCCTGATGGACACCTACCTGGGCGCCGAACCCGAAGCCACGCGCCTGAAGTACTTCGAACTGCTGGATGCCGCCAGCGCCGCAGGCGGGTTCACCGATGATCTGCTCGATATCATCGTACCGATCTTCTTCCATGCGGGCGGCCAGACCGTGCCAGACATTCGCGAGGCATTTCGTGCCGCGCTCAAGGCCTGCAGCGCAGACACCATCCGCATGAGCCTGGACCCGTTGGGCCGGGTGATCTTCGGCCGGCCGGACCTGCTTCAGCGCCTTGAGAACCTGCCCGCCGAGCGCACCATCGTGTTGTGCGGCGATCAAGATATCCCGCGCCCGCCTGAGGAGTCCAACGAGATGGCCCAGTTGATCGGCTGCCTGGCGGCACAGGTTCCGTTTGCAGGGCATATCTCAAGCCTGGAAAACCCAAAGGTCATAATCGACTTCCTGTTGAACTGGCTGCCCCGGAACGCCTGAGCCAGAAGCCACCGCTTCGGGCGGCGATCGGGCCGGATCGCCGCCCTGCGCATCACGTTCGTCGGATGACCAGGAAATTTATGCGTGGCGAGGGATCTTTCCTGCAAAAACCTTTTCCAAGAGCTCTGACCCGTACGGCCCCACCTGGAACGACAACAATGAACAGCTCTTGCCCGCCGGTTTCCAACGAACAGCTTCAATGGCTCCTGGCCTTGCGCCGGGCGCTGGCCAATTCGCGCTGATTGGCCCTGCACAAACAAAAACGCCGACGCAAAATGCGTCGGCGTTTTTGTTTCCAGGCGCCTGAATCAGAACGCCGGCAATACCGCACCGCTGTACTTCTTGGCGATGAATTCCTTGACCTGCGGGCTGGTCAGCGCCTTGGCCAGTTTCTGGATGGCCTCGCTGTCCTTGTTGTCCGGGCGGGCCACCAGGAAGTTCACGTAGGGCGAGTCGCTGCCTTCGATCACCAGGGCATCCTTGGCCGGGTTCAGGCCGGCTTCCAAGGCGTAGTTGGTGTTGATCATGTCCAGGTCGACCTGGTCCAGCACACGCGGCAGCATGGCCGATTCCAGCTCGCGGAACTTGAGCCTCTTCGGGTTCTCGGCGATGTCTTTCGGGGTGGCCAGGGCGTTCTTGGGGTCTTTCAGGGTGATCAGGCCAGCCTTCTGCAGGAGCAGCAGCGCACGGCCGCTGTTGCTGCCTTCGTTGGGGATCGCGACAGTGGCGCCCTCTTCCAGGTCAGCCAGGTTCTTGACCTTCTTCGAGTAGCCGCCGAAAGGCTCGACATGTACACCGACGACGGTCTCAAGGTGAGTGCCCTTGCCTTCGTTGAAGTTCTTCAGGTACGGCAGGGTCTGGAAGTAGTTGGCATCCAGACGCTTCTGATCGACCTGGACGTTGGGCTGTACGTAGTCGGTGAAGACCTTGATCTGCAGGTCCACACCTTCCTTGGCCAGCGTCGGCTTGATCAGCTCGAGGATCTCGGCGTGGGGCACCGGGGTGGCAGCTACCACCAGTTTTTCAGCGGCATTGGCGAAGCCGGTCAGCGACAGGGCTGCGGCCAGGGCTGCGGTCAGCAGGGTCTTTTTCATGGTGATCCTTGTTATCAAGCTGATGCCATCGATGTGGCGAAGTCGGTGCCCCTTCGACAGGGGCGTGAAGTGGACGATACCGGGAATTTTTATTCCTTAACAATATCTTTTACTTAGCTGCTTATTCCAAAAACAAATGGCCATTACGGGCTTCGGGCATGACGGACGGCCCCGCTCTAGCGTGCGGTCGCATCCAAGTCCGACAGCCTGCCTTCCAGCAACCGACGCAAGGCAAGACGGGTTTGCGGCTCGCGGCTGCGGGTCAGCTGCTCGAGTTGCCGGGTCAGGCTGGCCAAGGGCGTGGTGTCCGGTAGGTCCAGATGCTCTGGCAGGAGCTGCTCGCCTTCGCTCACCAGCAAGGCGAAGTGGATGACGTTCTCGAGCTCCCGGGTATTGCCCGGCCACGCATGGGCTTCCAGGGCTTGCTGTGCGGCCTCGCTGATCAGCGGCACCGGGCGCCCCAGGCGCACGCTGTAGATGCCCACGAAATATTCGGCCAGCGGCAGGATATCCCCGACCCGCTCACGCAGCGCCGGCAGCTCCAGCTGGCCTTCGTGCAGGTAATGGTAGAGGCGTTCGTTGAAATGCCCGGCGCGCACGGCCTGGGCCAGGTCGATGCTGGAGGCGGCGACCAGGCGCACGTCCACCGGTTGCGGCCGCTGGGTACCGACGCGGGTGACCTCGCGGTTTTCCAGCGCCGCCAGCAGCTTGCCCTGGATCGCCAGGGGCAGGTCGGCGATCTCGTCCAGGTACAAGGTGCCGCCGTTGGCCGAGCCGAACCAGCCGGCCCGGCCGCTGGCCGTCCCGCCCTGAGTACCGGCGCTGTAGCCGAACAGCTCGGCGTCGGCATAGGTCGGGCTGATCGCCGCGCAGCTCACCGAGACGAACAGCCCGCCGCGGTCGCTGGCCCGGTGCACCTGGCGGGCCAGCAGTTCCTTGCCGGTGCCGGTCTCGCCGCGGATCAGCACCGGCACCGGTTGCGGCGCCAGGCGCTCCAAGGCATCGCGCAGCTGCTGCGAGCGGGGGTCGATGAACACCAGCGCCTTGGCGCGGATGCTCAGTGGGCTCTTGTCCAGTTCGGGAAAGGTCAGCAGCGGCTGGCCGAAGGCGTTGTGCACAGTCATGACGAGCTCCCGCCCGAGGCCGTTGCCGACCGGGCGTCAAGGTATTCAGGGAAGCGGTGGCGAATCAGGCGCGGCGCAAGGCCCGCTGCTCGATACGCCCCTGCAGGCGGTAGAGGTAGGCGAAGCCTTGCTCCCAACGCTCGTGCCCGGACTTGACATTGATGTGCCCGGCATTGGCCAGCAGCCCCGCCTCGGCACCCCACGCCCGTGCCAGGTGCAGCGCACGGGGCACGCTCACCGCCGGGTCGTTGTCGGAACTGACCACCTGGCTGGGGAACGGCAAGGCCTGCAGCGGAATCGGCGCGAAGTTGCGCAGCGCCGGTGCGCAGGTCGGCCGCTCAACGTCGGCCGGCGCCACCAGCAGCGCCCCATGCACCCGACGCAGCAGGGCTGGGTTTGCCTGCGCAGCCCAGTGGGCGACGGTAATGCAGCCCAGGCTGTGGGCGATCAGGATCACCGGCGAGCGTTCGGCGATGATCGCCTGCTCCAGCGCGTGCACCCAGTCATGCCGCTGCGGGGTGAGCCAGTCGTGCTGCTCGACCCGGGCACTGTTGGGCAGGCTACGCTGCCAGTGACTTTGCCAATGGTTGTCTGGCGATCCTTGCCAGCCCGGCACAATCAGGTAACGAATAGACTCATTGCGCATGGGGACGCCTCCAGAAGTTTGCGTGCTTGGGCTCAAGTATAGGGAGGCGGATATATACGTAAAGGAATAAGAAGATATTTGGTTATAACCAGATAGACAAAGGGGCCGCTGCGCGACCCATCGCGGCACGAGGCCGCTCCTATAGGGAGCAGCCTTTGGCGATGGGCCGCAAAGCGGCCCCGGAACAGCGAATCTCAGCGCTTGACTGGCGCCGGCTGCTGCTGCGTCAGGCAATGAATGTTGCCGCCCCCCAGAAGCAGCTCACGCCCCGGAATCATGACCACTTCGTGGTTCGGGAACAGCTTGGCCAGGATCGTCCGCGCCTCGGCGTCCGCCGGGTCGTCGAAGCTCGGCGCGATGATGCCGCCATTGACGATGAGGAAGTTGACGTAGGAACCGGCCAGGCGCACCGACGGGTCACGCTCCTGGCTGCCCGCCACCTGGTCGACACCGGCACATTCCTCTTCCGTGGCGTACAGCGGGCCCGGGATCGGCATCTTGTGCACGACGAATTCACGGCCCTTGGCGTCGCGGCTGTTCTTCAGCACCTCATAGGCAGCCTGGCAGCGGGCGTAGTTCGGGTCGTTGACGTCGTCGGTCCAGGCCAGCAGCACTTCACCTGGGCTGACATAGCAGCAGAAGTTGTCGACGTGGCCGTCGGTCTCGTCGTTGTACAGGCCATCCGGCAGCCAGATGATGGTGTCCACCGCCAGGTGCTCGCGCAGGATCTCTTCGATCTGCTCGCGGGAGAGGTGCGGGTTGCGGTTGCGGTTGAGCAGGCACTCTTCGGTGGTGATCAAGGTGCCTTCGCCATCGACATGGATCGAGCCGCCTTCGAGCACGAAGCCTTCGGTGTGGTAGCGCTGGCAGCGCTCCATCTCCAGGACCTTGGCAGCCAGCTCCTCGTCACGGTTCCAGGGCGCGTACAGGCCGCCGTCGAAACCACCCCAGGCGTTGAAGCCCCAATCCACGCCGCGCACGTCGCCGTGGTCGTTGATGACGAAGGTCGGGCCGGTATCACGCACCCAGGCGTCGTCGTTGCTGATTTCCACCACACGGATGTTCGGCACGTCCAGTTGGCGACGGGCGTTCTCGTACTGGCCAGCGGAAACCGCCACGGTCACCGGCTCGAAGCGGGCGATGGCCTTGGCCAGGGTCACGTGGGCGGCCTGCGCCGGCTTGCCGCCCAGGCGCCAGTTGTCCGAACGCTCCGGCCAGACCATCCACACCTGGGACTGCGGCGCCCATTCGGCGGGCATGTGGAAACCGTCGGCACGCGGGGTCGAATTGAGGGTCTTCATCGGTAACCTCTGCAAAAGCCCGGCGCCGACTGCGCCAGGTCGTTGATCAATCGGCGCGCCGGAGAGACGCGGCCCCTGTAGGAGCGGCCTTGTGCCGCGAGGGGCCGCCCAGCGGCCCCATTAGATGCACCATTATATACTCGATAAAAATCGAACTTAGAAGCCGAAACTCAAAATATTTCGCCATAAAAAAGCCACCTAAACCGATAACAATCGATTCAGGTGGCCGCCTAATGCAAGTGTTAGAGCCCCTCGCCGAGTACCCGATCCACGCAATCGACGAAGTAATCCACGCTGGCGCGCGTTGTGCACATGGGTGGCTTGATCTTGAGGATGTTCAGGTAGTCGCCGGTCGGCTGCATGAAAATGCCCAGGTCACGCAGGCGGTTGCACAGGGCCATGGTTTCTTCGGTGGCCGGTTCCAGGGTCTGACGGTCGCGCACCAGCTCCAGGCCGAGGTAGAAGCCGGAACCGTGAGCGGCACCGGCAAGCGGATGTTTATCGACCAGCGCCTGCAGGCGCGCCTTGAAATAGCGCCCTACTTCCCGGGTGTTTTCCCACAGGCCTTCCTCCTGCATCACATCCAGCACCGCCATGCCGATCCGGCAACTGACCGGGCTGCCGCCCGCCGAAGAGAAGAAGTAACCCTCGGCCTCCAGAGCCTCGGCAATCTCCCGCCGGGTGATCACCGCGCCCAGCGGCTGGCCGTTGCCCATGCCCTTGGCCATGGTGATGATGTCCGGCACCACGCCTTGCTCTTCGAAGCCCCAGAAGTACTCGCCCAGGCGGCCATAGCCGACCTGCACCTCGTCGGCGATGCACACCCCGCCGCGGGCGCGTACCTTGGCGTAAGCGTCGCGCAGGTAACCTGCCGGCAAGGAAATACCGCCGGCATTGCCATACACCGGTTCGCAGATGAAGCCCGCCAGCTGGCGACCACGCGCGTCCAGGTCAGCCAGTTTGGCATCGACGTCGCGCAGGTAGTCGGCGGCGCTGTCCGGGCCACGGAAGCGCCCACGGAAGGTGTTCGGCGCCTCCACAGGGTGCACCCAGTCCGGGCGGGTCTCCAGGGCCTGGGGGTTGTCGGCGATGGAGGTGGAGATGGCGTCGGTGGCCACCGACCAGCCATGGTAGGCCTCCAGCACGCTGAGCAGGTCGCGCCCACCGCTGTAGGCCCAAGCCAGACGGATGGCCAGGTCGTTGGCCTCGGTGCCGCTGTTGACCAGGAACACCCGGTCGAAGCCCTCCGGTGCCAATTCGAGCAGGCGCTCGGAGAACTCGGCGATGGCCGCGTAGTGGAAGCGCGAATTGGTGTTGACCAGCGACCACTGGCGCGCCGACTCAGCGACCATGCGCGGGTGCCCGTGGCCGAGCACCGCGACGTTGTTGAGCATATCCAGGTAGGAACGGCCCTGCATATCGATCAGGTAGTTGCGCCAGCCACGCTCGATGTGTGGCGGCTGGGCGTAGTAGTGCTTCTGCGAACGGGCGAAGCTGGCATCGCGGCGTGCCAGCAGGGCCTGGGCATCGACCAGCGGCTCGGCATCGCAATCGAACCCGAGCAATGGGCGTGGCGACGGGCATACGGCCAGCCAGGCGTCGGCATGCGACGGCGTGACGAAGAACGGCGGGCGCTGTTCGTCGCTCCGGCACAGCTGGACGTTGAGAAAGCCACACGTCAGGCCCAGGGCTTGCCCCTTGGCCAGCGCCTGACCATCTGCCGGCGCCTCTTCCAGCCCACTCAGCCAAAGGCTCCAGGTTGCAGTGCGCAGCCGCCCGCGACCGTCGCCGGCCCGCTCCCAGGTGCCCGCCTCGGGCGCCTGCAGCGCGGTGCCGGCCGGTACGCTGAGTTCCACGCCCAAGGCGCAGGTGGCCGGCTCTTCGGGGCGGTCGATATGGGTCTGCGACAGCCGATACTGGCCGTGCAGGGTGCAGGCCGGGCCAGCCTGGGCCGCCAGCAGCCGCTGGTCGAAGCCCGGCTGCTCCCAGTTGCCCGCTTCGCAGTGCGGGCTGAGCACACCCAGGTCGACGCGCGTCACCGCCTGCCCCGCCAGGGCCGGGATCAGCGGCGCGCAATCGTCCAGCCCCAGGGGCGCTGGCGCGCTGCCCGTGGCTTGGAGAATCGCAGCTTCCATCAGGGCGAGCGGCACGGCGGCGGCCGTATCGAAGATCGCCCACTCGTGGTCGATGTTGTCGCGGATGTACTGGTTGCCCGGGTCGACTCGCAGTTGCTGCTCGCTGCTGAGCACCAGCACCGCGGCGCGCATCAGCACCAACGGCCAGAGGGCGCGCAGCTCGGCGTCCTGCAGCGGGTTGACGGCATGGTAGGCGCGAACGGCCGGCAGGATGCGCAGCGGGTCGCCTTCGGCGTGGTGCAGCAGCGCCGCGCAGGTGACGGACAGGTCGGCGATGCGCCAGGTGCGCAGCAGGTCGCCGAAGTCGATGACGCCCTGCAACTGCCATTGGCGCTCATCATCACGGGCCCAGACGGCATTGTCGTCGGTGATGTCCAGGTGCACGGCCTGGGTCGGCAGGCCGGCCACCAGTGGTTGCAGGCGTGTGGCGGCCAGGCCAGTGGCGCACTCGACACGCTGGCGACGCTCGCCGTCCAACACCGGCAGCAAGTGTTCGATCAGCGCCTTGGCGTGGCGCGGGTCCCATTGCAAGGTACGCTCCAGGCCCGGGTGTTCGAAGCCGGCCAGGGCTTGGTCGACCCGGGCGCACAGCGCGCCCAGCTCGGCGACCAGCCTTGCCGGCATGTGCGCAAGACGGGTCAGCGGCTGGCCCTCGATGTAGTCGAGCAGGCGCACCCGCAGCGGCTGGCCGTCGACCTCCACGGCCAGCAGGTCCTGGCCATCGCGCGCCCGGCGTACCTGTGGCACCGGCAGGCCCTGTTCGCCCAGGTAGGCCAGCGCCGCATGCTGCGCCTCGAGTTCCACCTGGGCATAGCTGCCGTGACAAGCCTTGAGCACGAAACGCCCCCGGTCGCTATCCAGCCGCAGGTTCAGGTCCTGCTGGCTGCCCAACGGTTGCAGGCACCCTTCCAGGTCGTAGTGCGCCCGCAGCAGGGCATGGGCCTGGGCTTCGCTCAGCGAGGGGCTGGGCTGGCTGGAACGCTGGATCAGGGTGCTCAAGGGCATGGGAGGGAACCTCGGTTTTTTTTGTCGCCTATATCGCCACTGCTCACAGCGATATACAAGAGGCCAATGACAAAAGCATGGCCACTCGGCGCTGATGGACGAGCGCAAGTAGCGCATAATTGCGCCAGATCCTTCTGGCGCCCGATAGATGATTCCAACCCAAACGCCTCCACGACGCCCACGCTGGCGCAGCCTCGCCCTGCTGGCCCTGTGCCTGGCGCCCCTGCTCTGGCCACTGCATCATCTGGCCGAGCGCTACTACCAGGACGAGTTGGCCTCGCAGAATCGCCAGACCCTCGACCTCTACGTCGCCAACCTGCTGGGCACCCTGCACCGCTACGAGACCCTGCCACGGATCCTTGGCGACCTGCCGGCCCTGCGCGGTGCGCTGCACGACCCGTTCAAGACCGAGGCGATCACCAACGCCAACCGTCTGCTCAAGGAAATCACCAGGCAGACCGGCGCCGAGGTGATGTACCTGATGGATGTCAGCGGTAATACCCTGGCGGCGTCCAACTGGGACAAGCACGACAGTTTCGTGGGCCGCAACTTCGCCTTTCGCCCTTACTTCCTCGAAGCCATGGACGGGCGCCTGGGGCGCTTCTTCGGCCAGGGCACCACGTCGGCCAAGCGCGGCTACTTCTTCGCTGCGGCGGTGCATGACCGGGACAAGGTCGTGGGCGTGCTGGTCGTCAAGGTCGACCTCGACCACACCGAGACCCTGTGGGGGCGTACGCCCGAACAACTGCTGCTGACCGACCAGAACGGCGTGGTGGTGCTGACCTCCCGCCCCGACTGGCGTTTCCGCGCCACCCGCGAGCTGACACCGGCCGAACGCGAGGCGATCGTCGCCATCCAGCCCTACCCGACCCAAGCGCCCCAGCCGCTGAACCTCAACCCCGCCGCCTGGCTGGTGCAGACCCGCGACATCAAGGAAACAGGCTGGCAAGTCAGCATCCTCGCCCCGCGTACGCTGGTCGACCGCTCGGTGCAGACGGTCATGGCTATCGGCGCCGGTGCCTTGTTGGTACTGATGCTGCTGGCCGGCCTGGTGATGCAGCGTCGGCGACACTACATCGACCGCATCGACTTCGAGGCGCGCGGGCGCCAGCAGCTGGAACAACGCGTCATGGAGCGCACCGCCGACCTAGAAGGCCTGAACACCCGGCTGAAGAAGGAAGTGCTCGAACGCGAACAGGCCCAGCAGGAGCTGGTGCGCGCCCAGGACGAACTGGTCCAGGCCGGCAAGCTGTCGGTGCTCGGGACCATGTCCGCGAGCATCAGCCATGAGCTCAACCAGCCTTTGGCAGCGATCCGCAGCTATGCCGAGAACGCCGAGATCCTCCTCGACCACCAGCGCACCGAAGACGTGCGCGGCAACCTCAAGCTGATCGGCGAGCTGACCGGACGCATGGCCTCGATCATCACCCACCTGCGCGCGTTCGCCCGCCGCGACCAGCACGCACCGGAAAGCGTGGCCCTGCAACCGGCGCTGGACGATGCCCTGGCGCTGCTGGCCAAGCGCCGCCGGGCCATGGCCGTGGAGCTGGTGCGCGACCTGCCCGAGGCCACGCTGTGGGTGCAGGCCGGCGAAACGCGCCTGCGCCAGGTGCTCGGCAACCTGCTGGCCAACGCCCTCGACGCGCTCACCGAAAAAGCCAACCCACGCAAGCTGTGGCTCAGTGCCGAACGCCAGGATGACTGCGTCTACCTGTACATTCGCGACAATGGCCCGGGCTTCAGCCGCCAGGCGCTGGAGCATGCCAAGGAACCCTTCTTCACCACCAAGACCCGCACCCAGGGCCTGGGGCTGGGGCTGGCCATCTGCGAGAGCCTGATGCATGCACTGGGCGGCGAACTGCTGCTGGGCAACCACCCGGAAGGCGGCGCCTTGCTGACCCTGCGACTGCGCGTGGCCAAGCCCGGCGCCAACCTGCAATCTTCGGAGGACCCCTCGGCATGACGACCGAGACACAGATCGACAGCCGCACCCAGGTCATCCTGGTGGACGACGATCCGCACCTGCGCCAGGCCCTGGGCCAGACCCTGGACCTGGCCGGGCTCAAGGTCGTGGCCCTGGCCGATGCCCAGGGGCTGGCCGAACGTATCGAGCCGGACTGGCCCGGCGTGGTGGTCAGCGACATCCGTATGCCCGGCATAGACGGCCTGCAACTGCTGGAACACCTGCACGGGCGCGACAACGAACTGCCGGTGCTGCTGATCACCGGCCACGGCGATGTGCCGCTGGCCGTGCAGGCCATGCGCGCCGGCGCCTATGACTTTCTGGAGAAACCTTTCGCCAGCGATGCCCTGCTCGACAGCGTGCGCCGCGCCCTGGCCCTGCGACGCCTGGTGCTGGACAACCGCAGCCTGCGCCTGGCCTTGAGCGACCGTCAGGAGCTGTCCACGCGCCTGGTCGGCCAGTCGCCGGCCATGCAGCGCCTGCGCGAACAGATCGGTGCCCTGGCCGCTACCCGCGCCGACGTGCTGATCCTCGGCGAAACCGGTGCCGGCAAGGAGGTCGTGGCCCGCGCCCTGCATGACCTGTCGAGTCGCCGCGACGGCCCGTTCGTGGCAATCAATGCCGGCGCCCTGGCCGAGTCGGTGGTGGAAAGCGAGCTGTTCGGCCATGAACCGGGTGCTTTCACCGGCGCGCAGAAGCGGCGTATCGGCAAATTCGAGTTCGCCAACGGCGGCACGTTGTTCCTCGACGAGATCGAGAGCATGAGCCTCGACGTGCAGGTCAAGCTGCTACGCCTTCTGCAGGAGCGCGTCGTGGAGCGCCTGGGCGGTAACCAGCTGATCCCGCTGGATATCCGCATCATCGCCGCCACCAAGGAAGATCTGCGCCAAGCCGCCGACCAAGGGCGTTTTCGTGCCGACCTGTACTACCGCCTGAACGTCGCGCCGCTGCGCATCCCGCCGCTGCGCGAGCGCGGCGACGATATCCTGGTGCTGTTCCAGCATTTCGCCGATGCCGCCAGCCAGCGCCATGGCTTGCCGGCCAACAGCCTGCAACCGGCCCACCGCGCCCTGCTGCTGCGCCACGACTGGCCCGGCAACGTGCGTGAGCTGCAGAACGCCGCCGAACGCTTCGCCTTGGGCCTGGAGCTGGCCCTCGATGGCCAGGCGCCTGCTGCCCCCGCCACCGCCGCCCCTGTGCGCGCCGGCAACCTCAGCGAACAGGTCGAGCATTTCGAGCGCTCGCTGATCGCCGCCGAACTGGCCCAGCCGCACAGCTCCATGCGCAGCCTGGCCGAGGCCCTCGGCATTCCGCGCAAGACCCTGCACGACAAGCTGCGCAAGCACGGCCTGAGCTTCGCCGACAGCGCCAGCGGGCAAGACGACCCGGAGGACAACCGCCCATGACCAGCGACAGCCAGTACCTGCAATCCGTACTGCACAATGACATCCCACTGACCCGCGAGATGGGCATGGCGGTCATCGACTGGCACGACCAGCGCCTGCGCCTGCAGTTGCCGCTGGCGCCTAACGTCAACCACAAGAGCACCATGTTCGGCGGCAGCCTGTATTGCGCCGCGGTGCTGGTGGGCTGGGGCTGGTTGCACCTGCGCCTGCGCGAGCTGGGCATCGACGATGGGCATATCGTCATCCAGGAAGGCCAGATCAGCTATCCGCTGCCGGTCACCGGGGTGGCGGTCGCGAGTTGCCCGGCGCCGGACGAGAAGACATGGGAGCGGTTCCTGACGATGTACCAGCGCCGTGGGCGGGCGCGGCTGACGCTGGAGACGGTGGTGTGCAACGCTGGCAGCGACGCGCCTGCGGTGACCTTCAGTGGGCAGTATGTGTTGCATCGCTGAAACAGGGGCCGCTTCGCGCCCCATCGCCGGCGAGCCGGCTCCCACCGGAACGTGTACGGCCCTTTCTGTCGGAGATCACCCAGCCCTTCGGGCTGCGCTGTCGCGCGGCTAGCGCTGATTCCCTGTGGGAGCCGGCTTGCCGGCGATGGGGCTGGCGCAGCACCGCCCAACCTCAACCCATCGCAGCAGCCAACTGCAACAGTGCCGCACGCCACGGCGCCGTAGCCGGCAAAGCCAGGAAGAACGGGTTGAGCAACGACTCACGCACCGGGTAGCGGAACGGCTGGCCATCGAGGCCGATCACCTCGCCCCCGGCGCCTTCGAGCACGCCCTGGGCAGCAGCGGTGTCCCATTGGGACGTCGGCGCCAGCCGCGGGTAGCAATCGGCTGCCCCTTCGGCCAGCAGGCAGAACTTCAGCGAGCTGCCCACGTTGGCCAGCTCCAGCTCCCCGACCGCACTGCCCAACCCGCCCAGCAATGCCTCCTGCTGCGGGCTGGAATGGCGCTTGCTGGCCACCACGGTGAAACGCCCGTTCTGCGGCGGTTGCTGGCGCACCTGGATCGGCTCGGCCTCGGCGCCCGCTTGCGCGCGCCAGGCACCCAGCTGGCGGCCGCCGAAATAGCAGCGACCATTGGTCGGCATCGATACCACGCCGAACACCACTTCGCCGCGTTCGATCAAGGCGATGTTGACCGTGAACTCCTCGCTGCCGGCGATGAATTCCTTGGTGCCGTCCAGAGGGTCGACCAACCACCAGCGCGTCCACGCCTGGCGCTCGGCCAGGGCGATGTCGCAGTCTTCTTCGGACAGGACCGGGATGTGCGGCGCCAAGGCCTGCAGGCCTTCAGCGATAACCTGGTGGGCGGCAAGGTCGGCTGCGGTCACCGGCGAATCGTCCGCTTTGTTGGTCACCGCCACATCGGCGCGCCAGAACGGCAGGATCGCCTCGCCAGCCAGGCGGGCCAGCTTCACCACTTCAAGCATCAGTTGCTGGTCGTTCATGCGCTCAGTTGCCCCCGCTGGATCAGCAGGTCACGGGCCAGGTACAGCGCCGCCAGCGCCCGACCTTCGGAAAACTGCGGGTGCATGGCCAGGGCCGACAGCTCGCGCAGGTTGACCTTGTCTACGCGCATCGGCTCGGGCTCGTCGCCCTCCAGGCGCTCCTCATACAGGTAGGTGGCCAGCACCACCTGGATCTTCTGGCTCATGTAGCCAGGCGAGAGCGACAGCTCGGTCAGGTGCTCCAATTGGTGTGCGCCAAAGCCCGCCTCCTCCTTGAGCTCACGGTTGGCGGCTGCCAGCACGTCCTCCCCCGGCTCGATCAAGCCTTTGGGCAGGGACAGTTCGTATTCGTCGGTGCCGCCGCAGTATTCTTCTACCAGCACCGCATGCTCGGCATCGAGCATGGCCACCACCATCACCGCACCATAGCCGTTGCCGCGGCCGACCAGGCGCTCGTAGGTCCGCTCGGTGCCGTTGGAAAAGCGCAACTGCACGGCTTCGACGCGGAACAGGCGGCTGCTGGCGACGATTTCGCGAGCGAGTACGGTGGGTTTCTGGCGCATGGGGCGGCTCCTTGGCGTGAACGGGTTACTATACCGTGGCTTGCCGACCGATCGAGAGTTTCCCATGCCTGTTCTTCCCTGGTCCGCCATCGATACCGTCCTGCTGGACATGGATGGCACCCTGCTCGACCTGCACTACGACAACCAGTTCTGGCTGGAACACCTGCCCCAGCGCTATGCCGAGCTGCACGGCGTCAGCCGGGCCATGGCGGAGCTGGAATTGCAACCGTTGTTCGAACGCAACGCCGGTACCCTCAACTGGTACTGCCTGGACTTCTGGAGCCGCGAGCTGAAGCTGCCGATCCGCGAGCTCAAGCAAGAGATCGCCGACCTGATCGCCCTGCGCCCGGATGCCGACACGTTCCTCGAGGCGCTACGCAAGGCCGGCAAACGGGTGATATTGATCACCAACGCCCACCGCGACTCGCTGTCGTTGAAGCTGGAGCGGGTGGAGCTGGCGCCGTACTTCGAGCGGCTGATCAGCTCCCATGACTATGGCTACCCAAAGGAAAGCGCGCAGTTCTGGGATGCGCTGCAGGCGGATATCGGCTTCGAGCCCGCGCGCAGCCTGTTCATCGACGATACCTTGGCGATCCTGCGCAGTGCGCGGCGCTTTGGCGTGCAGCACCTGCTGGCGGTGCGCGAACCCGACAGCAAGGCGGGGCCGCGCGATACCCAGGAGTTCGCGGCGGTGGAGGATTACCGGGCGTTGCTGGCGGGACTGTGAGGCCCTGAATCGCGGGGCAAGTCGGCCGCTCCCACACTGTGGCGGTGACCTCTGTGGGAGCGGCTTGCCCGCGATAGGGCCGGTACAGGTTACGGGTCAGTCGGGAATGCGCAGCACCTGCCCCGGGTAGATCTTGTCCGGATGCTTGAGCATCGGCTTGTTGGCCTCGAAGATCTTGTTGTATTGGTTGGCATCGCCGTACTCGGCCTTGGCGATGGCACTGAGGGTGTCCCCCTTTTTCACCGTGACGAAGCGCGCAGCCTGGGCCACCGGCCCGGTGACGGTGATCTGGTCGTCCACCGTGGCGACACCGTCGATATTGCCCGCGGCCAGAATGATCTTCTCCTTCTCCTCCTGGCTGGCGACCTCGCCTTTGAGGATGATCGTGTCGCCCTCGACCGTGGCGGAAATGTTCGGGTTGCCCAGGCCAACACTTTCCACGTGCTTCTTGAGTTGCTCCTCGGCATTGGCGTTACCGGGGGTCAGCAGGTCGATCAGCTTTTCGCCGGCTTCCTTCACGAAACTGAACAGGCTCATCTCACACTCCTTGATGGTGAATTCCAGGAAGCAGGAGTCTAGGACAGCTTTGCCCAATTTGCCGCCCAAGAACCGATCAACCCGCTCTATCACCGCATAGAACCTGGCAACTGGACGCCAGTGCCCCAGGGGCATAGGCTTGTGCCGTAACAAAGCCGCCGGTGATCCACCCTGATGAACAGCAAACCCCCGGTCTGCGCGGCGTCCATGCCTGCTGCCTTGCCGGCCGCCAGCAATACCTACGACTACGTGCAGCTCACCGATGGTGCGGCAGGCGCGACGCCGCTCGCCGAGGAAGTCGCCCTGGCCATCGCCTACAACGGCCTGAACCAGGCGGTAATGCTGGTCAGCCCGACCGACCTGGAAGACTTCGCGGTCGGCTTCAGCGTCGGCAGCGGCATCGTCGAAAGCACTGATGAAATCTATGACGTGAAGCTGTCCGGCAGCGGCTCGGCCCTGTATGCGGACCTCGAGATCTCCAGCCGCGCGTTCTGGAACCTGAAGAACCAGCGCCGCCAGTTGGCCGGCACCAGCGGTTGCGGCCTGTGCGGCGTCGAAGCGCTGGAGCAGGCACTGCCGGAGTTGGCCGATCTGCCCGGTGCGCCGCTGCCGCCTGCCCAATGGCTGGCCGGCCTGCGCCAGCGCATCGATGCCTATCAACCCTTGGGGCAGCACTGCGGCGCGGTGCATGCGGCCTTGTTCATGGACCGCCAGGGTCAACTGTTGATGGGCCGCGAAGATATCGGCCGGCACAACGCCCTGGACAAGCTGATCGGCGCCCTGCTGCGCCAGCGCATCGACACAGACGGCGGCCTGGCCATCGTCACCAGCCGCTGTAGCCTGGAATTGATCCAGAAGGTGTTGCGCGCGGGCATCCAGACCTTGGTCAGCCTCTCGGCCCCCACCGGCCTGGCGCTGCAATGGGCGCGCAAACACAACCTCAACCTGATCCACCTGCCCAAGCACAGCCCGCCGCGCGTGTTCAGCCCGACCACTGAGGCTGGCAATCAGCCATAAAAAAGCCCTGTCCGGGGTGGGCAGGGCTTGGTTACAAATAGCTCAGACACGCAAAAATGAAGAAAGTTCCGCATGAAAAACAATAACTTAGAGAATTGTGTACAACTCGTGCTACTCGTCGGATTTCAATTGCCAGACGCCTCGCCGAGCCTCACATTCGCCTCGTCATCCCTATGAGGCTCTCTTGAATGAAGAAGTACTCCTCGATTCTGTTGTTGTCCTTTAGCCTGCTCAGCGGCGTTGCCATGGCAGGCGGCAATACCGGGGCCGGCATTGGCGGCGCATTGGGTGGGGTACTCGGCTCCGTAGTGGGCAACTCCATCGGTGGTAGCACCGGCGGCGCCATTGGTGCCGGTCTGGGCGGCGCGGCAGGCGGTGCCCTGGGTGCCGACAAGCGTCAGCGCGGTGAAGCCGCTATCGGCGGCGCACTGGGCGCTGCAGGCGGTAACGTGGTCGGTCGCTCGGTGGGCGGCACCACCGGTAGCTATATCGGTGCAGCAGCAGGCGGTGGCGCCGGCGGTGCGCTGGGTAACTACCTGGGTAACAAAGCCGACGAAGACGACTGGGACGATCGCCGTCGCTACCGTCGTGGCTATGACGACGACCGCCGTCACTGGGACCGCGGCCACCACTATGGCCATCGCAAGCACA
This sequence comes from Pseudomonas sp. NY15372, assembly GCF_048068215.1. Taxonomy (NCBI): domain Bacteria; kingdom Pseudomonadati; phylum Pseudomonadota; class Gammaproteobacteria; order Pseudomonadales; family Pseudomonadaceae; genus Pseudomonas; species Pseudomonas sp. NY15372. The sequence goes on from NZ_JBLUPY010000015.1 coordinate 68,158, forward strand.
AGCGCCACTGGCGTTATGACGACTGATCGCTGAACAGCTCAGTCCACAAGAAGGCCCTGCCCTGACCGGCAGGGCCTTTTCGTTCGCGGCAGACCGATGTTCAGCCGTTGAGCTGCAGGCCCGCCAGGGTCATGTGCAATGCACCGGTCAAGGCCACTGGCTGGCCGGTAGCCCGCGTCACGAATACCTGCACCAAGGTGCCGGCTGCCAAGGCCTGCGCCTCGCCGGGGCGGAACAGCGCCAAGCGGTATTCCACGGTGCTGCCCGCCAGGCGCGCCACACCCAGGCCCACCTCCAACACATCGGGAAACCCCGGCAAGGCATAGAACTGTGCCGCCGAACTGATCACCACCCCCGCCAACTCGCCGTCACGCAGGTCCAGCTCGGCCTGCTCCACGAGGAACGCCTGCAGCGCCGTCTCGAAATAACCATGCACCGTGGCGCCGGCGATGTGGCCGTTGAGGTCGTTATCCTGAGGGCGGGTGAGGATGGGGTGGAAATGGTTGAAATGGCTGCGCTGAGGAGATTCGGTCATGGGGTTGTCCGGGCTTGTCGACATGACAAGGAAGCTTCCCACAAACCTTTGGGAAGGCCTATAGTCGCGTGCCCATGAAGCGGCGGCGTATGACGCTTGGCTTCTCGATCAGGTCCAGGCCAGCCTCGCTGATACCGCAGCGCCAATCAGCGACGAAGACACCAGCGGCACTTTGCCCAACGCTGCGCTGCGCTCAAGGCCAAGGGACGCTGATGCGCCTGCAACAATGGCCTTGAGCAGAATGAAAAAGGTCATACCGGTCAGTTAAGCAATTGGGGCCGCTACGCGCCCCATCGCGGGACAAGCCCGCTCCTACAGGGACCCCACCACTGGTAAGGTGCACGTGATCCTGTAGGAGCGGGCTTTTCCCGCGATGGGCTGCATAGCAGCCCCAATGATGTGCCGAGTAGCTTAACGCTTACAGCTGCGGACCAGCGGCCTTGATGGCCTCGGAGACATCGAACTTCTGGAAGTTCTCGATGAACAGCTTGGCCAGGCCCTTGGCGGCTTCGTCGTAGGCAGCCGAGTCAGCCCAGGTGTTGCGTGGGTTGAGCAGGACGGTCTCGACGCCCGGAACGGCCTTCGGCACGTCCAGGTTGATGATGTCCAGGTGCTCGGTCTCGGCACCGACTAGGGCACCGCTCTGGATCGCGGCGATCACGGCACGGGTGGTCGGGATGCTGAAGCGCTTGCCGACACCGTAGCCACCACCGGTCCAGCCGGTGTTGACCAGGTAGACCTTGGAGCCGAAGCCCTTGATGCGCTTGATCAGCAGCTCGGCGTATTCGCCGGCCGGGCGCGGGAAGAACGGTGCGCCGAAGCAGGTGGAGAAGGTCGACTTGATGCCGCCGCCCGAGCCCATTTCGGTGGAACCGACCAGCGCGGTGTAGCCGGACAGGAAGTGGTAGGCCGCTTGCTCGTTGTTCAGGATCGACACCGGAGGCAGTACACCGGTCAGGTCGCAGGTCAGGAAGATGACCGCGTTCGGCTCGCCGCCCAGGTTCTTCTCGGAACGCTTCTCGACGTGCTCCAGCGGGTAGGCGGCGCGGCTGTTCTGGGTCAGGCTGCCATCGGCATAGTCGGCGTGCTTGGCGTCGTCGAGGACGACGTTTTCCAGCACCGCGCCATGCTTGATGGCTTTCCAGATGACCGGCTCGTTCTTCTCGGACAGGTCGATGCACTTGGCGTAGCAGCCACCTTCGATGTTGAAGACCACGCCTTCGCCCCAGCCGTGCTCGTCGTCACCGATCAGGTAGCGGCTTTCGTCGGCAGACAGGGTGGTCTTGCCGGTGCCGGACAGGCCGAAGAACAGAGTCACATCGCCTGCCTCGCCGATGTTGGCGGCGCAGTGCATCGGCAGTACGTCGGCGGCCGGCAGCAGGAAGTTCTGCACGGAGAACATGGCCTTCTTCATTTCACCGGCGTAGCGCATGCCAGCGATCAGCACCTTCTTCTGGGCGAAGTTGATGATGACGCAGCCATCGGAGTTGGTGCCGTCGCGCTCGGGAACGCACTCGAAGTTGGCGACGTTCAGCACCTGCCATTCTTCACGGCCAGCCGGGTTGTACTGGGCCGGGTTGATGAACAGGCAACGGCCGAACAGGTTCTGCCAGGCAGTCTGGGTGGTCATCTTGACGGCCAGGTAGTGCTCGGCGGCAGCCCCTACGTGAACGTGGGAAACGAAGTGCTCTTGGGCGTTGTTGAACGCCTCGACGCGAGCCCACAGGGCATCGAACTTGTCAGCCGGGAACTTGCGGTTGATCGGGCCCCAGGCGATGGCAGCAGAGGTGCTGGGCTCGTCGACGATGAAACGGTCAGCTGGCGAACGGCCGGTACGATGACCGGTTTTCACGACCAGTGCGCCAGTATCGGCCAGCTCGCCTTCACCGCGGGACAGCGCTTCTTTTACCAGCTCATCGACGGTCAGGTCGGTGTACACGGTGTTGTTGGCTTGCGTCATGAGATACCCCATCCGGCCCGAGGCCGAGTGCTCCAAACGTTTTGTAGTCGTCTGTTTTAAACTACTACAGCGAAAAAAGTGGCCGGATTATGCCAGAAAAGCCCAAAAAAAGTAGGCCCCTCCTGTCAGAACTGCGCTTTTGCGCAATTCGACAGGAGATTCTCCTGTAGTTAAACGTTTCAGTGCTGAGTATCTGACGGCGGCTCGGTGCCGCCACCGGCAAACAATTGCGCCACATCGCTCGTATCGAAGAAATAGCGCTCGTTGCAGAACTGGCAATCGATCTCGACCTTGCCGCCGCATTCCTCGACCAGGGCCTTGGCATCCTGCTCGCCGAGGCTGACCAGGGCGTTGCCGGAACGCTCGCGCGAGCAGCTGCAACGGAAGCGCAGCGGCTGGATGTCGAACAGGCGCACGGCGTCTTCGTGATAAAGGCGATGCAGCAGCGTTTCGTTGTCCAGCGACCACTCTTCAGGTTTCAACGTGCTGGCCAGGGCAATCACATGCTGCCAGCTTCCTTCACGCTCTTCGTCGTCAGGCTGGCGGTCGCGGGGCAGCTGCTGCAGCAGCAGGCCACGAGCCTTGCCGCCCTCGGCATTGAGCCAGAAGCGGGTATTGAGCTGCTGCGACTGCACGAAGTAGTTGGTGAAGCATTCGGACAGGTTGGCGCCATCGAGGTCGACGGTGCCCTGGTAGCGCTGGCCTTTGATCGGGTCGATGGTCAAGGTCAGGTGGCCGTCGGGCATCAGTTGGGCCAGGGTCGCGTCAGCGGGAATCTGGTCTTTTTCGTAGCGCGCCATGCCGCGGATATCGCGTTCGCCCGAGCATTCCACCATCAACAGGGGGATAGGGCCGGCCGAGCGCGCCTGGAGAATCAGCAGGCCATCGAACTTGAGCGCACCCACCAGCAAGGCGGTGGCGGCCATCAGCTCGCCGAGCAGCGAGGCGACGGGTTGTGGGTAAGGGTGACGGGCCAGGACGTCGGCGTAGCTCTGGTCGAGCGCCACCCACTCGCCGCGGATATCGCGGTCGTCGAAGATGAAACGCTGGGTGAAATCGGTATCAGGCAAATCGCTCATAGGTTCTGGCTATCTAAAAATGATGACAAAATGATTACAAGGGTTTACGAGGCCCTGTTGGAGAGCATTCACGAAATGCTCGAACCCGCTGGTAATAGAGGTATTTTATGGACAATCGACCACTGTTCCAAGCAAGGTGGTCCTGGGGACCTTTGCTGACCTGCACCTTGGTGTCTGTTGCATTACTGTGTTTCTGGTTATGGCCCATTGGCCAGATCTTGTGCCTGACTTTCGACGAATGGCTGTTCCACAGCCTCAATGCGCCACTGGCCGATAACACTGCCTGGCGCTACATCTGGACCGTCGGTAGCCTGCGCCCCTTCGATATCGTCGTCGGCCTCATCCTGCTGGCCCTGCTGATTCGAGGTAATTGGGTGTTCAAGGCTGGCCAGGTACGCGAGGCCTTCCTGGGCTTTCTCGTCACGTTGATCCTCTTAGTGGTGATTCGCGCGCTGTTTTCCAAGTGGGTGGCGATCATGGGCTGGCAACATAACAGCCCATCGATGGTCTTCAACAACGTCGTCCACCTCAGCGACTACTACCCGAACCTGGAAGCGAAATGGGAACTCAAGGACCGCTCCAGCCAGAGCTTTCCTGGTGACCACGCCTCGGTGCTGCTGATCTGGGCGCTGTTCATGAACCTGTTCAGCCGTGGGTTGGTACAGCGTCTGGTCATATGGGGATTGGCGCTGCTGTTCATGCTGCCGCGCCTGGTGGCCGGCGCCCACTGGGGGCAGGACGACTACATTGGCGGATTGCTGATGGCAGTGCTGGCCCTGGGCTGGAGTTGTTATACGCCGCTGGCGGCCAAGGCCAGTGCGGCGTTGATGCGCTGGACAGCGCCGGTGTTCGGGGTATTGGCGCGGTTGCCGGTCATCGGCCGGATGAGCGTGGTACGCGCGGCCTGAGCGGTCAGCGGCCTTGCAGCCCAATCGCCGGCAAGCCGGCTCCCACAGGTAATAGCGCAGGGCAGGTGGGAGATCACCCAGCTCTTTGGCAAAGAACCCGTGGCAAGCGCTGATCCCCTGTGGGAGCCGGCTTGCCGGCGATCGGGCCGCAACACAGCCTCTTAGTCATAACTGCCCTGCAACTGGTGGATCTGCCGCCGCTGCTTCTTGGTCGGGCGACCGTCGGTGGTGATGCCCATGGCCCCGGCCTTGCGCATTTCGGCCGCCTGCTCGCGCTTGCGCACGCTCTCCTGGGTCTCCTCGTACAGCGCCTGCGCCTCTGGCGCGCCACGGCGCACGCCGGAAAGCGCCTTGACCACCACGGTGCGTTCGTCGAAGCCTGTGCGCAGTACGAACTCATCGCCCACCCGCGGCTCCTTGCCCGGCTTGCAACGCTCGCCACGGCAATGCACCTTGCCGCTTTCGATCGCGGCCTTGGCCAATGCGCGGGTTTTGTAGAACCGTGCCGCCCACAGCCATTTGTCCAGGCGGACCTTGTCGTCGTCTTCTGGCTTGTGTGCCATCCCGATACCTCGAATTCTGTCTTTAACGGAACTGTACTACCGTAACTTGCGGATGCAAAAAGTCCGCGCCGTGCTTACAGTTCACCACCTCATCCGCAGGGTGTGTTTCGTGAAGACATTTGACCATCTGACTGTGATCGGCCTGCGCGAGTGGGTCGCCCTGCCCGACCTCGGCCTGGCGGGCCTGCGCGCCAAGATCGACACTGGCGCCAGCACCTCCAGCCTGCACGCCACCGACGTGGAGCCGTTCGAGCGCGACGGCCAGCCCTGGGTACGCTTCACCGCTCACCTGGGGTCGGTGGTGCAGCTGCGCCATCGCCGTTGCGAGGCGCCGCTGGTCACGATGAAAACCATCAAGAGCTCCAACGGCCAAGCCCAGGTCCGCTACGTGATCCGTACGCCGCTCGCGCTGGGCGACCGGGTCTGGGAAGTGGAATTCACCCTCGCTTGCCGCAAGAACATGCGCTACCGGCTGCTACTGGGCTCCAAGGCGCTGATCCATGGCCAGCTGGTGGTCAACCCCGGCCTGAAGTACGTCCAGGACAAACCGGCCTTTCCGGCCACCCTTTCCCCTGTTACAGGTGCTGCATGAAGATCGCTGTGCTATCGCGCAACCCGCGTCTGTATTCCACCCGCCGCCTGGTCGAAGCCGGTACCCAGCGCGGTCATGAAATGGTGGTGATCGATACCTTGCGTGCGTACATGAACATCGCCAGCCACAAGCCGCAGATCCACTACCGTGGCAAACCGCTGGAAGGCTTCGATGCGGTGATTCCGCGCATCGGCGCGTCGGTCACCTTCTATGGCTGCGCGGTGCTGCGCCAATTCGAGATGATGGGGGTCTACCCACTCAACGAGTCGGTGGCCATCGCCCGCTCGCGAGACAAGCTGCGCTCGCTGCAATTGCTGTCGCGACGCGGCGTCGGCCTGCCGATCACCGGCTTCGCCCATTCGCCGGACGACATTCCCGACCTGATCCAGATGGTCAATGGCGCGCCGCTGGTGATCAAGGTGCTCGAAGGCACCCAGGGTATCGGCGTGGTGCTGTGTGAAACCACCAAGGCGGCCGAGTCGGTGATCGAGGCCTTCATGGGCCTCAAGCAGAACATCATGGTCCAGGAATACATCAAGGAAGCGGGCGGTGCCGATATCCGCTGCTTTGTCGTCGGCGACAAGGTCATCGCCTCGATGAAGCGCCAGGCCAAGCCTGGCGAGTTCCGCTCCAACCTGCACCGCGGTGGGGTCGCCAGCCTGATCAAGATCACCCCGGAGGAGCGCATGACCGCCATTCGCGCGGCCAAGGTCATGGGCCTGAGCGTGGCCGGCGTGGATATCCTGCGCTCCAATCATGGGCCGCTGGTGATGGAGGTGAATTCATCGCCCGGGTTGGAGGGCATCGAGGTCACCACCGGCAAGGACGTGGCCGGGATGATCATCGGGCACCTGGAGAAGAACGGCGGGCCCAACCAGACCCGGACCAAGGGCAAGGGGTAAACCCCAATCGCCGGCAAGCCGGCTCCCACAAGAGGCCTTGCGCCATCCCTGTGGGAGATCACCCAAAACTTTCGGGCTGCGCTGTCGCGCAAAGAGCAAACGGCCAGTGACGATCCGCTGTGGGAGCCGGCTTGCCGGCGATTGGGTGGGGATGATCACACCGCATTACGCGGCAGCAACAACCCCAACGGCAACCTCACCCGCGCCTCGATCCCGCCACCCGAGCGATTGCGCAGTTCCACGTTCCCGCCATGCTGCGCCGCGATCCGCTTGACGATCGCCAACCCCAACCCGGTGCCCTTGCCGCCACGGGCGCGGTCACCACGGATGAACGGGTTGAAGATGGTCTCCAGTTCCGATTCGTCGATCCCGGCGCCACGGTCCAACACGCTGAGCACCACATAGGGCGCGCTCTGGTCGCCCGATACATAGGCCGCCACCTCGACGCCCTTGCCGGCATGGTGCAGGGCGTTGCCGATGAGGTTGCCCAGCATGCGCTTTAGCGACACCCGGCGCAGCGGGAACGGCGGGATCGGCTCCAGGCACAGCCGCACTCGCTCCTCGGGCTGGTTGTACGGCGCCACCACCTCGCGTACCAGGTCGCCCAGGTCGGCTTCTTCCACCGGCTCGTCGCGCCCATCGCGAATGAACGCCAGGAATTGGTCGAGGATGGCATCCATGTCCTCGATATCGCGGACCATGTCATCGGTCAGCTCGCTGTCGTTGGCCATCAACGACAATGACAGGCGCAGCCGGGTCAGCGGTGTGCGCAGGTCATGGGAAACCCCCGCCAGCATCAGTTCACGCTCGCGCCCGGCCTGTTCGACATCCTCGGCCATCTGGTTGAATGCCCGGTACACCTCGGTCATTTCACTGGGTGTATCGCTGATCGGCAGGCGCACGCTGCGCCCCTGGCCCAGTTGCCGGGCGGCGAACACCAGGCGCTTGAGGGGCTGGTTGAGCTGGCGTACGAAGATCCACGCCGAAGCGGTGGACAACAGGCCGATGGCCAGGAACCAACCCAGCACGTTCCAGATCTTCTGCCCACGCAGCGGGTGCGGGTACAGCGGTACCTTCAGCCAGCCAGGGCCCAGGCTCGGCGCGTTGACCCACAAGGCAGGCGGTGCATGGATGCGCAAGCGCACCTCGGTGTCCTCGCCCAGCTCGGCTTGCATCTGGCGCTGATAGATCTCGCTGTAGGGCCAGTGCTGCTCGCCCTCGGGCACGCCGGAGCCGGTGACCCGGATCAGCCCTGCGGCTTCGGCGATCTTCTCGCGGTTCTCCTCGTCGGCCGCCCAGTAGGCGCGCAGCGTCAGCGCCACGCCGTGGCTGTACTGGCGATCAACCAGCACGTCCTCGTTCATCAACAGGTACACCAAGGTCAGTGCCTTGGAAAACAAGACGACGATCAACACCAGCCACAAGGTGCGGGCGAAGAAGCTTTGCGGGAACCAAAGGGGCGTTTTCATCTGGACAACTACTGCGCTGCGGTCACGGGCGAAGGCTCGCCGGGCTGCCGGGCTGCCTCAGACGCAAACAGGGCGACCCGTTCGGGTCGCCCTGCCGCGTGCTGGCAAGCCTGCAGGCTGAAGGTCATTTGCCGGCGTTTCCGTCCGGCACGAAGACATAGCCCACGCCCCATACGGTCTGGATATAGCGCGGCTTGGACGGGTCGGGCTCGATCATGCGGCGCAGGCGCGAGATCTGTACGTCAATGGAGCGCTCCAAGGCATCCCACTCGCGACCACGGGCCAGGTTCATCAGCTTGTCGCGGGTCAGCGGTTCGCGGGCATGCATCACCAGGGCCTTGAGCACAGCGAATTCGCCGGTGGTCAGCATGTGCACTTCTTCACCACGCTTGAGTTCGCGGGTGGCCAGCGATAGCTCGTAGTCGCCGAAGGTGACGGTTTCGTCCTCGCTGCCGGGTGCGCCCGGCACGGTCGGCGCCTGGCGACGCAGCACGGCCTTGACCCGCGCGACCAGTTCATCGGGGTTGAACGGCTTGCCGAGGTAGTCGTCGGCGCCCAGTTCCAGGCCCTTGATGCGGCTGAGTTCATCGCCCTTGGCAGTGAGCATGATGATCGGGATCTGGTTGTTCGCCGCGCGCAGGCGCTTGCAGGCTGCCAGGCCATCCTCGCCGGGCAGCATGAGGTCGAGCACCACCAGGTTGAAGACTTCGCGCGACAGCAGGCGGTCCATCTGCTCGGTATTGGGCACCGTGCGGGCGCGATAGCCCTTGCTGGTGAAAAAGCGCTCCAGCAGGCTGCTCAGCCCCGGATCGTCATCGACGATGAGAATCTTGTCGCCTTCAGCGGTGTTTGCGGTGCTGGTCATGAATAACTCCTTTGGTATCGCCGCGCATTATGGCGTAGCCACCGCCATGCGTGCCGTGTGCATTGTTAGCAGATTTTTCCCCTGGCGCCAGTTCCCACCTGGCCCGCGCTGGCCCGGCGCTATCACCGCAAGCCCGGCACGATGGGTATAATGCGCCGCTTTCACCCAGCGCCGCCGGGCCTGAACGCCCCTTCGCGGCCTCCAGCATTCACAATTTGTCAGGTGGTTCTCATGGACAGCATCAACAGCCGTATCGCCGAGGAACTGGGCGTCCGCCCGCAGCAGGTCGAGGCGGCCGTGGCCCTGTTGGACGAAGGCTCGACGGTGCCTTTCATCGCCCGTTACCGCAAGGAAGTGACCGGCAGCCTGGACGACACCCAGCTGCGTCACCTGGAGGAGCGCCTGCGCTACCTGCGTGAACTCGACGAGCGGCGTGCCAGCATCCTGGCCAGCATCGAGGAGCAGGGCAAGCTGACCCCGGAGCTGGCCCGCGAAATCAAGCTGGCCGACACCAAGACCCGCCTGGAAGACCTTTACCTCCCCTACAAGCAAAAGCGCCGCACCAAAGGCCAGATCGCCCTGGAAGCCGGCCTGGGCGAGTTGGCCGACGGCCTGCTCGGCGACCCGCAACTGACCCCGGAAACCGAAGCGGCGCGCTTCGTCGATGCCGAAAAAGGCGTGGCCGACGTCAAGGCCGCCCTGGAAGGCGCCAAGTACATCCTCATGGAGCGCTTCGCCGAAGACGCCGCCCTGCTCGACAAGCTGCGCGGTTTCCTCAAGCAGGAGTCGGTACTCAGCGCCCGCGTGGTGGCCGGCAAGGAAGAGGAAGGCGCCAAGTTCCGCGACTACTTCGCCCATGACGAACTGCTGCGCAACGTACCGTCGCACCGCGCCCTGGCGATCTTCCGCGGTCGCAACGAAGGCGTGCTCAGCGCCGCCTTGAAGGTGGGCGAGGAGCTGCCAGGCACCCTGCATCCGTGCGAGCTGATGATCGCCAGCCACTTCGGCCTGGAAAACCGCAACCGCCCGGCTGACAAATGGCTGGCCGAAGTGGTGCGCTGGACCTGGAAGGTCAAGCTGTACACCCACCTGGAAACCGACCTGTTCGGCGAGCTGCGCGACAACGCCGAAGGCGAGGCGATCAACGTCTTCGCCCACAACCTGCACGACCTGCTGCTGGCCGCCCCGGCCGGCCCGCGCGCCACCCTGGGCTTCGACCCAGGCCTGCGCACCGGCTGCAAAATCGCCGTGGTCGACGCCACCGGCAAGCTGCTGGACCACACCACGGTGTACCCGCACGCGCCGAAGAATGACTGGGATCGCACCATCTCCATCCTTGCAGCCTTGTGCGCCAAGCACTCGGTGGAGCTGATCGCCATCGGCAACGGCACCGCCAGCCGCGAGAGCGACAAGCTGGTGGGCGAACTGGTCAAGAAATACCCAGCCCTGAAGATCACCAAGATCATGGTCTCCGAGGCAGGCGCATCGGTGTACTCGGCCTCGGAGCTGGCCGCCCGCGAGTTCCCGGACCTGGACGTCTCGATCCGTGGCGCCGTGTCCATCGCCCGCCGCCTGCAAGACCCACTGGCCGAGCTGGTGAAGATCGACCCCAAATCCATCGGCGTCGGCCAGTACCAGCATGACGTCTCCCAGGTGAAGCTGGCCCGCGGCCTGGACGCCGTGGTCGAGGACTGCGTGAACGCCGTGGGTGTGGACGTCAACACCGCCTCGGTGGCGCTGTTGACCCGCATTTCCGGCCTCAACGCGACCCTGGCCCAGAACATCGTCGCCCACCGCGACGCCAACGGCCCGTTCGCCACCCGCGCGGCGCTGAAGAAGGTCAGCCGCCTGGGCGAGAAGACCTTCGAGCAGGCTGCCGGCTTCCTGCGCGTGATGAACGGCGACAACCCGCTGGATGCTTCGGCGGTGCACCCTGAGGCGTACCCGCTGGTGCAGCGCATCGCCGCCGACACCGGCCGCGACATCCGCTCGCTGATCGGCGACAGCGGCTTCCTCAAGCGCCTGGACCCGAAAAAATTCACCGACGAAACCTTCGGCCTGCCAACTGTCACCGACATCCTTCAGGAATTGGACAAGCCTGGCCGCGACCCACGCCCCGAGTTCAAGACGGCCACCTTCCAGGACGGCGTCGAGGACCTCAAGGACCTGGAGCCGGGCATGATTCTCGAAGGCGTGGTGACCAACGTCACCAACTTCGGCGCCTTCGTCGACATCGGCGTGCATCAGGACGGCCTGGTGCACATCTCGGCGCTCTCCGAGAAATTCGTCAAGGACCCGCGCGAAGCGGTCAAGGCGGGCGACGTGGTCAAGGTCAAGGTCATGGAAGTGGACATCCCGCGCAAGCGCGTCGGTCTGTCCATGCGCATGAGCGATACCCCGGGCGAGAAGGTCGACGGCAACCGCGGTGGCAATCGCGGCAATGGCGGCAATCGCCAGCAGCAGGCGCCACGCCAGCGGGAGACCACACAAGCCCCGGCCAACAATGCCATGGCCGCGCTGTTCGCCAACGCCAAGCAGCTGAAGAAAAAGTGATGGACGTTCCGGCCGAATACGTCCAGAGCGCCTTCAGCCAGCTCCTGGGCTGCCGCCTGCAACGCCTGGAAACGGGCGTTGCCGAGGTAGCCCTGGCGCTCACGCCGCAGTTGCGCAACCGCGGCCAGAAGCTGCATGGCGGGGCGATCTTCAGCCTGGTGGACATCGCCATGGGCCTGGCCTGCTCGGCCAGTCATGGCTTCGACCAGCAGAGCGTGACAATCGAGTGCAAGATCAACTACTTGCGCGCCGTGAGCGAAGGCGAAGTCGTGTGCACGGCACGCGTGCTGCACGCCGGACGCCGCACTCTCGTAGTCGACGCCGACGTATTCCAGGGCGACAAGCGGGTGGCCAAGGCGCAAGGAACCTTTGCGGTTCTCTAGCTCACCTAGTGAGATCTGCGGTATTTTCGGCGTTATCGAACATCGTGGGGCCGCTACGCGCCCCATCGCGGGGGGGGGCCCCCCCCCCCCCGCGGCGCCCCCCCCGGGGGGGCGGGGGGGGGCCGCCCCCGCGATGGGGATACGCAGAGCCCCAAGGTAACGACGCTGGAACCGCGTAAACCAGGCGACAACGCCAGTTCCTTTGTCCCTACCCTTGTAGACCGTCATCTCTACCCCCATATTGGGGCGACTGACGCGTGAAGGAATCCATCTTGAGCGAACTCCTCAACCGCCGCCTGAGCCTGCTCGGCGCCAATCTTCCCCTGCTCAAGCAGTGCCTGCACGGTATTGAGCGCGAATGCCTGCGCGTAACCGACGAAGGTCGCCTGGCCCAGACCCCGCACCCTGAAGCCTTGGGTTCGGCGCTGACCAACGAGCAGATCACCACGGATTATTCCGAGTCGCTGCTGGAGTTCATCACCCCAGCCCTGGCGGACCCGGCCAAGGTGCTCGAGAGCCTCGACCAGATCCACCGCTTCGTCTACACCAAGCTGGGCGACGAATACCTGTGGAGCCCGTCGATGCCCTGCGCGCTGCCGGCCGAGGAGGACATCCCGATCGCCGAATACGGCACCTCCAACATCGGCAAGCTCAAGCACGTCTACCGCAAGGGCCTGGCCCTGCGCTACGGCCGCACCATGCAGTGCATCGCCGGTATCCACTACAACTTCTCCCTGCCCGAGGCGCTGTGGCCTTTGCTGCGCGAAGCCGAAGGCAGCGAGCAGGACGACCGCGACTTCCAGTCGGCGGCGTACATCGCGCTGATCCGCAACTTCCGCCGCTACAGCTGGCTGCTGATGTACCTGTTCGGCGCATCGCCCGCGCTGGACAAAGGTTTCCTGCGCGGCCATCCGCACCAGCTCGAGGAGCTGGACGCCGAGACCCTGTACCTGCCCTACGCCACCAGCCTGCGCATGAGCGACCTGGGCTACCAGAGCAATGCCCAGGCAGGCCTGACGCCGTGCTACAACGACCTGGCCAGCTACACCGACAGCCTGCGCAAGGCCGTGGGCACGCCCTACCCGCCCTATGTGGAAATCGGCACCCACAAGGATGGCGAATGGGTGCAGCTGAACACCAACATCCTACAGATCGAGAACGAGTACTACTCGAACATCCGGCCCAAGCGCGTCACCTACACCGGTGAACGTCCGATCCAGGCGTTGATGTCCCGTGGCGTGCAATACGTCGAAGTGCGCTGCCTGGACATCAACCCGTTCCTGCCGGTGGGCATCGACCTGCCCCAGGCGCGTTTCCTCGACGCCTTCCTGCTGTTCTGCGCGCTCGACGACAGCCCGCAGCTGGGCAACGGCGAATGCGGCCAATGCACCAGCAACTTCCTCACCGTGGTCAAGGAAGGCCGTCGACCCGGCCTGGAACTGCGCCGCGATGGCCAGCCAATCGGCCTGCGTGACTGGGCCAGCGAGCTGATCGCCCGCATCGCGCCGCTGGCCGAGCTGCTCGATCGCGCCCAGGGTGGCGACGAACATGCCAAGGCGCTGGCCGCGCAGCAGGCGAAGGTCGACGACGCCTCGCTGACCCCCTCGGCCCAGGTACTGGCGCGCATGACCGAGCACGACGAGACTTTCGTCCAGTTCGCCCTGCGCCAGAGCCGCCTGCACGCCGAAACCTTCCGCGAGCGGCCACTGGACGTGGAACGCCAACAGGCCTTCGAGACCCTGGCGCGCGAATCGCTGGCCGAACAATCGCGTCTGGAGCAACAGGAGGTCGGTGACTTCGACCTGTTCGTCGGCGCCTACCAGGCCAGCATCCTGGCGATCAGCAACTGATGAGCCGCACCGCCAGCCCGCGCAAGCCCCGCGCCAGCAGCCAGGCCAGGATCGCCGCGATCCTGGCGGCGGCGCGCGAGCTGCTGGCCGACCACGGCGTGGCGGGCCTGTCGATCTACAGCGTGGCCGAGCGGGCGCAAATTCCGCCGTCTTCGGTATATCACTTCTTCGCCAGCGTCCCAGCGCTGCTCGAGGCGCTGACCGCCGATGTACACCTGGCCTTTCGCGAAGCGCTCTGCGCACCGATAGACAGCTCGACGTTGAGCACCTGGCACGACCTGTCGCGGCTGGTCGAGCAACGCATGCTGGAGATCTACAACAAGGACGCCGCGGCGCGCCAGCTGATCCTGGCCCAGCACGGGTTGAGCGAAGTGGTCCAGGCCGATCGCCTGCACGACATGGAATTGGGCGAGCTGATGCACAAGCTGTTCGACCAACACTTCCAGCTGCCGGCGATGCCGACGGATGTGGATGTGTTCGCCTTGGCCATGGAGTTGAGCGACCGGGTCTATGCACGGTCGGTGCAGTTGCATGAGCAGATCACCCCGCGCATGGCCGAGGAAGGCAAACGGGTGTTCGAAGCCTACCTGGGGCTGTACCTGCCGCCGTTCCTACCCAAACGCTGATCGATGCATATGTAACACCTGCCTTTACCCCCTCTCGCTGAAATGCTGGTTCCACATGCCACGTTTTCGGAGAGGCACAACATGCCGCAAACCACCCCGCTGGAGTTTTTTTCCTTTGACGCCACCGCTGCGCTCACCACGCAAGTGACAGCAGTGAGCGCGGGACGAAGCGAAACGCTGCGCATCGCACGACAACGCCGCCTGAACGCAGCCAAGGCACTGCAGGCCTTGGACGAGCAAGCCCCGCGGCTGAAGAACACCTTGCAGGACCAACTCAAGCGCCAGTTCAAGGTAGACCCTTATGCCTGCGGCCTGAAACACGACGAACGCCAGGTCACCCTGTTGACCCTGGCCGCCCGGATGCTTGCCAGCCCCACATTCGCCGCCCCCTTCGCGGATTGGACATCCTGGGGGTTTCCCGAGGGCTCCCCGTACGCCACTTGGCAAGCCGGTGACTGGCTGTCCGGCTTGGTGCCCGTCTGGGCCGGTACCGGCATCAGGGCCTGGACCGACTATTGGTCCGGGCGCATGCCTGGCCAGGCCATCTCCCGCCAAGCCCATGCCGCCCAGCTATTGCGCGAGCACTTCGCCGCGAGCCTGGACCTGGCATTCGGGCTCGACCAGATCGATGCAGCGGCCTGGCGCCAGGGGCAGCCAAGCCCCACCACCGAATATGCCTTGGCGCGTTGGGTTCACCCCAACGGCAAGGCCGAGACCTGTATCGCTGCCCTGCTCGTCAAGCCCTGGCCCGGAGAAACTCGCTGGTTGCTGTACAGGCCCGATGCCGACAGCGTGATCGAGACCTTCGCAGACCACGACACACTGCGTACCTGGCTGCATTCCAATCGCTACATACTCTGGCCAGCCCCCGCCGCCCCGTTGGTACCAGGCAGCAGCGAAAGCGCCATCGACTGGATGGACATCACCGCCGATGGGTTTGCCAGTTGGGTCGAGGAAGCCCTGGACGACACGCAACGCAGCATATCGAACCACCTGATCCAGGCCGCCCAGGAAAGCGAGACCGACCCGCTGGACTGGACCGCACTTCAGGCCTGGGAAGAAAAACAGGCAATCGCACCACGCCCAGCCCTGCCTCCAACGAGCGAACAAACGATCGACACGCTCATCGCCCATGACCAGCAACTCGCCACTGAAGAACTGCATTTCGACGCCCTGCCCCAGCAGCTTCCCCTTGGCTGGCGTAAGCAGCGCATCGCTCGGCAAGAGCAGTTCCTCGCCACCTACCTGGGCGACGATACCCTCCCCTCTTCGAACAAGATGGCCAGGCTCAGGGAGCACCAGGCGCAGCTCGAGGCCATTGAAGCCGAGTTCGAGCGATTGTTTTCCCAACTGCCGACAACGATCACTGCGACTACCTGGGGCGAGCGACACGCAGAGACCAGCCGGTTCGATCACTTGAGTCAGCTCCGAGCCCGTGCATTGTGTAGCGAGGCTCGCCTTCAGCACCTGTTGGGCGAGCTGAAGGACGAACACCTTGCCTGGGTGGAAGCACTCGAAGCACGCCCCAAACCCAGCCTTCAGCGCAAGGTGCAGCCCTATGCGCTACGCATCAAGCTCGGCTCGAGATCCTGGCGGCTCACCAACCTGCTGGCACTGCAAGGCTTGCCTGACGCCGACACACTGGAACCGGACCGTTCCTGGCTGCTGTACAAGGCCGGGCGGGACGGCGGGCTGATGCACCTTGCCAGCCAGGCACAACTGGCCGAGCGGGTGCGCGCGACGCTCTACGGCGCCTGGCCGGAATCCTTGGTGCAGAGCGCCTGGCCGCAAGGCGCCCAGGCGTTGCTCGATGCCTTGTACGACCAGCCTCAAGCATTCGAACTCGTCTGTGAGCCGATCACCACCGATGCATTCGATTACTGCACCCAAACCCTGCTGGCCAGCCTGCCCCAGGCCCCCTCGCTGGATACCGTCGTGTCGCGCCTGGGCCTGGCCGTCAACCTGGCGCGTAGCCATGCATTCGCACGCCTGGCCGAAAGAAACCGGACCGACTTGATCAGCGCCAGGCTGCAACACCTGAAGCGCCTGCCCCCTGACGCACGCGTCGAACTGGCGGCCCAGGTAGAGGCGCTGCGCAAAGCCATGCTGACATCCAACCAACTGCTCGAGCGCGACCTCCCGGAGCGCGGGCAATTCGTTCGCAGTGCACTGGAGCAGAAACTGCGCGCCGACTTCGGCATGGAGACCACTGCACTCATCAAACTGGACATTGCCGACCACTTCCGCCGCCTACGCGAGCCTCTGGGCGAGTCCGGGGTGGGCCATGCCTTCAAGGAAGTGATCGTGTTCAGCACGTCGCGCAGCCTCATCGATCTGGCGGATTTCCTTTTATGGGCGCTCGACGATGACCTGAAACTGCGCCTGACCAATGCCAACGTCGTTTTCGCGGAAGGCCCGGTCGAACCGAAGGTTCGCGAGGGCGTGAACCTGAGCTACATCGCCAACGTGATGAAGACCCTGGATCTGGCCCAGGCTTACGAAGACCGCATCATAGACACCTTCAAAGGGTTGCCTGGCGAGTCCATGTTCGAAAGCGAGCGGCGCAAGGAAGCCTTGCGTACCCCGTTCGCACACCAGCTCAAGATCATCGCGCTGAGCCAACCGGACACCCTGGACGAAACAGGCCAGCGCATGCTCGAGCGCTTCTGCCTGGAGCAGGAGAACCCCAGTGAACCTTGCACCATCGACTTTCATACGGTGCTGCTGCGCCCTGGCACTGCAGCGGACGGCACCAGCGATGCCGTGACCCTGGCGGGCATCTTCCTGCTGCAGGCGGCAACAGGCCCGACCTTGTTGCTGGTGCCCGATGCGCCCGACGGCAAGAGTATCAGCCAATACGCGACCCCAGCGCTGGCATGCCGAGCCCTCGAGCACCGGGCACTGACCGATAGCATGAGTCGATACCTGGCCAAGCTGCCACTCGATGGCGCCGAGGCCGAGCACCTGGCCTACATCGACACCGCCCTGAGCCGGAACTTTTCTGGGTTCATCGGGCCCGGCATAGCGTTGTCCGGCCAGCTCGCCGCCTACCGAGCGACCTTGCTCATGGGCCGCCTGATCCACCAGAACCGGGCCACATCCCGTAGCCAGGTCGACCTGTATCTGGAAACGGAAGCCATCCGCCATGGCCGGGTGTACGACTACATCAAGATAGCCTTGGGTTTCGTGCCGGTCGTAGGCACGGCCATCGCCCTGTACGACGGTTGGCATGCCGCCACCGACAGTGTCGAGGCCTTTCTTCGCGGCGACTCGGCAAGCGGTATCGAGCACCTCAACAGTGTGTTCCTGTCGTTGTTCGACGCCATCATGGACCTCACGCCCGCCGTGGCACACCCTGCAGTACCGCGACCAACGGCACGCCTGAGAACCCGGCAACGTCAACTGACTAGCGCCACGCTCAACGGACACCACAGATACTCGACGTCATTCAGCGGCTATGAAGCCGAAGTACCGACAGGGCGCTGGGCTGCCCATGCAGGCGCTCATGGCGCCGGGATCCACCATCATGTGGGCTCCCAGACCGACTACATTATCCGCAACGGGCGCTATTACCAGGTCGAATGGGACGCGACCCATCTCACCTGGCGCCTGAAAGCCACCGCTACCCGCACCTACAAACAGCCCATACGCCTCGGCACGACAGGCGTATGGGAAACGCACGGCAGCTTGAGCGGACACCTGGTCGATAGCGGCCTGGCAGGCGGTGGCGGGTATGTCAGTTCCCTGTACGACCGCAGCCTGACCTCTCTGCGCAGAGCCTTGGGCCTGCAACCGAGGCAGCTCACACCCTTGGATATCCTGCAGGACATCCACACCAACAGACAGGCCCACAGGGCCCAGCTCTCGTCCAAGGTGGATGCCTTGAACAGCGCCACTGGCATGGGCCCCGACGGCCCCGTGAGGCCGGCTGCCTCGGCCGCCGAGATAAGCCGGGCCCGGAACGACGTGGTGAGCCAATTGCGCAGCTACCTGGACTTTCACCAACAGAGCCTGGAACGCCTGAGGTCACTGCGAGCCGAAATCGGCCGAACCGGCGCACGCAACATCATCGAGGAATTCGCTTTCGATATGGGACGGCAGCATCCAAATCTGATCCAGCAATTGCATATCAGGATGCTTGCTCACTTTGAGCGACTTGCGCCACTCGAGGCTGCCATCACCACCCTCGACCCCGCTCGACTAACTGCCCACGTGAAGGAACTACAGCATGCCTACGGTCAATTGGCGGATGCACTGAGGGACATCGAACAGGAACTTCAACGCATTGGGAAGATGCGCAACCAGTTACAAAAAAAGAACCTTACCGACTATCTCGAGAAACTCGACAAGCTGGACATTCCACTGAACCCGAACGGATACCGAATGGTGCGCCTCTCAGCCCTGGGCACGACCCTGCTGAACCCGAACGCGACCTTCGACCTGGTGTTCTGGCGCCAGTTCAACGACGAACTGGCTGCACTGCGCAACGCCTTGTACAGCCACGGCGACCTGCCGTTGACACCACTCAGTCAACGAAATGAACACCGCTTCCTGACCCAGCTGCAGCAGCAGTACCAGCGCTTCGATACCCGCATGCGTATCTGGGAAGACGCCTACCCCAACCAGGTCCAGGCCAATGCGATCGGCACAATGCGCACTGAACTATCGCGCCTGCTCACTGAAACGGAACAGTCCCTGGCCACGATAGCCCCTCGTCCAGTCGCACGGCGCCCCAACAGAGGGCCGAGACAGCCAATCCTGTTCGAGACCGAGGATCAGCGCCTGTATATCGGCCGCGAAAACACAGTGGCTGGCCAACAGCAAATGCAGATTGCCAACGGCGCCACGAACGAGCCCCATGCCACCTTCGGCAGAACGCCACAAGGGCAATGGCAGCGTACCCCGCCCGCTCCCCAAGGCTACAATGCCTCGCTGCAGCAGCTGCAATCGGCGGCCCGGAACCACTTGGCCAAGGTCCCGGAGGCAGAGGCGGCCTTGCAGCGTTACAAGGCGCAGAAGATGCTGCCCAGGGACCTGGAGGACTATGCACAAGGGTGTGCCAGCCCGCTGCGTGAGCTCGCCACGTCGATTGAGCGCCAGGCGGGCCAGGCCATCACCGATGCCTCGCGCAGCACGGTGAACCAACTCAGACAAGCAGCGGCGCAACTGGACGCGCTTGGACGGCGGCTGAGGATCGAGCAGACCAAGGCCACGAACAATCCCACGGTCGCTCATCTGGAGTACCTCAATGCCGAAGGCCAAGTGACGCTCGAATGGTCGCGCGTGCTTGAGCCCGCCAAGAACAGACAAGGCCATCCTATCGAGTATCTGGAGGAATACCGAATCATCGACAACGCCACGAACGCTGCGCTCTGGTATGCCCATTTCCATTTCAAGAAAAAGCCACGCCAGCAGTTCAGCAGGCTGGAGGCCGGGCACCTGAAGCTGGCCAGCGAACGAAACCAGGGGGCAGGCGCCTGGCGCGGCCCCATGACCGAGGCCCAAGCCACTTCGCTGTTCGACGGCCTACGTCCGAACCAGCCCTGAAACGGCTGAACGCCCGGGCCAGCAGAAGGCCCGGGCATCCTGTATCAGAGCTTGGCGATGGATACCTCGGTCGATTTGACGAAGGCAATCACCTCGCTCCCTACCTGCAACTCCAGCTCACGCACCGAGCGGGTGGTGATCACCGAGGTGACGATGCCGGAGGCGGTCTGCACGTCGATTTCCGACAGTACCGGCCCTTCGAGGATTTCCTTCACGGTGCCTTTGAACTGGTTGCGT
The DNA here is from genome assembly GCF_048068215.1 of Pseudomonas sp. NY15372. Classification (NCBI taxonomy): domain Bacteria; kingdom Pseudomonadati; phylum Pseudomonadota; class Gammaproteobacteria; order Pseudomonadales; family Pseudomonadaceae; genus Pseudomonas; species Pseudomonas sp. NY15372. The sequence goes on from NZ_JBLUPY010000015.1 coordinate 88,227, forward strand.
ACGTTGATGGCTTTGATGGTCATGGCTTGATTCCTTCTCGATGGCTTCAGGGGTTCAATGCGCCCAACGCAACTGCGTGGGCAAAGGGGCTACAGGTTCCGGCTCGGGCGGCGTGCCCGGCACGGCAAGAACACGGTCGAGCACTTCGCTTTCCAGCGCCGCCAGGCGATGGGAGCCCCGCGAGCGTGGCCGAGGCAGGTCGACGGCCAGGTCCAGGCCCACGGCGCCGTCCTCGATCAGGATCACCCGATCGGCCACGGCAACCGCTTCGTTGACGTCATGGGTGACCAGCAACACGGTGAAACCGTGCTCGCGCCACAGGCGCTCGATCAGTTGCTGCATCTCGATCCGGGTCAGCGCGTCTAGCGCACCCAGCGGCTCGTCCAGCAACAGCAGGCGCGGTTTGTGGATCAGCGCACGGGCCAGGGCCACCCGCTGCTTCTGCCCTCCAGACAGCGCAGCCGGCCAATCGTTGGCTCGTTCAGCCAGCCCCACGGCCTCCAGCGCTTGCAGCGCATCAGGGCGCCAATTGCCGGAAAGCCCCAGGCCGACGTTGTCGATCACCTTCTTCCAGGGCAGCAGGCGTGCGTCCTGGAACATCAGGCGCGTGTCTTCGCGCGCCTGTGAAAGCGGCGCGGCGCCGCCGAGCAACTGGCCGGCACTGGGCTGGTCGAGGCCGGCCAACAAGCGCAGCAAGGTGCTCTTGCCGCAGCCGCTGCGGCCGACGACGGCCACGAACTGCCCTGCCGGGATGTGCAGGTCGATGCCCCGCAGCACCTCGCGCTGGCCGAAGGCCTTGCGCAAGCCTTGGGCCGCCAGGGGGATGCCGCGCAGCAGGCGCGGCGGTTGTTCCTTGAGCACGGTCATACGCCCTCCTTCTTCGCCGCTTGATAAGCCGGGTGCCAGCGCAGCCAGACACGCTCCAGGCCACGAGCGGCCAGGTCTGCGAGCTTGCCGAGCACGGCGTACAGGACAATGGCCAGCACCACCACGTCGGTCTGCAGGAATTCCCGTGCGTTCATCGCCAGGTAGCCGATACCCGAATTGGCCGAGATGGTCTCGGCGACGATCAGCGTCAGCCACATGAAGCCCAGGGCGAAGCGCACGCCCACCAGGATCGAGGGCAACGCTCCCGGCAGGATCACCTGGCGGAACAGGCTGAAACCCGAAAGACCATAGCTGCGCGCCATCTCCACCAGGGCCGGGTCGACATTGCGGATGCCGTGGTAGGTGTTGAGGTAGATCGGGAACAGGGTGCCCAAGGCCACCAGGAAGACCTTCGCCGACTCATCGATGCCGAACCACAGGATCACCAGCGGGATCAGCGCCAGGTGCGGCACGTTGCGGATCATCTGCACCGAGCTGTCGAGCAGGCGCTCGCCCCACTTCGACAGGCCCGTGATGAAGCCCAGCACCAAGCCGATGCTGCCGCCGATCGCAAAGCCCAGGGCTGCGCGCCAACCGCTGATGGCCAGGTGCGTCCAGATCTCGCCGCTGCGTACCAGCTCGACGCCGGCGCTGAACACCGCGCTCGGTGCCGGCAGGATGCGGGTCGACAGCCAGCCACTGGCAACCGCCAGCTGCCACACCGCCAGCAACAGCAACGGCAGGGCCCAGGGCGCCAGGCGCTTCGGCCAGGCTGAGGCAGAAATTGCATGACTCATGACCTGCCCCTCAGCTCTGCGCCACGGATTTGGGCAAGATGTCGTTGGCGACCATTTCGCCGAACGGGCTTACATAGCCGCCGCTGCTGGGCTGTTCTGGGCGTTGCACGTCCAGGTGCGGGAACAGTAGCTCGGCGACTCGGTACGACTCCTCCAGATGCGGGTAACCGGAGAAGATGAAGGTGTCGATGCCCAGGTCCGCGTATTCCTTGACCCGGGCCGCCACGGTTGGGCCATCGCCCACCAACGCGGTACCGGCGCCGCCGCGTACCAGGCCGACGCCGGCCCACAGGTTGGGGCTGACTTCGAGCTTGTCGCGCTTGCCGCCGTGCAAGGCGGCCATGCGCTGCTGGCCTACCGAATCGAAGCGCGCCAGGGACGCCTGGGCACGGGCGATGGTGTCGTCGTCCAGGTGCGAGATGAGTTTGTCGGCAGCCGCCCAGGCTTCTGCGTTGGTTTCACGTACGATCACGTGCAGACGGATGCCGAAGCGCACCTCTCGCCCCTGGGCGGCGGCTTTCTGGCGTACCTGGGCGATCTTCTCGGCCACCGCGGCGGGCGGTTCGCCCCAGGTCAGATACAGCTCGACCTGTTCGGCGGCCAAGTCCTGGGCCGCATCGGAAGAGCCGCCGAAATACAGCGGCGGGCGCGGCTGCTGGATCGGCGGGTAGAGCAGCTTGGCGCCCTTGACCTGGATGTGCTTGCCGTCGTAGTCGACTACCTCGCCTTCCAGCACCTTGCGCCAGATGCGGGTGAATTCCACGGAGGCCTCGTAGCGCGCCTGGTGGTCCAGGTGCAGGCCATCGCCGGCCAACTCGTCCGGGTCGCCGCCGGTCACCAGGTTGAACAGCGCCCGGCCATTGGACAGGCGATCGAGGGTGGCGGCCTGGCGCGCCGCCACGGTCGGCGAAATGATGCCGGGGCGCAGGGCCACCAGGAACTTCAGGCGCTGGGTCACCGGAATCAGCGACGCCGCCACCAGCCAAGAGTCCTCGCAGGAACGCCCGGTGGGAATCAGCACGCCACCGAAGCCGAGGCGGTCGGCGGCCTGGGCGATCTGCTGCAGGTAGCCGTGGTCGACCGCCCGGGCGCCGTCGGTGGTGCCCAGGTACTTGCCGTCACCGTGGGTCGGGAGGAACCAGAAGATGTTCAGGCTCATTGGAGTTGTCTCCTCAAGGTTGGCTCGAGCCGGGGGGCGCCCCGGCGCTGGCGAATCGGTCAAGGCGCGTTGGCGACCTTGGCGGGGGGAGTCCAGATCACGTCCTTGATGCTCAAGGGCTTGGGGATCAGCTTCAGGGCCTTGAAGGTGTCGGCGATCTTCTGCTGTGCGGCGATCACCTCGGGCGTCAGCGGCGTGGCACCGAAACCCTGGCGCTTGACCGAGGTGAGAACGATGTCGGCCGGCAGCCCGAGCAGCGGCGCCACCTGTTCGGTGACCACTTGCGGGTTGGCCTGGGACCATTGGCCGATGCCACGCACCTCATCGACCAGGGTCTGGATCACGGCCGGATGGTCCGTGGCGTATTGGCGCGTGGCCAAGTAGAACTGGTGGTTGTCTACCAGGCCCTTGCCGTCACGCAGGGTGCGCGCCTGCAACTGCTGTTCGGCGGCAGCCTGGTACGGGTCCCAGATCACCCAGGCGTCGACGCTGCCGCGTTCGAAGGCGGCGCGGGCATCGGCCGGCGGCAGGTACACCGGCTGGATGTCGCTGTATTTCAAGCCCGCATCTTCCAGGGCGCGGACCAGCAGGTAGTGCACGTTGGAGCCTTTGTTGAAGGCGACCTTCTTGCCCTTGAGCTCCTTCACCGACTGGATCGGCGAGCCCTTGGGCACCAGGATCGCCTCGCTGTGCGGGGCTGGCGGCTCATAAGCCACGTAGAGCAGGTCGGCGCCGGCAGCCTGGGCGAATACCGGCGGTGTTTCGCCGGTGACACCGAAGTCGATCGAGCCGACATTCAGCCCTTCGAGCAGCTGCGGGCCGCCGGGGAACTCGGTCCACTGGACCTGGATGCCCTGCTCGGCCAGACGTTTTTCCAACGTGCCCTTGGCCTTGAGCAGCACCAGCGTGCCGTATTTCTGGTAACCGATACGCAGGCTTTCGGCCTGGGCCTGGCTGATGGCGCCGAAGGACACAGCCGCCGCGAACAGGGCGACCAGACCACGACGCAAGAAGACTGTGCGCATGGCGCTCTCCTGTGCGAGTTGGGTTCGGGTTGCACCTGCTTGCCTCGTTGGCGGGCGAGTAAGGTGGGAAAACGATGAAGCGGTAAAGGAGGCTCAGATGCTCCAGCGAGCCGTGAGCAAACGTTCGTTGAGCACGCCTGGCGGCACGGGCTTGGGGCGGCGGGCCAGGGCGCTGTGGAACAGTTCCAGCGAATCGAGCAGACGCGCTTGCAGCGCCTCGGCCAGCTGTGCGGGCCTGCCGTGCTCGCCATAGGCGATCTGGCTGTCGTCGGCGAAGATCCCTTGCAGGGTCTCCTGCGCCTTGAGTGCAGACAGTACCGGTTTAAGTGCGTAATCCACCGCCAGCATGTGGGCGATGCTGCCGCCGGTGGCGATGGGCAGCACGACCTTGTGCTCCAGGGCGCGCTCAGGCAGCAGGTCGAGCAAGGTCTTAAGGGCGCCGGCGAAGGACGCCTTGTACACCGGGGTGGCGACCACCAGGCCATCGGCCTGGGCGACCAGTTCGTTGAAATGCTTTACCTGCGGGCTGTCGAAGCGTGCATGGAGCAGGTCCTCGGCGGGGAATTCACGCACCTGGAACGTCACCACTTCTACACCACGGTCCTGTAGCCATTGGCGCGAACGCTCGAGCAGCACACCGGAGCGTGAACGGGTACTGGGGCTACCGCCAAGAGAAACAACCAGCATGAAAACGCTTCCTTCGATTCGTTTGCAAGGCCACGAGGGAGTGGCCTCGTTGGAATGGAATCGACATTAACAGGCTGTCAAATATAGCTAGAAATCATATTTTTTCATTTGCTTATGCCATTTTTATTTCGTTGTTTCTGGGGCTGCTTTGCAGCCCTTCGCGGCACAAGGCCGCTCCTACAGGGATCGGCGTACGCTGGCCCCAACAGGGGATCGGCGACATTGGCCGCTGTAGGAGCGGCCTTGTGCCGCGAAAGGGCCGCAAAGCGGCCCCTAGGCCCTGCGACTCATCCCAATCTCCATGTCGTCGATCAGCGCCTTGGCCATCGCACTGAGAATCCGGGTCGTGCTGCCCGCAATCCGATCACCTTCCATTTCGGCCTCACAGGCCAGGTGGCGAATACACCCCAGCAATACGGAAAGCTCGTCGAACGCCTGCTGGAACGGGATGCCGGGTTGGATGCGATACAGGTCCAGGCAGGTCTGGACGCCTGCGGTCTTCCAAGAGGGTGGAGGTTCGCTCGGCGCGTCAGCGGGAATGTCGGTGGAAGGGTCAGGGAATCTAAGCGGGGGTGGGTCGGGAACGATTTTTTTCATGATCAAGTTCTCTGCGCGATTGGAAAGTCGCTACCGCCAGGGTCTTTCTCACGAGACAAGGGTGGCAGCCGTGCACACGGGGTGAGAAACCGAGGCGCAAGAGAAACTCGGCCAGACCGAAGTCTGCCCGGACACGGCTGCCATAACAGGAAGGCCAGCTCTTTACGCTATCGGGTTCTCACACCCGGTCGCCAAATGTAACGACCCGGTGAAGTTATCCCCGGGGTATTCCCCCAACAATGAGGCGGCTTCCGGCAGGCACGTAGGATAGTTCGCTAATTGCAGCAAGCTGAAGCATTTGGTTTCAGGTTCGGAAATGTCTGACACAGCCGAGTTCGCGGGGGATGCTTTGCAGCCATCGCCGGCAAGACCGGCTCCCACAAGAGCTCAAGAGCAGCGGTGAACCTGTGGGAGATTCTATGGTTGTGGGCAAGCCGGCTCCCACTGGTACAGCGCCAACCACATCCTGTGGGAGCCGGCTTGCCGGCGATGAAGACAACCCTTTACCCAAAGCCAGATCGCATCCCGGTGTGGGTAATCACCATGCACTCAACCAGCCCTGCTCGCTCAGGATTC